>JAGWMX010000007.1 GCA_028871525.1 Gammaproteobacteria bacterium
TTCAATTCGGCAAATACTCGTTTGTCGCCTACGACCTGTTTGTCAAGCATCTCGCCTTCTACGTCAAGGACGAGATCGATTTGGGTATTGAAATCCTGCCGATGAAGGCACTTCAGGCGGAGATGAGTTCCGGCGTCGCATACTATGAAGGCGAGTTCTACAACGTCGTTCGGCAAGGTCGGGGAGTACCAGCGGTTCCATTGGTAATCATCGGTATTGAGCCGTAAAGAGTTCCTGACCGATGACCAGGGATGAGCGGCGCGGCCTGATTTTCACCGCCGACGATTTCGGCCTGCACCCGGCCGTCAACGAGGCGGTGGAGCGCGCGCACCGCGACGGAGTGCTGACCACCGCCAGCCTGATGGTCGCCGCCCCGGCGGCGGCGGACGCCGTCGAGCGCGCCGGCCGCCTGCAGCGCCTGCGCGTGGGCCTGCATCTGGTGCTGGCCGACGGTGTGCCGATGCTGCCGCGCGCGAAAATCCCCGAGCTGGTGGACGCACAGGGCCGCTTCGGCTCGGCGATGGCGCGTGACGGATTCCGGTTTTTCTTTCTGCCGCGCGTGCGCCGGCAGCTCGCCGCCGAGATCCGCGCGCAATTCGAAGCCTTCGCCGCCACCAGGCTGGCGCTCGACCACGTCAACGCGCACAAACATTCCCACCTGCACCCGACAGTGCTGTCGCAGGTGCTGTCGATTGGCCGCGAGTTCGGTCTGACCGCGATCCGCC
The DNA here is from genome assembly GCA_028871525.1 of Gammaproteobacteria bacterium. Classification (GTDB taxonomy): domain Bacteria; phylum Pseudomonadota; class Gammaproteobacteria; order Nevskiales; family Nevskiaceae; genus SCRT01. Next base: position 726 of record JAGWMX010000007.1, read on the forward strand.
TGCCGGCCGAGCCGGGCATGCCGGCGCCGCTGCGGCCGTGGATCGCGCTGATGCGCCGGCGGCTGGATCGGGCCGGAATCGCGCACAACGACCGGGTTTTCGGCATCGCGCAAAGCGGGGCGATGGACGAGACCGCGCTGCTGGCAATACTGGATCGCCTACAGCCCGGCGTCACCGAGATCTATTGTCACCCCGCCAGCCACGACGGTCTGACGGCGTCGATGCGCGGCTATCGCCACACTGACGAGCTTGCGGCGCTGTGCTCGCCGCGCGTACGGCAACGCCTTGCGGAGCTGAACCCGGCGACCGGCGGCTTCAGCGATCTGCTGACAGCACCACGCGACGGAGCGGCGGCGTGAAGCGGGCCAGCGTCATCGCCGGAGTACTCGGCCTGGCGGTGGCAATCGCGCTGATCGTTCATCAGGGCTGGCAGGCGATCCTGCAACTGCTGGACGCCGCCGGCTGGAGCCTGCTGTGGCTGATCCCATTCCATACGCTGCCGATCGCACTCGACGCCGAGGGCTGGCGCACGCTGCTGCGGCCACGCGACCCGCAGCGGCAGGCAACCCGGCCGTTCCTGTTCTGGATCGCCAGTGTGCGCGAGGCGGTCAACCGCCTGCTGCCGGTGGCCAGCGTCGGTGGCGAGATCGTCGGCATCCGGCTGGCGTTGCTGCGGCCGCTGTCCGGCGCCGCGGTCACGGCCAGTGTGATTCTCGAAGTGCTGCTGACCATTCTCAGCCAGTACCTTTACACCTCGCTCGGTCTGGTGCTGCTGATCAGCCTGCTGCACCGTACGGCGATCAGCGACGCGCTGCTGTGGGGCCTGCTGGTGAGCCTGCCGGTGCCGCTGCTGCTGCTGGCGCTGCTGCGTTACGGCAACCTGTTCGCGCGTATCGAGCGGGCGCTGATCAAGCTGCTCGGCGACAGTCACAAGCTCGCCGCGCTGCTCGGCAATTCGACCGCGCTGGACGCCGAGATCCGTCTCCTGTGTCGCCACCACGCGCGGCTGTGGGCGGCGATGGGCTGGCAGTTCGCCGGCATGGTGGTCGGCAGTTTCGAGATCTGGCTGGCGCTGCGGCTGCTCGGCCACCCGGTCAACCCCTGGGAGGCGATGACGCTGGAAAGCCTGACGCTGGCGATCCGCCACTTCGCCTTCTTCGTACCCGGCGGCATCGGCGTGCAGGAAGCCGGGCTGGTGGTATTCGGACAGATGATCGGGCTTGCCGCCGACGTTTCGGTGGCGCTATCGCTGGCCAAGCGGGCGCGGGAAATCGGCTTCGGCCTGCCGGCACTGATCTCCTGGCAACTCCTGGAGACGAAACGGCTGGCCGCCGCTTGAAGGCACGCGGTGCAGATCAGGCAACACGTTGAATCCCTGATGGCGGTCGGCTCCTCTTTACGGTCATAGTAGTAGCGATATCAGCCTGAGGTTAACCATGTCGGAAGCCTTCGCCACCGCCGATTATGCAATGCGCCACTGGCGCGCGCCCGAACCGGGACGGATCGAATTCGGCTCCGAGGCGCACAAGCGTGCTTTCTGCCGGATGCTGCTGGAGACGCACAACCCTTATAAACCGGCCGTCATCGACTGGCCGCGGCTGTCGCCGCAGGCGCTGGCCCGCGTCACTTCGTTGCCGATCTGGGACATCGCGGTGCAAACCGAGGGCCGCGCGTCGATCCGCGTCGCCAGTTTCGCCGAAACCGTCACCGATCCGCTGCTGCGGCAGGCGCTGGATCTGGACGGCGCCGAGGAGGCGCGCCACAAGATCGTGCTGTCCAAGCTGGTCGAGGCCTACGGCATCCCGCTCGCGCCGGAGCCGGAATATCAAAAACCCACGGATCCCGAATGGGCGTGGCTGGTCACCGGCTATTCCGAGTGCATCGACAGCTTTTTCGCTTTTGGCCTGTTCGAAGCCGCACGGCGTTCCGGCTATTTCCCGCCGGAGCTGGTCGAGACCTTCGAGCCGGTGATGCAGGAGGAAGGCCGCCACATCCTGTTTTTCGTCAACTGGGCGATCTGGTACCGGCGCAACCTGCCGTGGTGGCGCCGACCGTGGTTTTTAGTCAAGACCCTGGCGGTGTGGGTGTTCCTGATCTGGGAGCGCATCGGCATCGCCCGCGGCCTGGACGGCCAGGGCGAGATGCGGGACGCCAACTTCACCGCCACCGGCGCCGAACAGATCGGCGTGGACATAAACCCGCGCGAGCTGCTCGAGATCTGCCTGGCCGAAAACCAGCGCCGCATGGCCGGCTACGACACACGCTTGCCGCGCCCGCGGCTGGTGCCGTTTTTCGCCCGGCTGGCGAGCCGGCTGCTGCGCGACCGGCGCGTCCCTTCCGGTCAATCGAGATAACCGTTGTCGCGGTACCAGCGCACGGCGTCCTCCAGCGCCTGCCGCGCCGGCCGCGGCCGATAGCCGAGTTCCTGTATCGCCTTGCGGCTTGAAAAGAACATCCGCTTGCGGGACATCCGCACTTCCTCGACGGTGGCGATCGGCCTGCCACCGGTCAGTCGCGCCACGCCCTCGGCGAGGTAAGCGATCGGCAGCACCAGGCCGTGCGGCAGCCGCACTCGGGGCGGCTTGCGGCCGGCGATCCCGGCGATCCCGGCCAGGATCTGCGCCAGCGTCAGGTCGGTGCCGCCGAGCACATAGCGTTCGCCGGTACGGCCGCGCTCGAAAGCCAACCGATGGCCCTCGGCGACATCGTCGACGTGCACCACGTTCAGGCCGGTATCGACGTAGGCCGGCAAACGCCCTGCGGCAGCGTCGATCACGATGCGCCCGGTTGGCGTCGGCTTGCGGTCGCGCGGACCGATCGGTGTCGAGGGATTGACGATGACGACGTCCTGGCCGGCGCCCGCCGCTTCCAGCGCCACCTGCTCGGCCAGATACTTGCTGCGCTTGTAGTGGCCGATCATGTCGGCCAGCGTCACCGGCGTGTCCTCGGCGCCGGGGGCGCCATCCTTGGGAATGCCGAGCGTGGCCACGCTGCTGGTGTAAACCACCCGCGCCACGCCGGCGTCAGCCGCAGCGCGCAGCAGGTTGCGGGTTCCATCGACGTTGGCGGCGTACAGCGGCGCCGGATCCGGCGCCCATAACCGATAGTCGGCGGCGACGTGAAACACCGCCCGGCAACCGGTGGCGGCCAGCGCCAGCCGCTCGGGGTCGGTCAGATCGCCGTCGACGATTTCGGCCGTCAGCCCTTCGAGATTGCGGCGATCGGAGCTCTGCCGCACCAGCAGGCGCAGCTCGAAACCGTGCCGCTGCAGATTGCGGGCGACCGCACAGCCGACGAAACCGGTGGCGCCGGTGACCAGAGCCTTCATCGCCGCCTGCATGGCACGAGCCTCAGAAGTCCACCCGCGGGGCACCGTAGCGCCGCGCGATCAGGCTGGGCAGCAGCACCAGCGCACAGAACAGCGTCGCCGCCAACCCCAGCGTCAGCAGCAGCCCCATGCTGACCATGCCCGGGTGCTTGGCCAGCATCAGGTTGCCGAAGTTGGCGATGGTGATCAGCCCACCGAAGGTGACCGCCCGCGCGGTGCTGGTCTGCAGCAGATTGACGCCTTCGCGCGCCGCCTCCCGGCCGCGCTGCACGATATAAACGCCGTAATCGACGCCGACGCCGAGCACCAGCGGCAGCGCGATGATGTTGGCGAAATTCAGCGGCACACCGAGCAGCACCATCGACGCCAGCGTATACAGCGCGGCCAGCGCCAGCGGGATCAACACCAGCAGCGTGTCGGTGAGGCTGCGCAGCAGCACCAGCAGCAGCACGGTGATGGCGATCAGCGAATAGGTGAACGCCTGCCGGAACGCGGTGACCATCGCCCGACCCGATTCCAGCGCCACCACCGGCGGGCCGACGGCGGTCGGCGCGACGCCGCGCACCTGATCGACGAAGCGCGCGATCGCAGCATTGTTGTCGAGAATCTCCCGGGGCCAGACCTCGACACGCCAATCGCCGGCGGCGTCGATCCAGCGCGACACCAGCTCCGGCGGCAGATCGGCGCGGGTCACCGGCTGCGCCTGCAGCGCCGTGGCGAGCTGCGCCAGATGGTCCGGCAGGCCGCCGAGCAGCGCCTCGCGCAGCCGTCCGAGCAGCGCCGGCCGCTGTGCCGCCGGCAACTGCTGCAGCCGGGCGTCGAAGCGCACCAGCGCCTGGCGCAGAGCCGTCGCCTGCGACGGGTCGGCAGTTTGATCGCCGGCCAGCGCCGCCGCCAGCGCCCGCAGCGAAGCCGCATCCTGCGGGTCGGCGCGCAACCGCACGTCGCCGGCGCTGGCCAGCTCTGGACCGAGCGTGAAGATCAGATCCTGGATTGTCGCCAGCTTGGCCTGCTGCTCGTCGGGGACGAAGCTGTCCAGCGTCAGCGTCTGTTTGACCAGCGGCAACGCCGCCAGCCGCCGCGCCAGGGTCTGCGCATCGGCCTCGTTCGGCGCCAGCGCCGACAGCGTCAGCGTCGGGATATTCGGATCGGCCAGCAGCTTGCGAAAGGCGGTCACCGACTCGCTGTGCGGATCGCGAAGGTCCAGCGGATTGAAGTCAAAAGACAGGCGCGGCACCAGCAGCAGCGCGAAACCGGCGACCAGCGCCGCGCCGATCCACAACCCGCGCGCGTAGCGGTAGGGCCATATCGCCAGGCGCGAGAACACGCCGCCGCCGGCCGGTTGCAGACGGATGCGCTCGGCGTCCGGCGGCAACAGCGCGATCAGCGCCGGCAGCAGGGTCAGGCTTAAGCCCAGGCTGATAAACATGCCGGCGCCGGAGATCAGACCCAGCTCGGCGATGCCGGTGAAATCGGTCGGAGTGAAGGCGAAGAAACCCAGCGAAGTGGTGGCCGCACAAACCATCATGAAACCGCCGACGTCGCCGGCGGCCAGCGACAGGCCGCGGCGCGACTCCAATCCCTGCCCGACGCGCTCGCGGTATTGCATGGTCAGGTATAGCGCGTAGTCAATGCCCAAGCCCACGTACAGCACGCCGAAAGCCACCGAAATCATGTTCAGGTGGCCAATCGCCACCGCCGCGAACGCCGCAGTGGCCAGCAGGCCGTAGATCAGCGTCACCACCGCCGCCAATACCAGCCGCAGCGAGCGCAGCGCCAGAAACAGCAGCGCCGCCACCATCACCATCGCCACCGACAGCGCCAGCAGCGCGCCGGAGGTGGCGGTCTGCAGCTCTTCGTGCTCCATCGCCACGTCACCGGTCAGCCGCACGCGCACGCCGTGGGCCGCCTCCAGATGCAGCGCGGCGACCGCCGCTCGTACCGCCGCGATCGGTTTGGCCGCCGGCAGCATCTGCGTGTAGTCGAACACCGGCGTCACGGCGATGAAACGCTGCTTCGGCGATGCCTCCATCGAACCGGTGCCCTGCCCCATCAGCGACTGCCAGGACAGCTGGTAAAAATGTCCGTCGGTGGTGGCCCGGACGCCCTCGGCGATAGCGCTGAACGCCGGCGCCAGATCGAAGCCGGCGGCACCAGCGTCGCCCAGCGCACGCTGCAGCAGCGTGGCCAAACCGTCGAGGCTGGGGTTCTGCGCCAACGCGCCGAGGAACGGCTGCGCCAGGCTCAGTTCGTCGCCGAGCTCACGCAATTGCGGCAACGACAGAAACAATAAACCCTCGCGCTGGAAGAACGGCGCGACTTCCGGCGCGGACACCGCCTCGAACAGCTGCGGCTGCGATTGCAGCTTGGCCACCAGCCGGCGCTGCGCGCTGTCGGCCAGCTCCGGGGTGTCGGCGTCGATCACCACCAACAGCACATTGCTCAGCTGCGGGAACTCCCGATCTAGCCGCTGCTCGGCCTGACGCCAAGGCAGCTGCGCCGAAATCAGGTTCTGGTTGTCGGTATCCACCGTCAACCGCTGGCTGACCAGCCACAGCATCGTCACCCCCCCTGCCAGCGCCAGCAGCAGCACCAGCGGTGCCCGCCGCTGGACACCGTCCACCCAGCGGCTGATCGCGCGCGGCAGGCCCTGGCTGGCGCTCATGCCGCGGCGCCGGTTCGGGGGTTACGCAATGCCGGGCCGAGCGCGCGCGCGGCGCGGGTCATCGCCCGCCGCGCCAACGCGAAACGCCACGCCAGACGCAACAGTCCCAGCAGATCCTGCGGCCGCCGCGCCAGCGCCGCGCACAGCCGCGCCGGTTGCGCACGGCCGCCGGCATCCAGTGCCACCGCCACTGCCCGCGGCAGCGCCTGATCGGCGGCGTCGACGATGACGCGCACGGCGACGAACGGCAGCCCGTGCTCGGCCGCCACCGTCGCTACCGCGGCGCTCTCCATGTCCACCGCCGCCGCACCGGTGCGGGTAAAGGCCTCGCGCTTGGCGCCGCGGCTGCCGAGCAGCACGGTACTACCGAGCAAGCTGCCGCCGACCACCCGTCCACAGCCGTGCAGCGCCCGCTGCAGGCGCCTATGCCAACGTTCGTCGATATGCCAAACGGCACCGCCAGCGTCGACGACATGCTGCGGCAGCACGATATCGCCGGCGCCAAGCTGCGGATCCAGACCGCCGGCAGTGCCCCAGCTCACCAGCGCGATCACGTTGGCCGCTACCAGCTGCTGGGCCGCGCGCCGCGCCGCGGTTTCACCAACCCCACACACCGCCAACCAGGCGCCGTCGCCGAAGCTGCGCAGCTCACCGGCACGCGCCGATGCACCGATCAGTGCCCGGGCCTCGGCCGGCAAGGCGACCACGAAACCGGCACCGTTGGCGCGAGCATTCATCGGTGCGGCGCGCGCTGCCGCACCAGAACGTTGGCAGGGCCCGCAGGTACGTGCTGCACGCCCGCAGAGGACGTGCCAGGGGTAGCGTGCAGCAACTGGCGGTAGCGGGCCAGCGCCCATAGTGGGAAATAGACGGTATAACCGTGGTACTTGAGATAAAACACGCGTGGGAAACCCGGTGCATTGAAGGTATCGTGCCGCCACAGACCGTCGGCGCCCTGCGTGGCCAACAGGTAGTCGATCCCGCGCGTCACCGCCGGATCTTCGACTTCGCCCGCAGCCATCAAACCCAGCAACGCCCAGGCGGTGGAATACGCCGTACTCTCGCCATCCATTGTTCCGGCCAGCCGCGGATCCTGGTAGCTGTCGTTGGTCTCACCCCAACCGCCATCGGCGTTCTGGCGCGAGCGCAGCCAGGTCACCGCCTTGCGCACGTAAGGCCGGCGCATGTCCTCGCCGGCGAACGCCAGGCCCGCCAGCACGCTCCAGGTGCCGTAGATGAAATTGCTGCCCCAGCGGCCCCACCAGGAGCCGTCGGGCTGCTGGCTACGCTTTAAGTAGTCGACGCAGCGGCGCACGGCCTGCCGATCCCGTGGCCGAGCGAGCAGCCCCAGCGGCAGCAGCACGCGGCCGGAGACGTCCTCGGTCGGCGGGTCGAGCAGCGCGCCGTGATCGGCGAACGGAATTGCGTTCAGGTAGTAGCAGGTGTTGTCGGCGTCGAAAGCGGCGAAGCCGCCATTTTTCGACTGCAGGCCGACCAGCCAGTCGGTGGCGCGCGCGACCTGGGCGCGGTAGCGCTGCGGATCGATCACCTGCAGCAGCGCGGCAACCATCGCGGTGTCATCAAGATCGGGGTAGTCATCGTTGCGGTACTGAAACGCCCAGCCGCCCGGCGGCAGATCCGGTGCACGCACCGCCCAGTCACCCTTGACTTCGGTGACTTGGCGCTGCGCCAACCACTCCAGCGCTCTGTCCACCGCCGCGCGAGTGGTCGGCTCGCGGTCACAGGCGTACAGCGCCAGCGCCGCCCAGCCGGTATCCCACACTGGCGACACGCAGGGCTGGCAATAGGCGGAACCGTCGGCGCGCTGCACCACCAGTTTCTGGATCGAACGCAGGCTGGCGGCACGCAGCGGATCCTCCGGTGGATGGCCGAGCAGCGCCAGCGCCTCGTAGGCGTTGACCATCGCCGGAAAAATCGCGCCGAGACCGTCCTCGCCGTTGAGTCGCAGCACGAACCAGTCGTAGGCCGCCTTGATCGCGTGCTGCCGCACCCGCTTCGGGATCAACGGGTCCAACGCGCGACCGAGGTGATCAAGCGTCAGGAACAATTTGTTCAGCGCGCCGTGAGTGGCGAAATAGTGGCGCTCGTCCTCGGGCGGGATAACGAACAGCTCGCGGATATCGATCCGCCGCGGATTCTTCGCCAGCGGCTTGAGCGTGCACAGGATGAACAGCGGCACCATCACCGTGCGCGACCAGTAGCTGACTTTGTCGAGGTGGAAGAAGAACCACCGCGGCAGCAGCATGATCTCGACCGGGATATACGGCACCCCGCGCCACGGGAGCTGCCCGAACAGCGCTAGCGCGATACGGGTGAAGACGTTGGTCTTCGCCGCCCCGCCGCGCGCCAGGACCACTTCGCGGGCGCGCACCATGTGCGGCGCCTGCGGATCGTCACCGGCGAGCTTGAGCGCGTAGTAACACTTGACGGTACAAGACAGATCCAGCTGGCCGCGGTGATACAGCGGCCAGCCGCCGTGGCCGTCGAGCACCTGCTCGGCACGCAGGAAGCGCGCCAGCTTGGCCTGCAGCACTTCATCGATCTCGTCCATGAAGTGCATCATCAGGATGTATTCGGCCGGTATCGTGCAGTCGGCTTCCAGCTCGAAGCACCAGTGGCCGTCGGCGGCCTGCAACCTCATCAGCGCGTCGCGGCCGGCGGTGATCGCATGACCCAATGCAGCAGCGGCACCCGGGCGGCGATCGCGCTCGGCGCGGACAAGGTCAGGTGGGCTCATCGTCGGAGTCGAATCCAGTGGCGAAAACACTGGGCAGGCCGCAGGCCCGCCGCCTTCACAAGGTTGCGGCAGTACGGCCGGAGGCGGCCAGCGTTGCTTCGGTTTCATCGCTCCAACGCGCCGACAGCGGCGCCAGTGGCAGCTCGCCGGCGATCCACTCGAACAGCCACCGCAGCGCAGCTTCGCTGTGCACCGCCATATTGGTCAGCATGATCGCCGTCGCCAGCGCGCGCCTGGATACCTTGACCTCGGCGCCGGCGGCGAAATCGGGCTTGCGGTGGATGTTGCGCAGCGTCAGCAGCGCCAGGCCGATAGCCCAGGCGCAGAAACGCCGGATACCGGTGTGGGCCGACGGGATCGCCAGCGTGTAAGTCAAGGCGTTGCGCAGGTGCGCGTGGGCCACGCCGACCAGCTCGCGCTGCGCGGCGAAGTAACCTGCGCTGCGCACGCCTTCACCCAGCGCCTTGACGTCGACGCCGTGACGGGCGAAGGTCTCGCGCGGCAGCCAGCAGGCGCCGCGCGCGCGATCCTCCCAGCGATCCTTCAGGATGTTGACCATCTGCAGGCCCTGCCCGAACGAGACGGCATGGCGGCGCAGTATCGGCGCGTGGTCGGCGATATCCGCTGCATGCGCGCAGAACAATTCGGTCAGCATCTCACCGACCACGCCGGCAACGAAGTAGCAGTAATCGTCCATCTCGGCCTGATCGTGCAGGCCGTCCAGACCCGCACGTTGCTGGAAGCGGTGCATGCCGCGACCCATGATCGCCACGCAGCGGCTGATCACCTCCCGCTGCACCGGCCCGAAGCTGCGGGTGACGGCGATCACCAGCGGTAATTGGCGAATCAGGTCACGCTCGGCGCCGGCACTGGTGGAGGACAGCAGCGGCGCCACCTCAGCGGCCCACGGTTCCGGCGCCGCGCGACCGGCAACGACCTCGATCAGCGTCTGTTCGAGCAGCTTCTTGCGTGGCGCATCGAAAGCCGGATCGTCTTCGACCGTGTCAGCGATGCGACACAGCAGGTAGGCATTGCCGACCACCCGCGCCAGCGCCGGCGGCAGTTGCGGGATAGTCAGCGCAAAAGTCCGCGACACCAGCGGTAGGATGTAGTCCTGATACGCCTCGGCGTTGTCCGGCCAACTCCGGCCGAAGTGGTATTCGGTTGTCATTTCACGCCATTCAGCAGTAAGCCGCCCGGTAGCGGTTGCCTCGCGGTAGCCGCGCGGGATGCAGTCCACTCGCAGGCGGATGCGGCGCTATCAGCAGCCGCTCTCATCCCGTGAGATATTTTTTCATTATAAGCGATGGCCACTCGTGCCGCGGTGGCCGATACTCGCCGCTGGGGGCGCCCGCTCACCAGTACTCCCGGCGCTGGAACGATGCCCGGAACAGCTCCAGCAAGCGGCAGTGCGTGGCGTGAACCGCCAGCGGCGTGACGATCAACAGCCAGGCCACCGCCGCCGAGAAACAGGCCGAGGTCAGCGGCGCGATGATCTGCAGCAAGCCGTGATACACATTGGCGATGCCATGTGCATCGAGCTGTCCGGAGAAGGCCATCACCGTAGGCGCCGCGAAGGTCGATGACAGTGCCACCGTGCGCAACCAGGCATTGGTGCGCTGCAGCGGCCCGATCACCGGCCCGATCACGCCGGGCGCCGCCCGGCGCGCGTACAAACACGCGCTGGACTCCAGCCAGCGGCGCTGCAGCGTCGACCAACTCAGCAGCAGCACCGCGACCAACGAGGCGACCAGAATCGGCAGGCCGGCATCGAAATCCATCGCACCATCCTCACTCCGTATAAACTACCCCGATCAGTCAACACCTCAGCAGACCGCCGGCGACCGCATTGGCGGGCAGCCCCACGGCCTAAGATTCTGCCGCAGCGGGCGACCTCTTGCCAGCCCCGCCCTGCCCCGCGCGGCGACGCGTTTTAGAAGTGCAGCAGGCTTTCGACCGTGGCGGCGCCGAGGCGGTTACGGCCACCGAGAGCGTCGAGCTCGAGCAGAAACGCCAGACAGGCGACCTCGCCGCCGCGGCTGCGCACCAATTCGGCCGTCGCCGCGGCGGTGCCGCCGGTGGCCAGTACATCGTCGATGATCGCGCAACGGCTGCCGGACTGCACCGCATCGACGTGAATCTCTAGCCGGTCGCTGCCATACTCGAGTTGATATTCGATCGCCGTGGTCGCAGACGGCAGTTTGCCGGGCTTGCGCACCAATAGCAGCGGCAGGCCAAGGCGCTGCGCCAGCGCGGCGCCGAACAGGAAGCCGCGCGATTCGATCGCCACCAGCGCGGAAGGGCGATGCACGAGGATCCGCTCGGCCAGCGCCGCAGTGGCCGCGGTGAACGCCGGCGGTGAGGCCAGAAGCGGCGTGATGTCGCGGAACAGGATGCCGGGGCGCGGAAAGTCGGGGACCGCGCGAATGTGTGCGGCCAGCGCTTCGTGATTCATGCGCCGCGCTCAGACCGCCGCAGCGCCGCCGACGATCTCGGCCAGCTCCTTGGTAATGCCGGCCTGGCGAGCCTTGTTGTAGTCGAGCTGCAGTTGATTGATGATCTTGCCGGCGTTGTCGGACGCCGCCTTCATCGCCACCATCCGCGCCGCCTGCTCGCAGGCCAGGTTTTCCACCACCGCCTGATAAGTCTGCGACTCGATGTACCGCACCAGCAGATCGTTGAGCAGAGAAGCCGCCTCCGGCTCGTAGATGTAGTCCCAGCTTTTAAGCAGGCCGTCGGTGTCCACCGGCAGAATCGGCAGCACCTGCCGGATCACCGGGTTCTGCGACATGGTGTTGACGAATTCGTTGCTGCACAGGAACACGCCGTCCAGTTCGCCGGCGCAATAGGCGTCCAGCAGCACCTTGATCGGCCCGATCAATTGCTCGACGTGCGGCGTATCACCGAGATGGCTGGCCTCGGACAAAACCTTGCCACCAACCCGGCGGAAAAAGCCGATGCCCTTGTTGCCGGTCACCGCGAACGCCACCTCCGCGCCGCGTTCGCGCGCCTCGCGCGCCTCGCGCACCACTGCTCGGAACAGATTCATGTTGAGACCACCGCACAGGCCGCGGTCGGTGGCGACGACGATGAAAGCCACGCGCTTGACCTCGCGTTCGACCAGGAACGGATGCCGATACTCCGGATTGGCGCGCGCCAGGTGGCCGATGGTACGCCGCAGCTTTTCGGCGTAGGGCCGCGCCGCCAGCATCCGTTGCTGCGCCCTGCGCATCTTGCTGGTGGCGACCTTTTCCATCGCCTTGGTGATTTTCTGCGTGTTCTGCACGCTTTTGATCTTGGTGCGGATCTCTTTGGCGCCAGCCATGACTACATCCTTAATCAACAGGTCCGCAAATAAACGCAAACGAAAGAATTGCTGTATTTGCGTTCTTTGCGTTCATTTGCGGATTGAAGCTTTTGTCAAATCGCCGATTGCTGCTTGAACGCGCGGATCGCTTCGTCCAGCGCAGCCTCGATCTCGTCACTGTAGTCGCCACGCTCGTCGATCCGGTCCAGCAGCGCCCGGTGGCTGGTCTGCATGTACTGGTGCAGCGAGGCTTCGAAAGCGCCGATTCGGGTCACCGGCACGTCGTCCAGATAACCCTTGTCGGCGGTAAACAGCGACACCGCCATCAGCGAAACCCGCAGCGGCGAGTACTGCTTCTGCTTCATCAGCTCGGTGACGCGCTGGCCGCGCTCGAGTTGCCTGCGGGTGGTCTCGTCCAGATCCGAGGCGAACTGCGCAAACGCCGCCAGCTCGCGATACTGGGCCAGCGCCAGGCGCACACCGCCGCCGAGCTTTTTGATGATCTTGGTCTGCGCCGCGCCACCGACGCGCGACACCGAAATACCGGCATTCATCGCCGGCCGGATACCGGCGTTGAACAGGTCGGTTTCCAGGAAGATCTGACCGTCGGTGATCGAGATCACATTGGTCGGAACGAATGCGGAGACGTCGCCGGCCTGAGTCTCGATGATCGGCAGCGCGGTCAACGAGCCGGTCTTGCCCTTGATCCTGCCGCCGCTCATTTTCTCGACGTACTTCTCGTTCACGCGCGCGGCGCGCTCGAGCAGGCGCGAATGCAGATAGAACACGTCGCCCGGGTACGCCTCGCGGCCCGGTGGGCGCCGCAGCAGCAGCGAGATCTGGCGATAGGCCACGGCCTGCTTGGACAGGTCGTCGTAGATCACCAGCGCGTCTTCACCACGGTCGCGGAAATATTCGCCCATGGCGCAGCCCGAGTACGGCGCGATGTACTGCAGCGCGGCCGATTCAGACGCCGAAGCGGCAACGACGATGGTGTGCGCCAGCCCGCCGTGTTCCTCCAGCTTGCGCACCACGCCCGCAATCGAACTCTGCTTCTGGCCGATGGCGACGTAGATGCAGCGGATGCCGGAGTGCTTCTGATTGATGATGGTATCCACCGCCAGCGCGGTCTTGCCGGTCTGGCGATCGCCGATGATCAGCTCGCGCTGGCCGCGCCCGATCGGCACCATCGAGTCGATCGCCTTGTAGCCGGTCTGCACCGGCTGGCTGACTGACTGGCGGGTGATCACGCCCGGGGCGACTTTCTCGATCGGGCTGGTGCCCTGCGCGGAAATGTCGCCCTTGCCGTCGATCGGGCGGCCCAGCGCATCCACCACGCGACCGAGCAGGGCTTCGCCGACCGGCACTTCGAGAATGCGGCCGGTGGTCTTGACCGTATCGCCTTCGCTCAAGTGCTCGTAATCGCCGAGCACCACGGCACCGACCGAATCGCGCTCCAGATTCAGTGCCAGACCGAAGGTCGGCTTGCCATCGGCGCCGGCCGGGAATTCCAGCATCTCACCGGCCAGCGCATCGGACAGGCCATGAATGCGCACGATGCCGTCGGCGAGACTGACCACGGTGCCGGTGTTGCGCGCCTCGGGCGCCACCTGGAAGCCGGCGATGCGGCTGCGAATCAGGTCGCTGACTTCAGAAGGATTGAGCTGCTGCATGGACGTTCATTTCCGGTTAGCGCCCGCCTCAAACGGCGAGCTGGTTGCGCAAGCGCTGCAACTGGCCGCGCAGACTGCCATCGATGACCAGATCGCCGGCGCGGATCAGCGCGCCGCCGATCAGCCGCGGATCTTCGCGCCAGACGAGATCCAGCGTTGCCGTCAGCCGGCGGCGCAGCGCTTCTGCGAGCCGCTGGCGCTGCGACTCGGCGACCGGCAGCGCACTGGTGATCACCACCTGCAGCCGCCCCTCGGCCTCGGCGCGCAGGCGTTCGAAAGCGTGGGCGATGGCCGGAGCCAGCGGCAGACGGTGATTATCGGCCAGAAGGCGCACCAGATTTTTCGCCGTCTGCGGCGCGTCGCCGCCGAGCACATCGACAAACACCGCCGCCCGCTGCGCCCGCGTCAGCCGGGGATCGCCGACCAGCGCCTCCGCCTCCGCCAGCGCCAGCGCCAGCGCCAGCCGTGTCAAAGCCTGCGACCACGCTTCGACGGCGCCTTCGTCGCGCGCCTGCGCGAACGCAGCGCGGGCATACGGACGAGCCAGAGTCTGGGCTTCAGCCATCGTCGGGCCTTTTTAGAGTTGCTCGGCCAGTTCGTCGAGCACACGGCCGTGCGCGCGCGCGTCGACCTCGCTCTGCAAGATCGCCTGCGCGCCGGCCACCGCCAGCTCGCCGACGCGTTTGCGCAGAGCCTCGCGCGCCTGATCGATCTCGTGGTCGACCTGTGCGCGCGCCGCTTCGACGATGCGATCGCCCTCGCTGCGCGCGGCATCGCGCGCCGCGGCGATGATCTGACCGGCCTGCCGGTTGGCGTTGCCCAGGATCTCCTGCGCCTGCCCGCGCACCTGTGCCAATGTCTGCTCGCGTTCGGCGGCGGCGTCCGCCAGTGCCTTCTTGCCGCGTTCGGCGGCCGCCAGGCCGTCGGCGATCTTCGCGCGGCGCTCTTCCATCGCCCGCAGCAGGAGCGGCCAGATGTACTGCATCGTCAGCCAGACGAAGATCGCGAACGCGATCAACTGCACCACCAGTGTGATACCGATATTCATCGCGTAACCTCCGGCGACGACGGGACGCGTTTAGCCCGCGCCACCGACCGCCTTGACCACCGCACCGGCGAACGGGTTGGCAAAGATGAAGTACAGCGAAAAACCGATGCCGATCATCGCCACTGCGTCGAGCAGGCCGGCGATCAGGAACATCGTACCGGTAAGCATGCCGCGAAGTTCCGGCTGCCTGGCGATGCCTTCCAACAGACGCCCGCCGAGCAGGCCGAAGCCGATTGCGGTGCCGGCGGCGCCGAGGCCGAAAATCAGGCCGACAGCGACCACGGTCATGCCCTGCACCTGAGCCATCAAATTACCGAGTTCCATGAGGTCTCCTACTGATTGACGCTTGTCGAGGGTTGGCGGAATGGCTTCAGTGATGTTCCGAAGCCAGGCTGAGATAGACGACGGTCAGCACCATGAACACGACCGCCTGGATGGTGATGACCAGGAGATGGAAGAACGCCCACGCGATGTTGAACAGGATGCCGACCGCGGCCAGCACGGCACCCGCCGGACCGGAAAGGATCTGCGCCAGCAGAATCGCCAGCAGCACAAAAATCAACTCGCCGGCGAACAGGTTGCCGAACAGCCGCAACGACAACGAAACCGGCCGCGCCAGTTCTTCGACCACGCGCAGGATCAGGTTGAACGGCACCAGCACTAGGTTGAGCGCGATCAGCGGGCCTCTGCGCACGAAGAACGGATGCAGCAGCGATTCTTTCAGATAACCGACCGGTCCCTTGTACTTCATCGCGAAAGCGAGGGTTAAGAAGAACACGCCGATCGACAATCCGAAAGTGATGTTGACGTCGGTCGACGGCACCACGCGCAGCGCCGGCAGACCCAGGCCGCGCTCGGCAACGAACGGCAGCAGGTCAACCGGAATCAAATCCATCAGGTTCATCAAAAACACCCAGGCAAAGATGGTCAGCGCCAGCGGCGCCACCAGTTTGTTGTCCTGATGGAACAGGTCACGCGTCTGCTTGTCGACGAACTCGACCATGATCTCGATCGCGTTCTGCAGCTTGCCGGGTCGATCGATACTGGCGCGCACGGCCACGCGCCGGAACAGCCACAGGAACAGCGCGCCGAGCAGCAGCGAGAAGAACGTCGAATCCAGGTGCAGCGCCCAGAATCCTTGGGCGTGCTCGTCAATGCGCATGGTCTGCAGGTTGAGCGTCAGATTGCTCAAGTGGTGCAGAACGTAGCTGCCTGAATCGTGCGCGCCTTCGGGGGCCATAGACAAAAACTCTCGAAACTCTTGTATTCGATAACCGCCAGTCGATAACCGCAGTACCGCGATGCGGCGCCAGACACGGCGCTACGCCACCCGCCACACCGCCAGTGCCAGCCAGTACGCCGCCTGACAGGCGATGAACGCGGCGATCAGCGCGCCGAACTGCGGCGCGAACTCGCGCGCGCCGACGAAAAACATCGCCGCGGTGACCGCCATTTTACCGGTCACGCCGCGGTAGAAGCGCGCCGTGACCTGTTGTGCCGTCGCCGCCGGCGGTGGCGCCAGCAGGCGTACCCCGAGGTAAGCCGCAGGCACGATCGCCACCGCGCCTCCGTAGAGCGCGGCGAGAGCTTGGCGAGGATCCCCCGATCCGTAGAACACCGCGGCGGTCGCGCCGGCGATCAATGCTTGAACGGCGCACACTACCCAAGCGACCTGCCTGCCGCGCAATACGCCTGCCATTTCATCCGCCGGGGACGCCTGTCGCCGCCCCGGCAATACGGCCCGCAGCGCCCCCGCAGCGCCCTATGAAATCTGCCGCTGAGTGTAAGGCAGGCCGAAAACCCCGGTCAATGCGCCCCGCGGCCGAGCCGATGCGGCAGCGGCGGCCGGATCGATGATCCAAGCCACGCTCTGTTAATGATTGAAGCGGCCACGCGGCGCGCCACTGCATCACCTCGTCGCATCAATCCCCGCCTCGCTTCAAGAGCCGTGTGGCAACGTCATCAACGCAGCCGCTGGACCAACCGCTGCAGCTCGGCGGCATTGTCGAATTTCAGCGACAATCTGCCGCCGCCGCCCCGGCCGGTACGGATGGTCACCGGCGCGCCGATGCGCTGCGAAAGCTCGCCCTCGAGTTCCCGGTGAGTGCCGGCGGCCGGCGTACGCCGCGCCGACAGTGGCGCCTTGACCAGCGCCTCGGTCTGGCGCACCGACAGACCCAACGCGACGACTTTTTGCGCCAGCGGCAAACGGCGCGCTTCCGGCGCCCCCAGCAGCACCTTGGCGTGGCCGGCCGAGAGTCTGGCTTCGCGCAGCCACTGCTGAACCTGCTCCGGCAAATCCAACAGCCGCAGCAGATTGCTGATCGCCGCGCGCGAGCGACCGAGCGCTTCGGCGGCACGTTCGTGGGTCAAACCGCAGTCGTCGAGCAAACGCCGCAATGCCGCGGCCTCTTCGATCGGATTCAGATCGGCGCGCTGGATGTTTTCGACCAGCGCAGTGGCCATCGCCGCGCGCGCGTCGAGCTTGCGCACCAGCGCCGGGATGCGCACCAACCCGGCTTGCCCGGCCGCCCGCCAGCGCCGCTCGCCGGCGACCAGCTGATAGCCGGCGGCATCCGGCCGCACGATGATCGGCTGCACCACGCCCTGAGCGCGGATCGAGACCGCCAGCTCGGCGAGCCGGTCCTCATCGAAATGTCGGCGCGGCTGTTCCGGGTTCGGATGAATCGCCGCCAGCGGCAGTTCACGCAGCTCGCCTTCGGCGTCCTCGCCGGCGTCGGCAGGCGCGCCAAGCAGCGCGTCCAGCCCCCGGCCAAGCCCTCTTTTTTTTGCGCTCATCGCCGGCTTGCCACGCGGTCGCGGAGGGTGAGGTTCATGGCGCTAGTTTGACGGCTTACGCAGATGCGGCGCCAGTGCGTGGCGGATACGCCCGTGGGTGTTCGCCGGCGGGCGTCCCCATCGGCTTGCCCGCCGCCCGGTCACGGCAGCCGCAACTGGCCGCCGTCATGGCGGCGCAGGATTTCGCCGGCCAGGGCCAGATAAGCCTTGGCGCCGGCCGATGCCGGATCGTAGCTGAGCGCCGGCAGGCCGTGGCTCGGCGCCTCGGCCAGCCGCACGTTGCGCGGAATGATGGTGCGGTAAACCTTGTCGGTGAAGTGCTGGGTCAGCTGCACCGAGACATCGTTGGATAGGTTGTTGCGCGGATCGAACATGGTCCGCAGCAGACCTTCAACCTCCAGCTTCGGATTGATCACACGGCGGATTTTCTCCACCGTGTCGAGCAAGGCGGTCAGTCCCTCCAGCGCGTAGTATTCGCACTGCATCGGTATCAGCACGCCGTCGGCGGCGACCAGCGCGTTGACGGTCAGTTTGGACAGCGCCGGCGGACAGTCCAGCAGCACGAAATCGTAGCGTTCGTCGGCCGGCGCCAGCGCGGATTTCAGTGCGAACTCGCCGATCGGCATCTCGCGCAGCCGCACCTCGGCCTCGGTCAGGTCGCCGTTTCCCGGAACCAGATCCAGACCCAGCGCCGGCAACCGAACCAGTATCGACTCGATTGAAGCCTTTTCCAGCAGCAGATCGCGCGCCGACAGGGTGATCTGGTTCTTGTCCACCCCCACGCCCATCGTCGCATTGCCCTGCGGATCCAGGTCCACCAGCAGCACCCGCCGCCGGGTCGCAGCCAGCGACGCGGCGAGGTTGACCGCAGTAGTGGTTTTGCCGACCCCGCCCTTCTGGTTGGCGACGGCGATGATCCGGGTCATGCGCGCTGCGATCCGGACGCGCGCACGGCCACCACCAGATGGCGCTCCGCGGCCAGCCCGGGGATTTGCAGCGGATGAACGGCCTGAACCGACATGGCCGGCGGCACCGCCTCGAGTTCGTGGCGCCTGAGCTTACCCTTCATCGCCAGCCAGCGACCAGACGTGCCGCTCAGATGCAGGGTCAGGCGCAGGAATTCGCCCAATTCTGCGAACGCCCGCGATATCACCGTCGCTGCCGGCCGCGACGGCGAATAGACCTCCACCCGTGTTTCGATCACTTCGACGTTGTCCAGCGCCAGATGGCGCGCGACGTGGCGCAGAAAACGGGCCTTCTTGCCGGCCGCATCCAGCACGGTTACCGGCCAGTCGCGACGGGCGATCGCCAGCACCAGCCCCGGCAGTCCGGCGCCGGAGCCGACGTCGATCAACGGCGGTGCGCAATACGGCAGCACCGCCAGACTGTCCAGCAGATGGTGGCTGACCATCCGCAGCGGATCGCGAATCCCGGTCAGGTTGTAGGCACGGCTCCAGCGCACCAGCTCGTCGAGATAGGCCAGCAGTACCGGCATCGCCGTGTCCGGAGCACCGAGCGCGGCGACGCCGCGCGCCAGCGCCTCATCCGCTGCCGAGGCGGCGCCGGGCGTCGGTCGCGCCGCCGGCATTTCGATCGGAATTAAGATGCTCGTGCGCGGCGTCCGCGCCGCTATGGCAATTTGATTTTTCCTGGCGGCATCATCGCGGCGTGCGCACCGCCGGTCAGGCCCGCGGCGGCGCCGGCCTCGGGAATCAGAATCGACGAACCCGCCTCGCGGCGCAGCTCGCGCAGCTTGTCCATCGTCTCCTGCAATGCCCGCCGGGCGATTTCACCGAAACGTTGCGCGGCCTGCTCCAGCGAGTCGGCGTCGATCTCGAAGGAAAGCGGCAGCGTGCCGGCCGGGGTCAGCAACTGCGCCTGCCCGACGTATAGCACTTTGCGCTTGGCATCGGCAGCGCCATTTTTGTCCACCGGGGTCAGCCGCAGCAGCGTGCCGCCGCCGCGATCCGAAAACACCTCTTCCCGGTACAGGGCACCGGGGTCCATCCGCAGATCCGCGACTTCTTCGTTTCCGGCCATCTCCGGCATCCACCGCACAAGTTTCGTCGGCTAGCTTAACAAGAACGCCGGCGACCGCGGTACGCAGGCGGCCTCAGCGGTTGCCGGCGGCACGCGGCAGCCGCGCTGCCGATCGGACCACGGCAGCGGAGGGCGACGCGGGCGGGATCAACGTGCGAATCAGGAAGCGCAGGTATTCGTTGAACTGCGGGCCGGCGGGCAACGCATCCGGGTTGTCGCGGCGCATGCGCACCGTGCCCATGAAAATGCAATGCGCGAAAGTGGCCCAATTGTGCGCCTCGTCTTCGGGCAGGCCGAGCGCCCGGTAGCAGTCGCAGACGTAAGTGCGCCGCCGTTCGTTGATCCGCTGCACGCACTCGCGCGCCGCCAGGTGATCCGTGGCCGACAGCACCAGCAACAGGCGCTCCGAACGCGGATCGGTGTTGGCCACCTCCCGGAACAGTGAGTGGATCCGCTCGCGAGGATCGCCTGCGTGCTGATCGGCGTGGGCGATGACGTCCTCGATCTCGCGCTTTTCCCACGCCGCCAGCGCGGCCTGGATCAGGGCCTCGCGGGTCGGGAAATGCCAGTAGAAACTGCCTTTGGTAACCCCCAGCCGGCGCGCCAGCGGCTCCACTGCCACCGCCTCGAGGCCGCCGGCAGCCATCGCGTCCAGCGCCGCCTCGGCCCAGTCCTGCGCCGACAGACTGACACGCGTTTCCAGACTGGAATTCTTCATCGACGAATTTGAAACTGCGCAGGCTGCGCCGGCAGTCTAACAATACGCACCCGTATGGAGCAAGCCGCAGCCGCGGCGATGACGACGGGCGCAATGCGCCTTACACTGCAGCTGATGAAATCCGCCGCGCTGCTGTTGCTGTTGCTGCCGCTGTGTGCGCAGGCAGCGATCTACCGCTGGACAGACGCCGGCGGCGTGATCCATTTCAGCCAGTCGCCGCCCTCCGGCCGCGCGTTCGTGCGCATCGACCCGCAGGTTCCGCCGCCGACTCCGGCGCCGGCGGTCAAGGCGCTCGACCGTACGGCGCAGCAACTGAACACAGAGCAAGGCGAGCGCCAACAGGCACACGAGGCCGAATTGGCCGCCAAGGCCCGCCGTGCCGAGGATTGCGCCAAGGCGCGCAGCCGGATCAGCTTCCTGGAAGAAAAGACCGCGCACCGACTGTTCGTCAAAGGCTCCGACGGCCAACGGACGCGGATGACGCAAGAGCAATTCGAACAGCAGCTGTCGCAGGCGCGCGCCGCCGAAACCGCCAGTTGCGGCGCGTGAATTCGAACTGACTCCGCAGATCGCAGCGCCTACCGCAGCGCCTGCGGAGATATCGCGGTGATGGTCGGGCGTCGGCCCGCAAGCCGACGCCCACCGATCGCGTCGGACGCCTTAGCGGCTGTTGCCGTGCGGCGCTGCTGCGGCGCCCGGCTGACTGTTCGGGCCGACGTTCAACAGCTCGACTTCGAACACCAGCGCCTGGTTGGGTCCGATCTTCAGCCCGGCGCCACGCTCGCCGTAGGCCAGTTTCGGCGACACATAGAACTTGTACTTGGCGCCCGGCTTCATCAACTGCAAGCCTTCGCCCCAGGCCGGTATCACGTCGGCCAGCGGCAGGGTCGCCGGCTGGCCACGCTCGTACGAGCTGTCGAACACGGTGCCGTCCGGCAGCATGCCCTTGTAGTTGACCGTGACGTGATCGTCGGCTTTCGGCGGCTTGCCGCTGCCTTCTTTCTCGACCTCGTACTCGAGACCGTCGGCGGTGGTCTTGACGCCGGGTTTCTTGGCCATCTCGGCCAGGAATTTGTCGGCGGCTTCCTGGTTGGTCTTGGCCTCGGCTTCGCGCTTGGCCTGCTGTTCCGCCCGGATCTTCTGCGACACGGCGACCTTGATCTGCTGCCGCTGCTGTTCGTCGAGCCGTGCCTTGGTGCCGGCGGCGCCCTCCTCGAGGCCGGTTTCCAGCGCCTTGAGGTCGACGTTGTCCTTGACTTCTTGCAGCGAGTGACCAAGATCGTAGCCAATGGCGTAGCTGAATTTCTGCTGATCGGTGGTCAGATCGCCGGCGGCGGCTTTTTCAGCACCACCGGCGGTGGTGGTGCCGGTCTTGCCGCAGGCCGCCATCAGCACGGCGCAGGCAACGGCGAGGGCGATGGGTTTGAAATTGGACATAGAGCAGTTACTCCCTGAAGCGGGGTTTAAGGAACGGCCGCACCACCGCGGACGGCAACGGCCGCGCCGGCGGCGGCGCGGTTTAAGAGTATAGCCTTCTGCCGCACCTTCAGCCGGCGCCCGGCTTCGGTCGTCGCAGCAGCAACTGCAGCAGCGCCATCGCGTAACGCTCCAGCGTCTCACCGAGCAGCCGGCCAAGCGCGGCCAAAGCGCCGAACGCCGGCGTCGCCACTGCGGGCCGCCGCAGCCAGCCGTTGTCGTCGCGCAGCAACAGTCCACGCCCGAGCATGCGCTGCAGATAGACTTGTACCGCCAGTTCGCAGTCGGCAGGTGCCCACGGCAGGAAAAACTCGGTGCGCAGGAACGGGTATGGCGCACGGCAACCGGTCACGATCGCCTCCTCGGTCAACCGGCTTTCAGCGGCAAGCCTTTGGCGGCGGCTTCGCGCTCGATTGCATGCCGCACCGCCGGCACCTCCGGTACGCCGGCGATCACCACCGCGCGGCGCAGCAGCGTTGGTCCGAGCGCGGCGGTGCGCGCGCGCAGGAATTGCAACTGCAGTACACGCGCGGCCTTGCGCTGCGCGCGCAGCGGATTGCCGTCGACCTCGGCCAAGGCGCGCAGCGACAGCGGCAGCACCTGCACCTCGTAGCCGGCAGCGGCCGCGGCACGGTTCAGCAGCGTGCCCAGGCCGGCGTCGGGCTGGCGCAGTGCCGGCAGATACAGACAGACGGCACGGCGCGGACCCGGCAACTGCGCGCCGCTGCGCTGCGGCGCCGGCAGGCCCAGCTTGCGGCAGACGCGCGCCAGCGCCAGCGCGTCGATCCAGCCGCACGTCGGCAGTACGTAGCACAGCGGCTTGATCGGGTCCAACCCAAGCCGCGACAGCTCCGGCGTCGCACGGTGACGCACCAGGACCAGAAACGGCGCCAGCCACACGCGCGCCAGCGCGAATATCAACGATCCGAACATCGGCCTCCCTACGTGTCGCCGAACTGTCGGCGCACCCGGGCGCACGCCCATGGTGACAGTCGCGTGGCAGGAGCGTCATCATCATCGCTTCCGCTTGTCGCCGCCACGCCGTCATGCAGCTGCGCGAAATCCTCGCCGCCAACCGCCTGTTCGACGGGCTGCCGCCGCAGGCGCTGGACCAGTTGACACAGCACTGCCGCCTGCAGGCGCTACGCGGCGGCAGTGAGTTGCTGCAGCCCGATTCGCCGGTGGACGCGCTTTATCTGGTCGCCAGCGGCCGGCTGCGGGTGCACGATGCCGGCGGTCACCTGCTGGCCGAGATCACCGCCGGCGAGTCGGTTGGTGAAATCGGCCTGTTTGCGCGCCGCGCCGAAGGCGTGAGCGTGCGTGCGGCGCGCGACTGCGTCCTGCTGCGCATCGACCGCGACGATTTCCTGGCCTTCGCCGAAGCGCATCCGGCGTCGCTGTTTCAGATCATCGATCTGATCGTCCACCGTCTGAGCCGCGCGCAGCGGACGCGGACCGAGCGGCGGCGCGGCGCGCGGGTGATCGCGGTGGTGCCGGCGCAGCCGAGCATCGACGTGCAAGGCTTCGTCCGTCAGCTGTCCGGCGCTCTCGGCCGTTTCGGCGCGGTTCAGCAGCTCGACGCCGCCAGAGTGGATGCCGATCTGGGCGAGGGCCAGGCGCAGTTGCCGGCCGAGGCCCGCACCGACGCGCTGATCGATTATCTGAACCACCTCGAAACCGGGCTCGGCCATGGCCGGCTGATCTACTGTGCCGACGCCGATTCCAGCGCCTGGTCGCGCCGCTGCATGCGACAGAGCGACTGCATTGTGCTGCTCGCCCGCGCCGACGATCCGCCGGTGCTGACGCCGATGGTCGCCGACTGGCAAGCGATCACCGGCTGCGCGCCGACCGAGCTGGTGCTGCTGCGCGAGCCGAGCGCGGGCGCCGGCGACGTCGCCGCCTGGTACGGGCGGCTGGGGTTGCTGCGGCTGCATCATTTCGTATCGCCGTCGCGGCCACCGCAGGCGCTGGCGCGCCGGCTCGCCGGCCGTGCGCTCGGGCTGGTGCTCGGCGGCGGCGGCGCGCGCGGCTTCGCCCACATCGGGCTGCTGCGCGCGCTCGACGAACTCGAGCTGCCGGTGGATTTGACCGCCGGCAGCTCGATGGGCGCGTTTTTCGGCGCGCAGGTGGCCTGTGGCTTCGATTATCGGCAGGTTCTGGAAGTCACGCGCGAAACCTTCGTCACCCGCAACTATCTCAACGACTACACGCTGCCGCGGGTATCGCTGATCCGCGGCCGTAAGTTCCTGCACCGGCTGCAGGAAGTGTTCGGACCACGCACGATCGAGTCGTTGTGGAAGCCGTTTTTTTGCGTCACCACCAACCTGACCCACGGTACCGCCTGCGTCCACGACCGCGGCCCGCTGGCGCTGTGGGTCGGCACCAGCATGGCCGTTCCGGGCGTAGCGCCACCGGTGGCCTGGCACGGCGACCTGCACGCCGACGGTGCGGTGATCAACTCGCTGCCCACCGACGTCCTGCACGCACTGGCCTGCGGACCGGTGATCGCTTCGGACGTCAGCACTCGCGGCGCCATCGCCGTGCCCGGCATCGCAGGTCCCGCTCCGGAGGCGCTGCTACACCAGAACGACGCCAAAGATCGCATCGGTCTACTGGATATTCTGTTTCGTACCGCCACGCTGACCGGCGAGGCCGGCGATGCGTCGCGCAAGGCGCTGGCCGATTGTTCGCTGCGCATGCCGGTGGACGAGGTCGGTCTGTTCGAATGGCAGCGTCTCGACGAACTGGCCGAACGCGGCTACCGGCACGCGCTGGCCGAGCTGCAGCGCAACGCCGTCGCGCTGGGGCTCTAGGCCAGCCAGTCGCGCAGGCTGCGGCCGGCGGCGGCGGCGCTATCGGTCTCCAGCGCAGCCAGCAGTTCGCACGCCCGCGCCGCCGCCTGACCGCCACTGTAGGCCGTCTGGCCGCGCGCAGTCAGCCACAGTTGGCGCAGATCGATCGACTGCGGATCGCGCGCCAGCAGCAGCGCGCCGTCGGCACCCTGTGCCAGTACGCCGGCGCCCAGCAGCGGCGCCAACGCCCGCGCCAGTGCAGACGGCATCACTCCCAGTTCGCGCGCCAGCTCGGCGTCGGCGACCGGCGGCCGGCCAGCGACGAAGCGCGCCCCGACCACCGCCACCGCTGCCAGTGCCAGCACCTCGCGCTCGCGGCTGCCGGGCTCCGGCACCGCGTGCGCGCGCAACCGCTGCGGGTGCTGCAGATAGAACGTCAGCCGGCAGCCCAGCAGCAGCACCTGCCAGCCGACATATAACCAGATCAACAGGAAAATCAGGATTGCGAAGCTCGAATACACCGCGTTGTAGTTGCCGGCGTTGGCGACGAACGTGGCGAAGACGGCGCTGGCCGCCTGCCACGCCACGCCGGCGCAGAGCCCGGCAATCAGCGCCGGGGCTGCGCGCACGCGGGTGTTCGGAATGAAAGCATAGAGAAACGAAAACGCCGCCCATATCAGCGCGTACGGCATCAGCTTGAACCCCGACACCAGGATCGAGCCGAACGGCTCGACGCGCATCAGGCTGGCGACCACGTGACTGTTCTTGATGGTGGCGGTGAGCCCGAGCGCCGAAAATACCAGCAGCGGACCGACGATCAGCACCGACATGTAATCGCCGAAGCGTTGCTGCAAGGCGCGGCCACGGCCGATTCCCCAGGCGAAATTGAAACTGGCCTCGACCTTGTGAATCAACGAAATCGCGGTATACACCAGCAGGCCGACGCCGACCGATCCGAGCACGCCGATTTTCATGTTATCGACGAAACCGGCGACGCGGCGCGCCAGCACCATTCCCTCCGGACCCAGTGGGGCGAAGAATCTGGTCAGCACGCTGATCAACGCATCGTGCACACCGAACGCCTTCAACACCGAAAACGCCAGCGCCAGCAGCGGCACCAGCGACAGCAGCGAGGTGTAGACCAGACTCATCGCCCGCAGCGACAGTTCGCCGGCGAACAAATCGCGCAGCAGAGCCAGCGCGTAGCGCGCGACCTGCAGACCGAGCCGAGCCGGCCAGGCGCCCGGCTCGCGGTTCCACAGATATCCCTGCAGACGCTGAAACGGAGCGGAGATCAAAGAAGCGGCGGCGGTGCGGGTCCGCACCGATTGTCGCGGTCCCCGGCAGCGCTGTCTATCATGCGGCTTTACCGCATCACTTTACCGCCCGCCTTGTCCGCCTCCAGCGACACCCCCATCCCCGCCGATCTGCCGGCTGCGCTCAAGCGCTGGTTCGGCTTCGAGACCTTCCGTCCCGGCCAGGAAGCGGTGGTGCGCGACGCGCTGGACGGCCGCGATCTGCTGGCGGTGATGCCCACCGGCGGTGGCAAATCGCTGTGTTTCCAACTGCCCGCCCTGCTGCGGCCGGGCGTGACGCTGGTGGTGTCGCCGCTGATCGCGCTGATGCAGGACCAGGTGCGGCTGCTGGACGGCAACGGCATCGGCTCCACGTTTTTGAATTCGACGCTGAGCCCAGCGCAGGCCAGCGAACGCGAACGCATGCTGCTGGACGGCGACGTCAGGCTGCTGTACCTGGCGCCTGAGCGGCTGCTGACGCCCGAGTTCCTGGACGGTTTCCTGCCGCAACTGGCCGCAGGCAGGCGCATCTCGGCGCTGGTGATCGACGAAGCCCACTGCGTATCCGAATGGGGGCACGACTTCCGTCCGGAATACCGGCGTCTGGCCGAAGTCCGCGAGCGCCTCGGCCAGACGCCATGCTGGGCGTTCACCGCCACCGCCACCGAGCGCGTGCGCCGCGACATCCTCGCTCAGCTCGGACTGCAGCGGCCGGCGCTGCACGTGGCCAGCTTCAATCGACCGAATCTTTATTACACGGTGCGGCCGAAGACGCACGCCAGCTTCGACGAATTGCGCGCGCTGGTCGCCGACGGCGGCAGCGGCATCGTCTATTGCGGCAGCCGACGGCGGGTCGAGGAGCTGGCACAGCGGTTGTGCGCCGATGGCGTCACCGCGCTGCCTTACCACGCCGGCCTGGAGGCCGGCACCCGGCGTGAACATCAGAACCGTTTCATCCGCGACGATGCCCAGGTGATGGTGGCGACGATTGCCTTCGGCATGGGCATCAACAAACCGGACGTACGCTGGGTGCTGCACTACGATCTGCCGCGCACGCTGGAAAGCTATTACCAGGAATCGGGCCGCGCCGGCCGCGACGGTGAACCGGCGCGCTGCGTGCTGCTGTTCGGCGTCGGCGACATCCGCGTCGCCGAGTATCTGATCGCCCGCAAGACCGATCCCGAAACCGGCGCACCGCTGGAAGACGAACAGCGCGTCGCCCGTGCGCAGCTGCGCAGAATGCTCGACTACGCCGAATCCACCGAGTGCCGGCGCGCGGTGCAACTGCGCTACTTCGGCGAAACGTTCGCACCGCCGTGCGGCGCCTGCGACAACTGCCTTTCGCCGCGGCCGCTGCAGGATTGGACGCGGGAGGCGCAGCAGTTCCTGTCCTGCGTGGCGCGACTGGCACAGCGCCGCCAGCGCTTCGGTGCCGCCTATGTGATCGAACTGCTGCGCGGTGCGCAGACCGACAAGGTGCGCCGCTACGGCCATCAGGCGCTGTCCACCTACGGGATCGGCAGCCGACGCAACGTCGACGAATGGCGCCACCTGGCTCGCGGCCTGCTGCACCAGGGCTTGCTGGACGAGCACGGCGAGAGCTATCCGGTGCTGGCGCTCAACGCCGCCAGCCGCCAGGTGCTGCGCGGTGAACGCCGCGTCGAGCTGCCGGCGCCGGCGCCGCGCAAGACCAGCGGCGGGCGTCGCCGCGCCGCTGTGGCCATCGATCTGGCGCCCGCAGCCGCGGCGTTGTTCGAACATCTGCGCCGGTTGCGCAAGCGGCTGGCCGACCGACAATCGGTACCGCCGTATGTAGTGTTCGCCGACGCTGCGCTGCGGGCGATGGCGCAGCGACGTCCGACCGACATCGCCGCTTTCGCGCAGATTCCCGGCGTCGGCGAGCGCAAGCTGGCGCAGTACGGCGAGGTGTTCACCGACGCGATCCGTGACTTCAGTCGCGGCGACGACAGCGATGCCGGCGTCTAGGTCCGCTAGGCTGAAGCTTCCGCTGGACAATGGCAGCCGCCGTGGCCGAGCCGCAACAACCGACACGCCTGATTCTGCGCCTGACAGGAATTTGGACTCCAAAGCGCGGCCGGTGGCCGCGGTCAACGAATCCAACAACGACCAGCGGGTGCTGCGGATGGCGCCGGACATGATCGTGGCGCCGCAAATCTGCGGTGGCGAACTGCTGGCGATGGCGTTGGCCGGCGAACCCGTCACCGGCGAATGCCTGAGGCGATGCCCGCTTACTTCCAGTCGCCGGGGTGGCTGAGCTGCGGCTCAATGGCCGCCGCGACCACGCAACTTGACATCGGCAAAGGCGCCGGTTATGCTGCATCGCACAAATGTTGCGCTGCAGCATTGCCGCTCACCCGCAGGAGTTCAGTATGAGCATCGGAACCGTAGTCAACGACGTCAAAGGCCGCGTCGAAGGTCTGGCCTGCCAGAGCCAGAAGGCCCTTAAATATTCGATCGACAGTTTTCGCCACAGTGGCGAGATCGTTCGCGACGGGCTGCAGAGCCTGATCGAGGGTCATACCAGCGCCGCCAAGGAGATCTTCACCTCGGCCAAATCCGGCTTCGAAAAAGCGCGCACCGACGGCCTCAAAGCGGTGGTCAGCTCGCCGGTCGACTATCTGCCGCCACGAGACAGCTTCGTCGGCCTGTTCACCGACACCGCCACCGTGTTCAGCAAAACCGGCGACCAGCTGCTGCAGACCGCCAAGCACGGCTTTGCCAACGTCAAGGCCGAACTGCGCGGTGAGACTCCGGTGGTCCACAAGGTCAAGGCCAGTGTCCACAAATCCGGCACCGGCGCGCGCAAGACAGCGCGCAAAACCGCGCGCAGAACCGCCAGGAAGACCGCCGCAGCCGCCAAGTAGGCGCCGAATACCCGCGCGATCGGAGGCCGGCCGCAAGGCCGGCCTTTTTTATCCTAAAAACCGCAGTTGGCCGCTGTTTTCGGGAGCGCCGGGAGGGGCGGCAGCTGACATCGCCGGCGGTTAAGTGCCAATAGCCATGACCCTGATGTGCTGACAGATCAGCTGCCACGGAGTGGCGTTGGGCAACTGCTCCGCAGTACGCCTGAATCCCTTAGAGTTTGGCCGATACGGCCTGCAATCGGCCGATCGCCTGGCTGGCAAAGGCGTGCAGCGGGGTGATGCGGATCAGGCGTTGGTTCGCGTGCTCGCTCCGGCGCGCCACCGTTCGGGCACAGGGAACCACGGCTGACGACGCCGGTCGAATGGCCGCCGAACGGCGCCAGCGGCCGATATACTGACGCCAGCTTCAAGAGAACCGATCGATGAGGCTCGTCCTCCTGTTCGCCGTCACGGCGATGCTTTACGGATGCGCCGGCAAACCACCGCTCGATGGCAGCGGCGAATTCGCCCCGAGCACCGAGCTTACGGTCTACAACGCCCTGGACAAGGCACAGGCCAAAACCGATCAGAGCCGCAGCATTCTGACCGCTTACGACCGCTTCCGCGTCGGGGTCGAACC
The DNA here is from genome assembly GCA_028871525.1 of Gammaproteobacteria bacterium. GTDB lineage: Bacteria > Pseudomonadota > Gammaproteobacteria > Nevskiales > Nevskiaceae > SCRT01. Next base: position 30,129 of record JAGWMX010000007.1, read on the forward strand.
GCTCGAACAGGAGCGCAAATCGATCCTGCAGAACTGGCGCACGCTGGACCGCACCGCCCCCCAATTCGATACCCGGGCGCGGCAACTGGCCGCCCGCTGGGCGGCGATGGCGCAACGTCAGATTGTCCTGGCCGCCACCTTCGACCGGGCCGTGGCATCGACCTTAACCCAGCAGCAGTGGCTCGCCTGGCAGAAGTCGATCGAGGATTCGCGCCGCGCCAGGTACCAACGGACGCCGGCCGGCATCAAGGACAGCGACACACCGGGCAGGCACCGAAGAGGCGGCGGCGATACGGATGGCGATTGATTTACGCGCCGAATCACTGCATGCCCCATCGTCGTAGGCAACATAAGGTTCCCCACGGACCCTTGCGGCAGCGGCGACATTGCAGAGCGTTCGCGCCGCGACTCAGCGGCGCCGGCGCGTTCGCGGACGCCGGGGCGGCGGCTCCGCAGCGGGCTCGTCGGCGCTCTCGTTGGCAGCCCCGGCGGCGCGCGCGCGCGCGCCTTCCAGCAGCCGCTGCAGCGCCGGGTTGCGCCGCAGCGATTCGAGATTGCCTTTCAGGAATGCCGCGGGGTCGAACTCACCGGCCTGGCTGACCTTGTCGCGCAGGAAGGCAACGACGTCTTCCTGCAGCCCGCCGACATCTGGCAAGCCGAGGAAACGCCGCAGCTCCTCGGGGCTTAAGTCAACTTCGATCTTGATCTGCATCGCCTTGAGCCTACGCCGCCAGTACGAACAACCACACCGTGCATACCGCACCGCCGGTCCATACCAACGTGCGCAGCGTCGCCCAGCCGGCGACGTAGCAGACGTAATACGCCAGCCGAAAACCGATGAACACCTCGGCGAGCAGATCGACGCGCGATTGCGGCGCGTGCGTCAGCGTAGCGACGATCACCGCCACGGCGAAAGCCGGAAACACCTCGAAGCTGTTGAGCTGATACCAGTGCGCGCGTTTTTGCCAGCCGGAGAGCCGTTCCAGCCACTCGCGCGGGTTGCTGTTCGCACGCGGCGGCATGCGGCCGCCGATTTTGGCGGACAAGGTGCCAAGGTACGGCAACAGCGCGGCGATCAGCACGCACCAGAACGCAGTGGTCATCGGCCAATCCCCTATGCGGTCATCGACACTGGCGCGCAGCATAGCGCGGCGACGCTAGCGCTGCAGCACCAGATAGTGCGACATGCCGGTCATCAGCATCTCCACCGCGATGGTGACCAGCACCAAGCCCATCAGCCGCTCGATGGCGATCAGTCCGCGCTCGCCGAGCCAGCGACGCAGACCGCTGGCGGCCAGGATGATCGCCGCGCTGACCGTCCAGGCGATAAGAATCGCCAGCAGCCAGTCGACCCAGCGCTGCGGCTCGCGGCTCATCAGCAGCAATACGGTGGCCAGCGCCGACGGTCCGGCGACGTAGGGGATCGCCAGCGGCACGATGAACGGCTCGGAGTCGATCCCCTCCTCCAGCGGCCGGTCGCGCGACGGGAAGATCATGCGCAGCGCGATCAACAGCAGGATCACGCCGCCGGCGATGCCCAGCGCCGGCTCGGTCAGGCCGAGAATGCGCATCGCGTACTGACCGAGGAACAGGAACAGCACTAGCGCCAGCAGCGCGATCAGCAGCTCGCGCACGATGACCCGGCGCTGGCGCTGTGCCGATACATGGCGCAGCGCCGACAGAAAGAACGGGATATTACCGAGCGGATCCATGACCAGGAACAGCAGCACCGCGGCCGAGGTCAGCGTCATCGTCTAGACACCAGTGAGCAGGCGCTGCGCCTCGCGGTATTTATCGGCGGTGCGCGTCACCACCTCGTCCGGCAGCCACGGGCCGGGCGCGGTCTTGTTCCAGGGAAGGCGCTCCAGATAGTCGCGGACGTACTGTTTGTCAAAGCTCGGCGGACTGGCGCCGGGTTGCCACGATTCCGCCGGCCAGAAACGCGACGAATCCGGTGTCAGCACCTCGTCGATCAGGTACAGCGTACCGGCGGCGTCGACACCGAACTCGAACTTGGTGTCGGCGATGATGATGCCGCGCGCCAGCGCGTAGTCGGCCGCCTCGCGGTACAGACGCAGCGTGGCATCGCGAATCTTCGTTGCCAGTCCGGCGCCCACCAGCCGCTCGACCTCGGCAAAACTGATGTTCGGGTCGTGCTCGCCGACGCTGGCCTTGAACGCCGGCGTGAAGATCGGCTCCGGCAATTTGTCAGCCTGGCGCAGACCGACCGGCAGAGCGATGCCGCAGACCGCGCCGGAACGCTGATAGTCCTTCCAGCCGGAGCCGATCAGGTAGCCGCGCGCCACCGCCTCGATCGGCAGCGCCCTGAGCCGCCGCGCCACCACCGCGCGCCCCTCGCACTGTGCCAGTTCTGCGGCCGTCAGCCGCTCACGCAGGTCGAAGCGCAGTTCGTGGTTGGGAATGCGTGCGGCGAAGCGCTGCATCCAGAAGCGCGTCAACGCGGTCAGCACCGTGCCCTTGCCGGGGATCGGCCGCGGCATCACCACATCGAATGCCGACAACCGGTCGCTGGTGACAATCAGCAGTTTGTCGTCGTCCAGCGCATAGAGATCGCGCACCTTGCCGCGGTGGACCAGCGGCAGACTGCCGATCTTCGACTCGAACAGCGCATCCATACTCAATACGGCACTCAATACGGCGCCCGGCCGCCGGCGGCGGCGATCAGCACGAGCAGCCCAAGCAGCAGGTTGACGGCTATCAGCACGCGAATCTGACCCAGCGCCTTGCCAGCCGCGGCGACATCCCTATTGGCGATCCCGCGCCGCAGGCGGCGGAAGGGCGCGAAGAACACATGGGCGAACAGCAGCATCATCAGCACTCCGAGACCGATCATCGCGTGTACGTAGGGATTGACCGCGCCCATGCCGCCGAGCACGCGAACCATGTAGATGCCGCTGGCCAGAAGCACCGCGACCGCCGCCCACACCCACGGGAAAAAGCGCGACAAGGTCTCCACCCACAAGCGCGCCCGAAGCGGCGGCTCCAAGCGGCCGGCGGCCGGCCGCAGGCACAGCCACGCGAAGAACATGCCACCGACCCAGATCACGGCAAACAGCAAGTGCAGCAGCAGCGCGATGGCCATCGATCGATCCCGTCCGAGCAGGCACACACTCTATGCAAACCACCCCGGTGGCGCCAGCAAAAAGGGCGCGATTCTCGCGCATCGCGCCCTTAAGCCGCTGTAGCGGCCCGACTGGCGTCAGTGGTGCAGGTCGAAGCGGTCGGCCTCCATCACTTGGGTCCACGCGGCGACGAAGTCGTGCACGAGCTTGGCCTTGCCGTCGGCGCTGGCGTAGACCTCGGCGACGGCGCGCAGCTGCGCATTGGAGCCGAAGACGAGGTCGACGCGGGTGGCGGTCCACTTGAGCCTGCCACTGGCGCGGTCGCGGCCCTCGAACACGTCGGCGTCTTTCGACTTCGGCTTCCACTGCGTGCCCATGTCCAGCAGGTTGACGAAGAAGTCGTTGCTCAGCGCGCCGGGCTTGGTCGTGAACACGCCGTGCTGTGAGCCGCCGTGGTTGGCGCCGAGCACCCGCAGTCCGCCGACCAGCGCCGTCATCTGCGGCGCCGTCAGCCGCAGCAGCTGCGCACGGTCCACCAGCAGTTCCTCGGCCGGGCAGGCGAACTTCGCCTTCTGGAAGTTGCGGAAGCCGTCGGCCACCGGCTCCAGCGGCGCGAAGGAATCGACGTCGGTCTGCTCCTGCGTCGCATCCATGCGCCCCGGCGTGAACGGCACGGTGACGCGGTGACCGGCGTTCTTGGCGCCCTGCTCGACACCGGCGCAGCCGGCCAGCACGATGAGGTCGGCAAGCGAGATCTTCTTGCCGTCGGTGGCCGACTGGTTGAACTCGGCTTGAATGCCCTCCAGCGTTTTGAGTACCTGGGCGAGCTTGTTCGGCTCGTTGACGGCCCAGTCCTTCTGCGGCGCGAGGCGGATGCGCGCGCCGTTGGCGCCGCCGCGCTTGTCCGAGCCGCGGAAAGTCGAGGCCGCGGCCCAGGCCGTCTTCACGAGCTCGGACACCGACAGGCCGGAGGCCAGCACCTTGGCCTTGAGCGCGGCCACGTCCTGACCGTCCACCAGCGCGTGGTCGACGGCCGGGATCGGATCCTGCCAGATCAGGTCTTCCTTGGGCACTTCCGGGCCGAGGTAGCGGGTCTTCGGGCCCATGTCGCGGTGGGTGAGCTTGAACCAGGCGCGGGCAAACGCATCGGCGAACTGGTCCGGGTGCTCGAGGAAGCGACGGCAGATCTTTTTGTAGGCCGGGTCGTAGCGCATGGCCATGTCGGCGTCGGTCATGATGATCGGCACCTTCTTGTTGGGATCGTCCGCCGCCGGGGCCATGTTGGCGTCGGTGTGTACCCTGGGTGTCCACTGGCTGGCGCCGGCGGGGCTTCTGGTCGGCACCCATTCGTTGTTGAACAGAACTTCGAGGTAGCTCATGTCCCACTTCGTGGGCGTGGGCGTCCACGAGCCTTCCAGGCCGCTGCCGATCTGGTCGCCGCCCTTGCCGCTCTTGTAGGAGCTGATCCAACCCAGGCCCATCTGCTCGATCGGCGCCGCTTCGGGCTCGGGACCGACGTGCGTCGCCGGACCGGCACCGTGGCATTTGCCGAAGGTGTGGCCGCCGGCGGTGAGCGCCGCCGTCTCCTCGTCGTTCATCGCCATGCGCGCAAAAGTCTCGCGCACCATCTGCGCGGACACTAGCGGATCGGACTTGCCGCCCGGCCCTTCGGGGTTGACGTAGATCAGACCCATCTGCACCGCCGCTAGCGGATTCTCGAACTCGGTGGCTTTGGTGCCCTGGCGCTCGTCGGCCAGCCACTGGCCTTCCGAGCCCCAGTACACGGACTCGTCGGGTTCCCACTCGTCGACGCGGCCGCCGGCAAAGCCGAAGGTCGTAAAACCCATCGACTCCAGCGCGACATTGCCGGCGAGGATCATCAGATCGCCCCAGGAGATCTTCTGGCCGTACTTCTGCTTGATCGGCCACAGCAGCCGGCGCGCCTTATCGAGGTTGACGTTGTCCGGCCAGCTGTTGAGCGGCGCGAAGCGCTGCTGCGCGGCACCGGCACCGCCGCGGCCGTCACCGATGCGATAGGTACCGGCCGCGTGCCAGGCCATGCGGATGAACAAGGGGCCGTAATGGCCGTAGTCCGCCGGCCACCAGGACTGGGAATCCGTCATCAGCGCGTGCAGATCCTTCTTCAGCGCCTGATAATCGAGTGCGTTGAACGCCTTGACATAGTCGAACGCGGGCGACAGCGGGCTCGGCGAGCCGCCGTTCTGGTGCAGCGTCTTCAGCCGCAGCGCGTTGGGCCACCACTCGCGCATCGTCGGCGTCGCGGCAGTGGAATGGGCGAAGGGACATTGTTTGGATTGGGGGTTCTTTGAGTCATGCATGAGTCGGTCTCCAGAAACAGGGCCGCGAACGGCCGCGAGCCCAGCATCGACCTCACCACACGATTTGTAAAGGCAATTAAAACTATGTATTGCATTGTAAATCACTATAAATCAAACGCAGCAGTGAGCTCCGGTATCTGGAATAATCCCTGCGCAGCCACGCCCGGTGAATTCTCATGCCGCGTCAGCCCGCCGTGATCGCCCCTTCGATCCTGTCCGCCGACTTCGCTCGCTTAGGTGAAGAGGTCGAGGCGGTGCTCGCGGCCGGCGCCGAGTGGATTCACTTCGACGTGATGGACAACCACTACGTGCCCAACCTCACCGTCGGTCCGATGGTGTGCGAGGCGCTGCGCAAGCGCGGAGTCAAGGCCCACATCGACGTGCACTTGATGGTCGAGCCGGTGGACGCCCTGGCGCAGAGGTTCGCCAAGGCCGGCGCCACGTCCATCACCTTCCACCCCGAGGCCACGCGCCACATCGACCGCTCGCTGGCCGCGATCCGCGATGCCGGCTGCCAGACCGGACTGGTGTTCAACCCGGCCACGCCGCTGGATCATCTCCGCTACGTGATGGACAAGGTGGATATCGTGCTTGTGATGTCGGTCAATCCCGGCTTCGGCGGCCAGAGCTTCATCACCGGCGCCCTGACCAAGCTCAAGCAGGCGCGCGAACTGATCGATGCGTACACCGAGGAGCACGGTGGCGAGATCCGGCTGGAGATCGACGGTGGCGTCAAGACCGACAACATCGGCAGCATCGCCGCCGCCGGTGCGGATACTTTCGTCGCCGGCTCGGCGATCTTCGGCGCCGGAGACTATGCCCGAACGATCAAGGCGATGCGGGAGGCGATTGCGTCGGCGATCCGCTGATCCGCCAGAACGTAGCCGGGCGGCCCGACGATGCCCGCACGCGGAACCCTGCAGCTGTTGTGCCCCTCCCAAGGTCGGTTTGCGGAAAACACGCTGCCATAAACTGGTGAGTGCTGGCTGTCAGTCGCGCAGAGGAGGCGTCGGCGTGGGAGAGCCGGAATACCGGTTAGCAGTGTGGCGACGCCGCAGGGATGTGATCATTGCGGTGAGCCGCTAACGGCTGGGGCAACATTGGCCGCAAATTCCGGCGGGCGCGTTCCTGGTCGTCTGGCTGCTGGCCGCCTGGCGCCCTCGTTATCCACAAGCATTGATCTGCATCAACAACACCCGCCGGGCCGTTCTACATCGCCAGAACCGCTGCGCCGGTGATCCGCCCGCGCCGCAGATCGTCCAGCGCCTCGTTGGCTTGCGCCAGCGGATACGCGTGCACGCTGGTGACGACCGGAACGCGCGGCGCCAGATCCAGGAACTCACGGGCATCCTGGCGCGTGAGGTTGGCGACGCTGGCGATGCTGCGCTCGCCCCACAGGATCGAGTACGCAAAGCTAGGGATATCGCTCATGTGAATACCGCCGCAGACGACACGGCCCCCCTTGCCGACGGCGCGCAACGCCGCGGGCACCAGCTCGCCGGCGGCGGCGAAGATGATTGCGGCGTCCAGCGGCGACGACGGGGTCTGGTCCGAGCCGCCGGCCCAGACGGCACCGAGGCTGCGCGCGAAATCCTGGGCCCGCCGGTCGCCCGGACGGGTGAACGCGTAGACTTCACGCTGCTGCCAGACGGCCACCTGGGTGATGACGTGCGCGGCGGCGCCGAAACCGTAGAGGCCCAGCCGCCCGGCCTCGCCGCACAGGCGCAGGCTGCGGTAACCGATCAGTCCCGCGCACAACAGCGGCGCCACCGCCAGATCGTTGTAGCCGTCAGGCAGCGGGAAAACGTAGCGAGCGTCTGCGACGCAATGGCTCGCATAGCCGCCGTCGATCTGATAGCCGGTGAAGCGCGCTTCGTCACAGAGGTTTTCGGCGCCTTGCCGGCAAAAGCGGCAGTGGCCGCAGGTCGAGCCGAGCCATGGCACGCCGACCCGCCGACCGACCTGCATGGTGCTGACGCCGGAGCCGACGGCCTGTACCCGGCCGACGATCTGGTGACCCGGAACGATCGGGTAGCGGATATCCGGCAGATCCTGGTCGAGCAGGTGCAGGTCAGTGCGGCAGACGCCGCAGGCGGTCACCCGCAGCAGCACCTGACCGACCTCCGGCGCCGTCGGCTCGCGAGTGCGCATCACCAGCGGCCCGCCAGGTCGCTCCAGTACCATGGCCTGATAGCTGTCGCTCATTTCCGTCGAAGTATGCGGTGACGGGCGCGCGGCCTGCAGTACGGCTAGAGCCGCGCGGGCAGGGCTTCGCGAATACCGCAGACCGACGCGCGGGTCAGGTTCTTGGCGAACTCCCCGGCCACCAGGGTCTGCACCGGAGGCGTCATCTGCTGCCGCAGCATGCCGATAAGGTCCGGTTCGGCGATCACGTAGAGCTTGGCCAGCTTACCGTGTCGCTGCAGGCTGTTCAGCCTCGCGCAGATGGCGCGCGCGAACGCACGAGCATCCTGTTCGCGGCGCGGTTTGTCGCTGCGCGCGGCGACATGCGCGCGATGGCCACCGCCGCGCCTACCGCTGACCAGACGCCCACGGCTGTCGCTGTCCAGATCCTGTTCGCGCAGACGTCCGTACGGATTGAGCAAATCTTCGATTTCCACCAACGGTGCCGCGGACTGCGCGCTGGCGAACAGCCGCGCGCGCGTGGTGTCGGCCACTAAAACCCAGGTCTTGCCGCGCGGGGCTGGTTTGATCGGTTTTCTCATCGCGGTCCACCGTGCGCCGGCACAGCTCGCCCGTGAACACCGGCGACAGCGGATATTCCCCGCACAATCCTGCCCAGGCGATGCCGCCGCCGGGCGTGCGGGGAACAGACCGACTGAATCGTCCGTTGAGAAGCGGGTTGCATGTCATTTCTCCATGCGTCTCGATCCGCTCGATGAGCCGGTTCGCCACAGCCCGAGCGAGGGATTGGGCACACGCTACGGTCTCGACACCACGTCCGGAACACTGGACCGTATCGTGGCTCCGGGCATTGATGCAGATCATTTGATCGAGCTTGGAGTGATCCGCCATCGCCGCCGCGCTGCCGGCCCCGTGCCCCATGCAGGCGCGAATCGGAGCAGAACCCGGCCGTCCCGGGATCTGATCGCCGCAATCAGCTTGCCGCGGCCGCCGGGTTGGCGGTGATTGTTTTATTTTTCCCCGGCAGAATGCCCATCAGTTTGCAGATGATGCCGAGCATGATTTCGTCGGCACCACCGCCGATCGATAGCAGTCGGGAATCGCGGTAGGCACGCGCGACTTGCGCTTCCCACATGTAGCCCTGAGCGCCCCAGAACTGCAGACAGGTGTCGGTGACCTCGCGGCCAATGCGGCCGGCCTTAAGCTTGCACATCGAGGCCAGCATGGTGGCATCGCGACCGGCGATGTATTCCTCGCAGGTTTGGAACACCAATGCCGTGAGCGCTTCCACTTCGGTTCTCAGCTCCGCCAGACGGAAATGAACCGTCTGATTGTCGAGGATCGACCGGCCGAAGGCCCGCCGCTGGCGTGTGTAGTCGACAGTTCCTGCGATCAGATTGGTCAAGCTGTCGATGACGCTGGCGGCGCCGTACAGGCGCTCTTCCTGGAACTGCAGCATCTGGTACATGAAGCCTTGGCCTTCCTGTCCGATCAGATTTCGGCGCGGCACGCGGACATTATCGAAGAAGATCATCGCCGTGTCCGAGGCGCGCATGCCGAGCTTGTCGAGCTTGGTTTCGCGCTTCACACCATTGGCATCCAGCGGCACGATCATCAAACTCTTGTTCAGGTGCGGCTTGCCCTCTGCAGTGTTGACCAGCGTGCAGGCCCAGTCGGCCTGGGTACCGTTGGTGATCCACATCTTCGAGCCGTCGATGACGTAGTCGCCGCCGTCGACGCGGGCGGTGGTCCTGATGCCGGCCACGTCGGAACCGGCGCCGGCTTCGGAAACGGCAATGGAGCAGCACTGCTGCCCGGCGATCACCGGAGCCAGATATTCCTTGCGCAGCTCGTCGGAACCGAAGCGCGCCAACGCCGGGGTGGCCATGTCGGTGACCACGCCGATGGCCATCGGCAGCGAGCCGTTGGTGCAGTTGCCCAGACCCCGGGCCAGCATCAGCTCGTAGGAGTAATCCAGGCCGAGGCCGCCGTAGGTTTGCGGCTTGTTGATGCCGAGCAGGCCCAGCCCGGCCATTTTCCTGAGGATCTCGTGCGCCGGCCAGACACCGGCCTTTTCCCACTCCTCGACATGCGGGTTGAGCTCGCCGTCGACGAAACGCCGGACCGTGCGATACAGCTCTTGGTGCTCGTGGGAGATGATCATTGCCGTCCTCCGGATTGCCTGATGCTTTCGAAATGACGAGGCCGACAATGATAGGCGGGGGCAGCGACGCCCCGGCGAAAAATCGGCGGGATGGAAAGAACAGTTTCTAAGCCAGGACTTCCTGCAGGAAGTCCAGTATCGCTGTCCAGGAGCGGCGTTCGGCATTGGCGTCGTGCGCCAACCCGAGTTGCGGGTTGTTAGCGCCGGGCACGGCGAAGGCGTGTTTGGCGTTGCCGTAGATGTGTACCTGCCAGTCGGTGCCGGCGGCGCTGAGCTCGTTTCTGAGAGCGACGACGTCTTCCATCGGCGCCATCGGATCGTCGGCGCCGTGCAGCACCAGGATTTTGGCCCGGATACGGTTGCCGGCGACGTGGCCAGGCGGCTTGAGCAAGCCGTGCAAGCTGGCGACGCCGCGCAGCTCGGCGCCTGAGCGCGCCAGGTCGAGAACGCACAGTCCGCCGAAGCAGTAGCCGATGGCGGCGACCCGCTGCAGATCGACGGCCTCGAGCTGCTTGACCGCCGCCAGCGCCGCTTGCATGCGCCGCGCCAGGGCCTTGCGATCGTCCATGAACGGCCGCATCAGCCGGGCATTTTCTTCCGGGTTGTTACCGCGCCGACCTTTGCCGTACATATCCAGCGCGAAACCGGCGTAGCCGAGTTCGGCCAGCTTGCGCGCGCGATGGTCGATGAACTCGTCGCGCCCGCCCCACTGGTGCGCCACCATCACCGCCGGGCGCTTGCCGGCGCGACGGTCGTCCCAGGTCAAAAGACCCCGTAGCGCGACGCCATCGTCGGTGTAGTCGAGCGGTTGTGTTTGAATCGCCATGATCATCTCCTGAACAATCGAACGGATGCGCGCACGGCGCGTCGTGCGGCCTTTATTGAAGCGGCCATCACATGTTTGAGCGCCGTGCAGGATTTGCTGCCGGGGCGGTGTGTGAAACGCACGGCGCAATGGCGGCTTCGATCGCACAACGTCGCCGGATCAATAGTCGGTAGGATGCGACATGAACCCTTACCACCGCTACCTGCTGCCGTACCTGCTCGACGGCGTCTGCAGCGTCAAGGCGATACGCCGCCAGCGCGCCAAAGTGGTCCCGGCAGCCGCCGGCCGGGTGCTGGAGATCGGCATCGGCACCGGGCTCAATCTGGCCTACTATGACCGCCTGCGTGTCAGCAGCCTGTCCGGTCTCGAACCCGCCCCGCAGATGCATCGCCTGGCGCAGCGACGTGCCCGCCGCGCCGGCATCGAGCTGACGGTATTGACCGCAGAAGCCGAGGCGATCCCCGCGCCCGATGCGAGTTTCGATACGCTGGTCACCACTTTCACGCTGTGCACCATCCCGCACCCTGAACAGGCACTGCGCGAGATGCGCCGGGTACTGGCGCCCGGCGGCCGTCTGTTGTTTTGCGAGCACGGCGAAGCTGCGGACGCCGGCGTGCTGAAATGGCAGCGGCGACTCAATCCGGTCTGGCGGCCGTTGGCCGGCGGCTGTCATCTGGACCGCCCGATCCCGGCGCTGTTGCGCGGCGCCGGCTTCAAGTTGACCGAACTGCAAACGCTGTACCTGCCCGGCCCGCGACCGCTGACCTACAACTACTGGGGCGTAGCCGAAGCTGCGCGCTGAGCGATGACGCCAATGGGCCGCAGGTCGACCGCCAGCTCGAACAGCCACGGCCAGTCCTTGCCGGTCACGAAAAAATGCCCGCTGGACGGATCGAAGGCGATGCCGTTGGCCACCGACTCGCGCGTGGCCTCGTCCTGCACCGGCACCGCCTCGTGCAACAGCGTCGACAGATCGATCCAGCCGAGCACGCTGCCGTCGCCGGGGCGGATTACCGCGATTCGTGCTTCATGCCAGACGTTGGCAAAAATCAACCCGTCCGCATACTCCAGCTCGTTGAGATTGAGAACCGGTGTCGGGCCATCGTGTACGGCCAGCGGACTGCCGGTGGGTCTCCAGGTTTTCGGAAGCAGAAAACGCAGATGCTGGCTGCCGTCGCTCATCACCAAACGATGGCCGTCGTAGGTCAGGCCCCAACCCTCGCCGTCGAAGCCGAATCCGCCCGCGGGCGTCAGATCGAACCGCCACAGGAAGCCACGGTGTTCGCGCCAGCTGAGCTGCACGATGCGCCCGCCGGCGACCGTCACCCCCTCGCCGAAGACCGACGCCGGCAGTTCGCGACGCGCCAGCACCTGACCGCTGCGCAGGCGGGTGACCACCAGCCGCGAGCGACCGTACAATCCATCGCTCTCGATCAACCGGTCACCGTGGATCGCCAGCCCCTCGGTGAAGGCCCGCGCATCGTGCGGATAGCGCGCCATGACCATGAAGCCGAGGTTTGGCGCCGCCGCCGCCGGCAACAGCGTGACCACTGCCGCTAGAATTGCCAGCAGCTGACGCCAGCGCGCCGGAGCAGCCGCTGCCGGCACGGCGAAAACTTCAGGGGGTTGCATGATCCGCAGCATGACAGGGTTTGCCCGCGTCGAGCATGAGGCCGCAAGCGCCGGGCTGGTGTGGGAATTGCGCTCGGTCAATCATCGCTATCTCGACATCCAGTTCAAGCTTCCGGAAGAACTGCGCCGGCTGGAGCCGGAGTTGCGCGCCGCCGCCACGGCGCGGTTGGCGCGCGGCAAAGTCGAGGCGGCGCTGCGGTTGCAACTGATCCCGGAAACGGCGGCGGCGCTGCGGCTGAACCAGGCGCGGCTGCGCGCACTCAAGCAGGCTTTGGATGATATCACTGCGATCGCACACGTCTCGCGCGACCTGGACCCGCTGCGCCTGCTGGCTTGGCCGGGGGTGGTGATCGAATCCGCCGCCGACCCGGAAGCCCTGCTGACGGCGGCGCGCGACGGCTTCGACCGCGCGCTGGCCGCACTGGCCGCCGCGCGCGAACGCGAGGGCGAACGGCTGGCCGCGTTCATACGTGAGCGCATCGCCACGATGCGCGAGCTGGTGAGCACCGTGCGCGAGCGCGCCGTATCGGTGCGCGACGCCTGGGCAGAACGACTGCGTGCGCGCTGCGTCGAGCTCGGCGTCGAGATCGAACCCACGCGCCTGGCCCAGGAAGTGGTGCTCGCGGCCCAGCGCCTGGACGTCGACGAGGAAATGTCGCGCCTGGCCGCCCACCTCGACGAAATCGAGACCGTCCTGCGGCGTGACGAAGCCCTCGGCCGCCGGCTCGATTTTCTGCTGCAGGAACTCAACCGCGAAGCCAACACGCTGTCGTCGAAATCGCAGGACGCACAGATGACCGGGGCGGCCGTCGAGATGAAAGTGCTGATCGAGCAGATGCGCGAACAGGTGCAGAATCTCGAATGAGCGCATCTGCCACGGTACCAGGCCATCTCTGGATCGTTTCGGCGCCGAGCGGCGCCGGCAAGACCAGTCTCAGCCACGGGCTGGTGCGGCGCCTGATCGAGCTGGGAGTGCCGGCCGCGTTTTCGGTGTCCTATACCACGCGTGCGCCGCGTCCCGGCGAGCGCGACGGCGGCCACTACCACTTTCTCGATGCCGAACGCTTCGCGGCGATGGCAGATGCCGGCGAGTTCCTCGAACACGCCACGGTATTCGGTCAACGATATGGCACCGGCAGCGCGGCCACCGAGCGGCGGCTGGCCGAGGGCTGCGAGCTGCTGCTGGATATCGATTGGCAGGGTGCGCGGCAGATCCGTGCGCGGCGGCCGGATGCGCGCTCGGTGTTCATCCTGCCGCCTTCGCCCGCCGAGCTGGAGCGCCGGCTGCGCGCGCGCGGCCAGGACAGCGAGCAGGTCATCGCCGAGCGCCTGCGCGCCGCGCGCGAGGAGATGAAACACTGCCGCGAGTACGACGCGCTGGTGGTCAACGACGATTTCCCGCGCGCGCTGACCGAACTCACCGCCCTGGTGCTGGCGCAGCGATTGCGCCGCGACGAACAACTGGCGCGACACGCGGCGCTGTTACACGAACTGCTGGGCGGCTGATTTCAACACCGCTGACCGTCGCTGCAAACGGTGCCCGGAGCCCGCTCCGATGCTATAATTCACTTTCATATTCGAAACGGCTGCTCAGCCCGGCAGGTCATGGCTCGCGTTACTGTTGAAGATTGTCTGCAGAGAATCCCCAACCAGTTTGAGTTGACGCTGGTGGCGGCCAAGCGCGCGCGACAGTTGGCTCGCGGTGCGGAGTCGCGGCTGCCGTGGGACAACCACAAGTCCACGGTGCTCTCGCTGCGTGAACTCGCCGAGGGCCTGACTGATCGCGGCGTACTCGACGAACCGGAGCTACCGGTGGTGCAACAGCCGAAGATCGAACTCGAGGCGCTCGATCCCAGTTTCGACATGTAGCGTTTTGCGCATTCGCAGCGTCCGCTTTGCGGGCGCCGCGGAAGCTCTAGATTGCACACTTTCCGGCTTCCGACCGTAGCGTTCTAAAGCCGCCGCGGCGCGGCGGTTTCCGGCCGCCCGGCCGGGTCTATACTGGCCGGCATGGAATTCCCGGTCATCCAGCGCATCGGCACCGCGATCCGCACCCAGCGGGTGGCGCGCGAGTATGGGATCGAGGCGCTGACGCGGGTGCTGCAAGAGTACCTGCCCGAAGACCAGATCGCCGAAGTGCGGCGCGCCTACGATTTCGGCGCGCAGATGCACTCCGGCCAGGCGCGCGAGTCCGGCGAGCCTTATATCTACCACCCGCTGGCGGTGGCGCGTGTGCTGGCGGAACTGCGCATGGACGCCACCACGCTGTGCGCGGCCATTCTGCACGATGTGATCGAAGACACGTCGGTCAGCAAGCAGGAGATCGCCGCGCGCTTCGGCCCGGACGTCGCCGAGCTGGTCGACGGCGTTTCCAAGTTCCACAAGGTCGAGGGCCTGACCCGCGCCGAACGCCAGGCGGAGAGCGTGCGCAAGCTGCTGCTGGCAATGGCCCAGGATCTGCGGGTGATTCTGGTCAAGCTGGCAGACCGGCTGCACAACATGCGCACGCTGGACGGCGTCGAGTCGTCGAAGCGACGCCGGATCGCACAGGAAACGCTGGAGATCTATGCGCCGATCGCCCAGCGACTGGGCATCAATACGGTGCGCACCGAGCTGGAAGACTTGGCTTTCCGTCACCTCTACCCACGCCGCCACCAGGTGTTCCGCAAGGCGGTGAGCGAACAGCTCGGTGACACTCGCAGCTTGATCAAGGAGATCGAACAGCGCCTGGAGAAGGCGCTGCGCGACGAAGGTATCGATGCCTCGGTGGTCGGCCGGCAGAAGAACCTGTACAGCATCTACGAGAAAATGCAGCGCAAGCGCCGGCGTTTCCTCGACGTGATGGATCTGCTGGGTTTCCGCGTCATCGTCACCAAGGTCGATGATTGCTATCGCGCCCTGGGCGTAGTGCATCACGTCTACCGGCCGATCTCGGAGCTGTTCAACGATTTCATTGCCAACCCCAAGATCAACGGCTACCAGAGCCTGCACACCAGTTGCGTCGGACGACAGGGTCGCAAGGTCGAGATTCAGATCCGCACCCGCGAGATGCACCAGATCGCCGAGAGCGGTATCGCCGCGCACTGGCAGTACAAGCTCGGCGGCCGCGGCGACGCCAACGCGATGTCGCAGGCGCGCGCGCACGAATGGCTCGGCCAATTGTTCGAAACGCAGTCCGGCGCCGGCGCGCTGGACTTCATCGAAAACGTCAAAGTCGATCTGTTCCCGGACGAAGTCTACGTGTTCACGCCCAAAGGCCAGATCCGCCGCCTGCCGCGCGGCGCCACGCCGGTCGATTTCGCCTATTCGGTGCATTCGGAACTCGGCGATCACTGCGTCGCGGCGCGTGTCGACCAGCAGCTGGAGCCGCTGAATCTGCCGCTGTGTAATGGTCAGAGCGTCGAGATCATCACCGCCCGCCACGCCCGTCCGAACGCCGCCTGGCTGAACTTCGTCAAGACCGCCAAGGCGCGCAGTCACATCCGCAACTACCTCAAGAATCAGCGCGAGGACGAAGCGATCCGCCTCGGCCGGCGCTTGCTGGAGATCGCGCTGCGTGAATTGCACGTGCCGCTGTCGCGGCTCAAGGGCGGGGCCGCCGAGGCGGTGGTCAAGGCCTACGCTCTGAACGACATCGAGGAGCTTTTCGCCTCCATCGGCACCGGCAGCCGCCTGGCGCCGCTGGTGGCGCGGCAGTTCCTGCCCGACCCGGCCGAGGCCGGCGGTCAGGCCGGCCTGGCGCCATTGGGCGTCGAAGGCACCGAGGGCCTGGTGGTGGATTACGGCAAGTGCTGCTATCCGATCCCCGGCGACGAGATCTGCGGCTACGTCAGCGTCGGCCGCGGCATCGTCATTCACCGGCTGGAGTGCCGCCATGCCGCCTCCAGCCGCAAGGGCAGCGCGACCGACCGCATACCGCTGGTATGGTCGGACAAGGTGCAGGGCGATTTCCTGTCCGAGCTGCGCGTCAAGGGCGACAACCGGCGGGGACTGTTGGCGCGCGTGGCCGGCGAAATCGCCGCTTCGGAGTCCAGCATCGAGAACGTGCAGATGCCCGATCGCGCCGGCTCGGAGGCGATCGAAATGCGCTTCGTGCTGACGGTGCGCAGCCGCGTGCATCTGGCGCGGGTCATGCGCCGGCTGCGGCGCATCGACGGTGCGCAGCGCGTCTGGCGGGTTTAGGTCGATTGACGCGCAGGGGCGTCGTTGCGGAGCGCTGTTTATCGCAGCGGCGCTAAGCGCGGCCGGATCGGCGGGGGTCATCCGTCAGGCGCGTCTCATCATTTCAAACATCGGCCCGCTTCAATAACATCGGTGCCGACCCCATTTCGAGGAAGCTCGACCCATGTCCCGACAAGTCATCTCCACCGCACACGCGCCGGCAGCGATCGGCAGCTATTCACAGGCGCTGCGCTGCGGCGATACGGTCTATCTGTCCGGCCAGATTCCACTGGATCCGGCGACCGGGCAACTGGCGCCGGGCTCGATCGATGCTCAGATTCGCCGCGTGTTCGACAATCTTTCGGCGGTGGCGCAGGCTGCCGGCGGCCGCCTCGACGACGTGGTCAAACTCAACGTTTACCTGACCGATCTGGCGCACTACGCCGCAGTCAACCGGATCATGGCCGATTATTTCACCGCCCCCTACCCGGCGCGCGCGGCGCTCGGCGTGGCCAGCCTGCCGCGTGGCGCGCAGATCGAAGCCGACGCCGTGATGGTGCTTGGCTCGTAGCCCTCGCCCGGCGCCGGCGCTGACGCTCGACAGCGCGGCGACGTACCTTAAAGGCGCCGGACCGTTCGTCGCCCAGCGCCTGCGCCAACTGGGGATCGAACGTGTCGGCGAGTTGCTGCTGCACCTGCCGACGCGCTACCAGGACCGGCGGCGAACGACGCCGCTGTCGGCGCTGAATCCCGGCGGCGAGGCGCTGATCGTTGCGCAAGTCACCGGCTGCGAACTTGGCTACAGCCCGCGCCGCAACCTGCGGGTGCTGGTCGAGGCCGACAACCGCGCGCTGTTGCTGCGCTTCTTCCATTTCAGCGAATGGCAGCAGCGCGGCTTCGTCGCCGGCCTCTGGGTGCGCGCCTGGGGCACCGTGCGCCACGGCGCGTATGGAGCGGAGATGATTCACCCGGAATACCGGCTGAGCGAAAGCCCGGATCAGCTCGCCGACGGCGAAAGTTGGCAGCCGGTGTATCCGACCGTCGCCGGGCTGACCCAGGTGCGGCTGCGGCTGCTGATCGGGCACGCGCTGGCGGTCGCTGCCGACGACCCGCGGCTGAGCGAGGTGCTGCCCGGACTCGGCGGGCCGCCGACGCCGGCGGCGCTGCGTGCGCTGCACCAGCCTGCGGCCGAAACTGAAGCTGCCGAGCTGCTGCACCCCGCAAACCCCGCGCGCTTGCGTCTGATCCGCGAGGAACTGCTGGCGCATCAACTGTGCATGCGCCTGGTGCGCAGCCGAACACGCCTGCAGCATGCGGCACACCTGCCGGGCGTCGAGCAGGCGGCAGCGGTATTGCAGGAGCATCTGCCGTTCGTACTGACCGGCGCGCAACGTCGGGTGATCGGCGAGATTGCGGGCGATCTGACTTCCGGCCGGCCGATGCTGCGGCTGGTGCAGGGTGATGTCGGCTGCGGCAAAACGCTGGTGGCGGCCAGTGCGATGCTGGCCGCCGCCCGCGCCGGCCGCCAAGCGCTGATGATGGCGCCGACCGAACTGCTGGCCGAGCAGCACGCGCGTAACCTGAGCCGCTGGCTGGAGCCGTTGAACGTCACCGTCGGACTGCTGTCTGGGCGGTTGAAAGCGGCTGCGCGCAACGCGGCGCTGGCTGCTGCCGCCAGTGGCCGGATAAAAATCTGGGTCGGCACTCACGCGCTGTTCCAGCAGCAGGTGGCGTTCCAGGATCTGACGTTGATGGTCATCGACGAGCAGCATCGCTTCGGCGTCGCGCAGCGGCTGGCGCTACACGAAAAGGCACGTGACGGGCTGGCGCATCAGTTGATCATGTCGGCGACGCCGATCCCGCGCACGCTGGCGCAGACGCTGTATGCCGATCTCGACGTCTCGGTGATCGATGAACTGCCGCCGGGCCGGCGACCGGTGGTGACGGTGGCATTGTCGAACCAGCGGCGCAGCGAAGTGCTGGAACGCATCGGCGCGGCCTGCCGCACCGGCCGTCAGGCCTACTGGGTCTGCACCCTGATCGAGGAGTCCGAGCAACTGCAGGCGCAGGCTGCCGAAGCCGCCTTCCGGCAGCTGCGCGAAGAGCTGCCGGAGCTGCGCGTCGGCCTGTTGCACGGCCGCATGAAACCGGCCGGGAAAGATGTGCAGATGTCCGCTTTCGCCGCCGGCACCACGCAGCTTCTGGTCGCCACCACGGTGATCGAAGTCGGCGTGGACGTGCCCAACGCCTCGATCATGGTGATCGAGAACGCCGAGCGACTGGGGCTGGCGCAACTGCACCAGTTACGCGGCCGGGTCGGGCGCGGCGACCGCGACAGCCAGTGCGTGCTGCTGTATCAGTTGCCGCTGTCGGCGGTGGCGCGCGCGCGGCTGGAGGTGATGCGGCAGACCCACGACGGCTTCGCCATCGCGCGCCGCGATCTGGAGCTGCGCGGTCCTGGTGAGCTGCTGGGCCGCCGCCAGACCGGGCTGATCGGCCTGAAAGTCGCCGATCCATTGCGCGACAGCCCGCTGATTCCCTCGTTGCAGCGGCTGGCCGACGACTGGCTGACCCATCACCCGGCCACCGCGAGGACACTGATCCGGCGCTGGATCGGCGACGCGGCCCGCTATGGTCAGGTCTGATGCGGCCGGATCCGGGCCGGCATGCAGCCGCGGCCCGCCGGTCGCCGCCATCGACGGACAGCCCGGCTATGCTGGAGCACGATGAGTTCCATGCCTGCATTCGATTGGCGCGCACGGCTGGTCGATTACACGCACCTGCTGCGCCTGCAGCGGCCGATCGGCGCGCTGCTGTTGCTGTGGCCGACGTTGTGGGCGTTGTGGCTGGCCGCCGCCGGCTGGCCCGGCTGGCGTCTGCTGGCGATCTTCACTGCCGGCGTTTGGCTGACGCGCAGCGCCGGCTGCGCGATCAACGACTACGCCGACCGCGGCTTCGACCGTCATATCGCGCGCACCCGCGAGCGCCCGCTCGCCGTCGGGCGCATCCATCCCGCCGAGGCGCTGGCGCTGTTCGCGCTGCTGATGCTGGGCGCGCTGGCGGTGGCCTGGCCGCTGGGTCCCGCGGTGCTGCGGCTGGCGCTGCCGGGGCTGCTGCTGGCGGCGATTTACCCTTTCACCAAACGCGTCACGCAACTGCCGCAGGCCTGGCTCGGCGTGGCCTTCTCCTGGGGCATCCCGATGGCCTACGCAGCGGTGCGCGGGCAGGTGGACTGGGGCGAAGCCGGGACACTGATGCTGGCGAACGGCCTGTGGGTGATCGCCTTCGATACGCTGTACGCGATGGTCGACCGCGACGATGACGTCAGGGTCGGCGTCAAATCAACCGCGATCCTGTTCGGTCGCGCCGACCGGCTGGTGGTTGGTCTTTGCCATCTCGGCTGCCTGCTGGTGCTGGCGGCCCTCGGCTGGCGCGAGCAGCTGCGCTGGCCGTTCTACGCCGGCCTGGCCATCGCTGCGCTGCTGGCGGCGCGCCAGCAGCGGCTCATCAAGAACCGCGAACCGGCGGAATGCTTCAGCGCCTTCCTCGACAACAATCGCTTCGGCGCGGTCATCTTCGCCGGTCTGGTGCTGGCGCTGGTCTAGTGTCCCGTCTCAGAAATTCGCATGCGAACTCGCCGGTCTTTTTCGCGCCTGGCGGCGTTGCGCCTCCTCGCCATATGGCCGATATGCCTCGTCGGCGCGCCTTGCC
>JAGWMX010000094.1 GCA_028871525.1 Gammaproteobacteria bacterium
AGGGCGCGGAGATGGTGATGCCGGGCGACAACGTTAACGTGACGGTGGAGCTGATCAATCCGATCGCGATGGAAGAGGGCTTGCGCTTTGCCATCCGCGAGGGCGGCAAGACCGTCGGCGCCGGTGTCGTGACAAAGATTCTGCAGTAACTGCCCGCAAGCAGCGCCAGTAAGATTAACGCGCTTGTTTCTGAGTGAGAGTGAGAGAGAGTTTACATCGCCGCACCACGACCGCTATAATTTACCGCTTAAGTTCGCGCGCGGCCTAGGGCAGTAGCTCAATTGGTAGAGCGGCGGTCTCCAAAACCGCAGGTTGGGGGTTCGAGACCCTCCTGCCCTGCCAGTTGCCGGCGTTCGAAGCCGCCTTGATCGAGAACGGATGGAACCCCAAACCGAAAGCACCGCGTCCCGTCTGGACACGCCGTTGCTCGCTGTGGCGGTGCTGCTGCTGGCCGGCGGGCTGTTCGCATTCTATTACTTCGACCGCCGGCTGGGCCAGCTGCCGCGGCTGGGCATTCTGTTCGCCTGCGTGGCCGGCGGCATCGCCTGCGGTTATCATACGCAGCTTGGCCGGCTGGCGTGGTCGTACCTGCTTGGCGCGCGCGTGGAGATGCGCAAAGTCGTCTGGCCGACGCGGCAGGAGAGTGTGCAGGTCACGCTGTTCGTCGCTGGCGTCGTGCTGCTTACCGCACTGTTCCTTTGGTTCGTCGATTGGGTGTTGCTGTTCGGCGTGCATCACCTCAGCGGAGGAATGGCGTGATGGCCAAGCACTGGTACGTCGTACATGCCTATTCGCAGTACGAAAACAGTGTGATGAAAGCGATGCGCGAGCGCATCGCCCGCGCCGGGCTGCAGGATCAGTTCGGCGATATTCTGGTGCCGACCGAGGAAGTGGTCGAGGTCAAGGATGGCGTGCGTCGCACCACCGAACGCAAGTTCTTCCCTGGCTATGTGCTGGTGCAGATGGAGATGAACGACCAGACTTGGCACTTGGTCAAGTCAACGCCGAAAGTGCTCGGATTCATCGGCGGTACGCCGGACAAGCCGGCGCCGATTTCCGACAAGGAGGCCGAGAAGATCCTGCACCGGGTGACCGAGTCGGTCGAAAAGCCGAAACCGAAGACATTGTACGAACCCGGCGAGGCCGTGCGCGTTGTCGATGGCCCGTTCGCTGATTTCTCCGGCGTTGTCGAGGAAGTCAACTATGAAAAGAGCCGGCTGCGGGTGGCAGTGCTGATTTTCGGCCGCGCCACGCCGGTGGAGTTGGAATTCTCGCAGGTGGAGAAGGGATGAGCCGACGCGCTGACGAAGCACCGCTTCGTGCGTCGGCGAATGCCCGGAGCAGGATGCGGAGGGCTGGGCTGCTTAGCGAGCGCGGGATGCGCGAGTTTAGCAGCAGCCCACGAGCTGCAGGCGAGTGGAGACGCGCTGACGAAGCACCGCTTCGTGCGTCGGCGAATGCCCGGAGCAGGATGCGGAGGGCTGGGCTGCTTAGCGAGCGCGGGATGCGCGAGTTTAGCGGCAGCCCACGAGCTGCAGGCGAGTGGACGCGCGCTGACGAAGCACCGCTTCGTGCGTCGGCGAATGCCAGGCACGGATGGACGGGCAGGATACCCGGGAGGCGCGAAGTCGCGCCATGGACGGCAGAAGTGAGTTTGATTCAGGTGTCCGCCTGATCGATTCGTTGGCGCAGAGAAGATGTTTCTCTGCGATGGCATCACTGGGGAGCCGCGAGGCGTTTGCACCCACTTTGGAGTCTAGTGCGTGGCCAAGAAAATCCAGGCGTACGTCAAGTTGCAGATACCGGCGGGCAAGGCCAACCCGAGTCCGCCGGTCGGTCCGGCGTTGGGTCAGAACGGCGTCAACATCATGGAGTTCTGCAAGGCGTTCAACGCCGCGACACAGAAGCTCGAGCCAGGGCTGCCGATTCCGGTGGTGATCACCGTCTATTCGGATCGCAGCTTCACCTTCATCACCAAAACGCCACCGGCTAGCGTACTGATCAAGAAAGCAGCGGGAATCGAATCCGGCAGCCCGACGCCGAATTCCAAGAAAGTCGGGCGCATCAATCGCAAGCAGCTCGAGGAAATCGCCAAGACTAAGTGGCCGGACCTCAATGCCGGCGGCATCGAGGCCGCAGTGCGGGTGATCGCCGGCTCCGCCCGCAGCATGGGCGTGGAAGTGGAGGGCGCGTGATGGCGACGACCAAACGCGCGAAGCAGTTCGCTGAAAAACTTCAGTTGGGCAAGACCTATCCGCTGGAGCAAGCGATTCGTCTGCTCAAGGAATGTGCCAATGCCAAGTTCCGCGAGTCGGTGGACATTGCGGTCAATCTCGGCATCGACGCCAAGAAGTCTGACCAGAACGTCCGCGGCTCCACCGTGCTGCCGCATGGTTCCGGCAAAACCGTGCGGGTGGCGGTGTTCGCACAGGGCGCCAAGGCTGAAGAAGCCAGGACAGCCGGTGCCGACGCGGTCGGAATGGAGGATCTTGCGGCGAAGATGAAGGAAGGCGATTTGAACTATCAGGTGGTCATCGCCGAACCGGCAGCGATGCGTGTGGTCGGCGGTCTCGGCCAGCTCCTCGGCCCGCGCGGCCTGATGCCGAATCCGAAGACCGGCACGGTGACGCCGAACCTCGCCGAGGCCGTGGGCAACGCTAAGGCGGGCATGGCGAAGTTTCGCACCGACAAGGCGGGCATTGTCCACTGCGCGATCGGTGCGGCGGATTTTGACGACGCCAGGCTGGTGGAAAACCTCGCCGCGGTGCTGCGGGATATCCGCCGGCTCAAGCCGGCTTCATCGAAGGGCCAGTTCATCAAGAAGGTGACGGTCAGCACGACGATGGGTCCGGGGATCCGGATCGATGTCGCCTCGTTGCCGGAGTGACAGGGGCACGGATCAGGAGCCGTTGGTCAGCCACGGTGTTATGTGGCAGGCGGCCGGGGTTTCCGGCCTGTGTCAGGAAGTATCTGAGGCTGTGTGGTGAAAGCCGCACTGTCGAAGACCGTAAGCGCCGCGAGGCTCAAAGGCTTTAGAGCCGCTTACGCAGACGGTGGCGATCCACGGGGCGGTCCCGTGGGCCCCGTGAGTCGGGGGCGGGCTGCGTGCCCGTCCTTGTGGGTTCAAACGCAGCACACCAGGAGAGGTTGTCTCAAATGGCAATGATGTTCGAAGACAAAAAGGCCCTGGTGGCGGAGGTCAACGAAGTCGCAAGCCGCGCGTTATCGGCGGTGGCGGCGGAGTATCGGGGGCTGACGGCTGGCGAGTTCGATCTGTTGCGCAGGCAGGCCCGGGACAACGGCATCTACCTGCACGTGGTGAAGAACACGTTGGCCAAGCGGGCGCTTCAGGGCACGGAATTCGCATGCATGGATTCGGCGCTGATCGGCCCGTTGGTGCTTGGTTTCTCGCTCGATGACCCAGGCGCTGTCGGCCGCGTGCTCAAGGATTTCGTCCGCGAACATGAAAAGCTGGTGGTCAAGGCGGTCGCCGTCGGCGGGCAGCTTTATGGCCCGACCGATCTCGATCGATTGGCCAGTCTGCCGTCCAGGGAGCAGGCGCTGGCGTTGTTGATGGGCGTCCTGCAGGCGCCGATCGCAAAGTTCGTGCGCACCGTGGCCGAGCCGACTGCCAAGTTCGTGCGCACCGTCAAGGCGGTCGCCGACGCTCGCCAGGCGACGTAATTCGCGGTCTCGTTGATTTTTCGCAACGTACGGGCTTTTAACACCACATCGTTTTTATTCAGAGGACGCAAGACATGGCACTTTCGAATCAGGAAATTCTCGACGCCATCGCCGAGAAGTCGGTAATGGACATCGTCGAGCTGGTCAAGATGATGGAAGACAAATTCGGCGTCTCGGCTGCGGCCCCGGTCGCCGCGGCGGCGGCGGCGGGCACCGCCGGCGCCGCCGCGGCAGTCGAGGAGCAGACCGAGTTCACCGTGACGATGACCTCCTTCGGTGACAACAAGGTCGGCGTGATCAAGGTGATCCGCGAGATCACCGGGCTTGGCCTCAAGGAAGCCAAGGATCTGGTCGAGGGCGTGCCGGCGACGGTCAAGGAAAGCGTCAACAAGGACGAATCTGCGGCGATCAAGAAGAAGCTCGAAGACGCCGGCGCCAAGGTGGAGGTCAAGTGATTGATTTTCGCTGGCGAAGATCAATCATCCCGAGCGTAGCGAAGGGATTTCGCGACATGGGCTGCGGCGTCGCATGCGCCGCTTGCCCTGTCGCGTTGGTGATTTCTTGAAGTACTGAATTAACCGATTCACACGCAGGCTGTCGAGGCTCCCATGTCTTACTCGTTTACTGAAAAAAAACGCATCCGCAAGGACTTCCGCAAGCAGGTCGAGACATTGGAAGTGCCCTATCTGCTGGCCACGCAGATCGACTCCTATCGGTTGTTCCTGCAGGCCGGCACGTCGCCGGGCCAGCGTCTGGCGGTGGGGCTGCATGCGGCGCTGGAGTCGGTGTTTCCGATGGTGTCCTATAACGGCGCCGCAGCCTTGGAGTATGTCTCCTATCGGCTGGAAGAGCCGATGTTCGACGAGAAGGAGTGCCGGGTGCGCGGTCTGACGTATGCCGCACCGCTCAAGGTCAAGACCAAGCTGGTGATCTACGACCGCGAATCCAAGGAAAAGAAAATCAAGGAGATGCGGGAACAGGAGGTCTACATGAGCGAGGTGCCGCTGATGACCGACAACGGCACCTTCATCATCAACGGCACCGAGCGCGTCGTCGTGTCGCAGCTGCACCGCTCGCCGGGCGTGTTCTTCGACCACGACAAGGGCAAGACACATTCCTCCGGCAAGCTGCTGTATTCGGCGCGCATCATTCCCTACCGCGGTTCCTGGCTGGATCTCGAGTTCGACCCCAAGGACAATCTCTACGTGCGCATCGATCGGCGCCGCAAGCTGCCGGCGACGATCCTGCTGCGCGCCCTGGGTTATGACAGCCAGCAGATGCTGGAACTGTTCCACGAACTCAACGTGTTCGACCTGCAGCCCGACGGCGCCAAATTGCGCTTGGTGCCGGAGCGGCTCAAAGGCGAGAAGGCGCAGTTCGACATCCGCAGCGGCGGTCAGGTGCTGGTCGAGCAGGGCAAGCTGATCACCGCCCGCCACATCCGCCTGATCCAGGAGGCCGGGCTCGATCACCTCGACGTTCCGGACGAATACCTGATCGGCAAGATCATCTCGCGCGATCTGGTCGCCGCGGACAGCGGCGAGGTGCTGGCCGCGGCCAACTCAGAGGTCACCGAAGAACTGCTGCCGAAGCTGCGCGGGGCCGGCATCACCGAATTGCCGACGCTGTATGTCAACGATCTCGACAAGGGACCCTACATTGCGACCACGCTGGCCATCGATCCGGCGCGCACGCGGCTGGAAGCGCTGGTCGAAATCTATCGGATGATGCGCCCCGGCGAGCCGCCGACCAAGGACGCCGCCGAAAGCTTGTTCCACGGCCTGTTCTTCAGCCCCGAGCGCTACGATCTGTCGGCGGTCGGCCGCATGAAGTTCAACCGCCGCCTGCGCCGCGACGCGGTCGTCGGCCCGGGCGTGCTGTACGACCATCAATACTTCAGTTCGCTGACCAAGGATGGGATGGCCGCGGCGCTCGTCGCCGAGCTTGGCGAAACCTCGGACATCGTCGACGTGATCCGCGAGATCATCGCCATCCGTAACGGCGAGCAGACCACCGACGACATCGATCACCTCGGCAACCGCCGCGTGCGCGCGGTCGGCGAGATGGCGGAAAACGTGTTCCGCACCGGGCTGGTGCGGGTCGAGCGTGCGGTGCGCGAGCGCCTGGCGCTGGCCGAGGCCGAGAATCTGACGCCGCAGGATCTGATCAACGCCAAGCCGGTCGGGGCGGCGATCAAGGAATTTTTCGGTTCCAGCCAGTTGTCGCAGTTCATGGATCAGAACAACCCGCTGTCCGAGGTCACCCATAAGCGCCGGGTGTCGGCGTTGGGCCCCGGCGGCCTGACCCGCGAGCGTGCCGGGTTCGAGGTGCGCGACGTGCATCCGACCCACTACGGCCGCGTCTGCCCGATCGAGACGCCGGAAGGCCCGAACATCGGTCTGATCAATTCGCTGGCCGTGTACGCGCGCACCAACGACTACGGCTTTCTGGAAACGCCCTACCGCAAGGTGATCGACGGCCGCGTCACCGACGAGATTGAATACCTGTCGGCGATCGAGGAAGGCCGCTACGTCATCGCCCAGGCCAATTCCGAGCTCGACGCCAGGGGCCGTTTCAAGGCCGATCTGGTGTCGGTGCGCTTCGCCAACGAGTTCACGATGATGCCGCCGGACAAGGTCCAGTTCATGGACGTTTCGCCGCGGCAGATCGTGTCGGTGGCCGCGGCGCTGATTCCGTTCCTGGAACACGACGATGCCAACCGCGCGCTGATGGGCGCCAACATGCAGCGCCAGGCGGTGCCGACGTTGCGCACCGAGAAGCCGCTGGTCGGTACCGGCATGGAGCGCCGCGTGGCGATCGATTCCGGCGTGGCGATCACCGCCAGGCGCGGCGGCCTGGTGGACAAGGTCGATGCCGCGCGCATCGTCATCCGCGTCAACGACGACGAAACCGTCGCCGGTGAGCCGGGCGTGGATATCTACAACCTGATCAAATACACCCGCAGTAATCAGAATACCTGCATCAATCAGAAGCCGATCGTCCAGCCGGGCGACGTGGTCGCCAGAGGCGACGTGCTGGCGGATGGCCCCTCCACCGATCTTGGCGAGTTGGCACTGGGCCAGAACATCATGGTCGCGTTCATGCCCTGGAACGGCTACAACTTCGAGGATTCGATCCTGCTGTCGGAGCGCGTGGTCGAGGAAGACCGTTTCACCACCATCCACATCGAAGAGCTGACCTGCGTGGCGCGCGAGACCAAGCTCGGCGCCGAGGAGATCACCGCCGACATCCCGAATGTCAACGAGGCGGCGCTGCGCAAGCTCGATGAATCCGGCATCGTCTACATCGGCGCCGAAGTCAAGGCCGGCGACATCCTGGTCGGCAAGGTCACGCCGAAGGGCGAGACCCAGTTGACGCCGGAAGAGAAGCTGCTGCGCGCGATCTTCGGCGAGAAGGCCAGCG
Organism: Gammaproteobacteria bacterium; assembly: GCA_028871525.1. Classification (GTDB taxonomy): domain Bacteria; phylum Pseudomonadota; class Gammaproteobacteria; order Nevskiales; family Nevskiaceae; genus SCRT01. The sequence continues at coordinate 7,108 of JAGWMX010000094.1, forward strand.
ACGTGAAAGACACCGGCCTGCGAGTGCCGGCCGGTATGGACGGCACTGTGATCGACGTGCGCGTGTTCACCCGCGAGGGGGTCAAGAAAGACAAGCGCGCGCTGTCGATTGAGGAGAGCGAGCTGGCACAGGTGCGCAAGGATTTGAACGATCAGCTGCGCATTTTCGAAGACGACATCTACCACCGCGTGCGCCGGCTGTTGCTTGGCAAGACCGCCGACGGCGGACCGCGACCGCTGAAGAGGGGCGATAAGATCACCGCCGACTACCTGGATCACCTTGCCGGCGAGCGCGGCGAATCGCGCGAGCGCTGGTTCGAGATCCGCCTGCACGACGAGCTGGCGCAGCAGCAGCTGGAGCTGGCCGGCAAGCAGCTCAAGGATCAGCGGGCCGAGTTCGATCGCCGTTTCGAGTCGAAAAAACGCAAGATCACCGCCGGCGACGAACTGTCGCCCGGCGTGCTGAAGATGGTCAAGGTGTACCTGGCGGTCAGGCGCCGCGTGCAGCCGGGCGACAAGATGGCCGGCCGCCACGGTAACAAGGGCGTGATCAGCCAGATCGTGCCGGTCGAGGACATGCCGCACCTCGAGGACGGCACACCGGTGGACATCGTGCTCAATCCGCTGGGTGTGCCCAGCCGTATGAACATCGGCCAGCTGCTGGAAGTGCATCTCGGCTGGGCGGCCAAGGGCATCGGCCGCAAGATCGACGAGATGCTCCGCCAGCAGAAAGCGGTGACGGAGCTGCGCAAGTTCCTGAACAAGGCCTATGCCAGCAAGGGTGCGGCGCGGGTCGATCTGGACAGTCTCGGCGACGACGAACTGGTGGCGCTGGCGCGCAACCTGACCGACGGCTTGCCGATGGCTACGCCGGTGTTTGACGGCGCCTCTGAGAGCGAGATGAAGGAGCTGCTGGAATTGGCCGGTCTGCCCAAGACCGGTCAGGCCAGGTTGATTGACGGCCGCACCGGCGATCCGTTCTCCCGGCAGGTGACGGTGGGCTACATGTACATGTTGAAGCTCAACCATCTGGTCGACGACAAGATGCATGCGCGCTCCACCGGCCCGTACTCGCTGGTCACCCAGCAGCCGCTGGGCGGCAAGGCGCAGTTCGGCGGCCAGCGTTTTGGCGAGATGGAGGTGTGGGCGCTGGAAGCCTACGGCGCCGCCTACACGCTGCAGGAGATGCTGACGGTCAAGTCCGACGACACCGCCGGCCGTACCAAGATGTACAAGAACATCGTCGACGGCGACCACAAGATGACCGCAGGCATGCCCGAGTCGTTCAACGTGCTGGTCAAGGAAATCCGCTCGATTGGATTGAATATCGAGCTGGAGCAGAGCTAGTGACGTGAGGCGCCTGGTGCGGGCGTCGGGCGAGCGCGATGCGCTGGACCCGCCCTTTCACTCCTCACGAACTGCGGTAATGCGGAGATAGCGATGAAAGATTTCTTCAACCTGATGAAGGCCCCGGAAGAATTCGAGGACTTCGACGCAATCAAGATCTCGCTGGCCTCGCCGGAGACTGTCCGCTCCTGGAGCTACGGTGAAGTCAAGAAGCCGGAGACCATCAACTACCGGACTTTCAAGCCGGAGCGCGACGGTCTGTTCTGCGCCAAGATCTTTGGGCCGATCAAAGACTACGAATGCCTGTGCGGCAAGTACAAGCGCCTCAAGCATCGCGGCGTGGTGTGCGAGAAGTGCGGCGTCGAGGTCACGGTGGCCAAGGTGCGCCGCGAGCGCATGGGCCACATCGATCTGGCCTCGCCGGTGGCGCACATCTGGTTTTTGAAATCGCTGCCTTCCCGCATCGGCCTGCTGCTGGATATGCCGCTGCGTGCCATCGAGCGGGTGCTGTACTTCGAGGCGCACATCGTCGTCGATCCGGGCCTGACGCCGCTGGAGCGCGGCACGTTGCTGACCGAGGAAGACTACTTAAACGCGGTCGAGAAATACGGCGATGACTTTGACGCGCGCATGGGCGCCGAGGCCGTCCACGATCTGCTGAAAGGCATCGACTTGCACAAGGAAGCGGCCAAGCTGCGCGAGGAGATCAACGCCACTGGTTCCGACACCAAGATCAAGAAGCTCGGCAAGCGGCTGAAGCTGATCGAATACCTGATCGCCTCCGGCAACCGGCCGGAGTGGATGATCCTGACGGTGCTGCCGGTGCTGCCGCCGGATCTGCGTCCGCTGGTGCCGCTGGACGGCGGCCGCTTCGCCACTTCCGATCTGAACGACCTGTACCGTCGCGTCATCAACCGCAACAACCGCCTGAAGCGGCTGCTGGAGCTGACCGCGCCGGACATCATCGTGCGCAACGAAAAGCGCATGCTGCAGGAGTCGGTCGACGCGCTGATCGACAACGGCCGCCGCGGCCGCGCGATCACCGGCACCAACCGGCGCGCCCTGAAGTCGCTGGCCGACATGATCAAGGGCAAGCAGGGGCGTTTCCGGCAGAACCTGCTCGGCAAGCGCGTCGACTACTCCGGCCGCAGCGTCATCGTGGTCGGTCCGACGCTGAAGCTGCACCAGTGCGGTCTGCCGAAGAAGATGGCGCTGGAGCTGTTCAAGCCGTTCGTATTCAGCCTGCTGCAGCGCAAGGGTCTGGCGACCACGATCAAGGCCGCCAAGAAAATGGTCGAGCGCGAAGAGGCGGTGGTGTGGGACATCCTCGAGGAGTGCATTCGCGAACATCCGGTGCTGCTCAACCGTGCGCCGACTCTTCACCGTTTGGGTATTCAAGCATTTGAACCGGTGCTGATCGAGGGCAAGGCGATCCAGCTGCATCCGCTGGTCTGTACCGCGTTCAACGCCGACTTCGACGGCGACCAGATGGCGGTGCACGTGCCGCTGTCGCTGGAAGCCCAGCTCGAGGCGCGGGTGCTGATGATGAGCACCAACAACATCCTGTCGCCGGCCAACGGCGAGCCGATCATCGTGCCGTCG
>JAGWMX010000095.1 GCA_028871525.1 Gammaproteobacteria bacterium
CCTGGGCGTGGCCGGCGGCGTGCTGGCGGTAATCGGCCTGTATATTCACCCGCTGGCTTCCACGCTCGGCCTGATCGGCTTGGTTGCGGCCAGCTTCTGGGATTTCGCCGGCAGCCGGCGCGTGGCGCGCAGCCAAGCGTCGTCGGGCTAACCGCCAGAGCACCGGCAGAAACGGGATGATCGCCAGCAAGGCGGTGGCGGCCACCATGCCGCGGCTGTTGGTGCGCCCCAACACACCGGACCCGACACCGACCACCAGCGCCGTCACCGGCAGAATGCCCAGCGCCGTGGTCCACACAAACGGCCATGCGCGCACCCCGGCGAGTCCCGCGAGGTAGTTGACCAGACTGAAGGACACGGCCGGCATGAAGCGCGCGGCCAGCAGCACGCGGATGCCGTGCCGCGCGCGCCAGGCCTCGACCAGCGCGCGCTGCTTGGGGGTCAGCAAACGCCACCGCACGAAAGCACCGGCCAGACGCGCAAGCGCCCAGGACAGCACGGCGCCGACCATCGATCCGAACCAGGTCAGCGCCAGACCTTCGCCGAAGCCGAACAGCATGCCGTTGGCCAGCGCCAGCGCTTCCAGCGGGAACGGCACGAAAGCGTGCGCCGCCGCCAGGACCAAACTCGCCAAGGGACCCCAGATGCCCCAGGCGCGGATTTCGGACTCCACCGCAGCCAGCGTCGGCGCCCGATCGGCGATCCAGAGCGCTCCTACGATCAGGCTGCCGGCGATCAACGCCGCGAACACGGGCACAAACCAAAGCCGAACGCGGTGACACGGGGCCTCGATGTCCACGATTGGCGCTGCCGGAAACCAGAACTTGAGGTCGTACTATATCCAGGTTCTGACCGGCGGCCGGAAGCTCCCTCAAGTCACTGTCGCCGGAGACGGGCGGAAATCCGCTTGATGGGCGATCGGAGCCGGTATCCAGAAACCTTGCCGACGTCGTAACCGCCCGATGCGCGGAACCCGGATGGCGACGCCGGCGTTATCGACCCGGAGTGGAGACGTGCTCGCGCGGGTCGGCCCGCGCATCGCTGACTCCAGCACTGACGGCGGTGGCTCCGGACACCGTCGCAGCCGCAAGCGCGCCGCGGTTTATGTGAACCTTTTTTCCGGTTTTACGTCTCTATGTTGCGTCGCGGCATGATGTCGCGTGCAACACCGTCCGCTCTGCCGGTGCCCCATGGATGTCATCCTCCGTGGACGTCATCGTTGAACCGCGGCACTCGGCACTCTGCGGCACTTTTCGACCCCTGATTGATGGAGTACACGCAGTATGAAAAAAGCGAATTTTGGAAAAAACCTGCTCACCCCCCTGTTGCTCGGCGTCAGCCTGGCTGCAGCCTGGCTGATGACCGCTCCGGCTTTCGCGAATAGTGACGGTTTCGTCAAAATCGAGTCGCAGCACGACTTCGACGCCACAGTCAGTGCCCTCAAAGAAGCGGTCAGCAGCAACAAGATGATGGTGATGGGCGACATCAACCAGGCCAGGGTGCTGTCGATGACCGGACTTCGGCTCGCCGGCGCCGAAAGCTTCCTGGTCGGCAATCCGCAGATGGGCAAGCAGGCTTTCGACATGGACCCGGCGGCCGGCGCGGTACTGCCGGCACGGATCTACGTCTGGTCGGATCACGGCAAGACCTACGTCGGCTACTTCAAACCTTCCGACCAGTTGGATCAGGTCTCGCCGGGTTTCTCGAAGATGGGGCACATGCTCGACATGAAGCTCGACATGATCGCCAAGACCGCCACCCGGTAACCGGCGCGGGGCGTGCGCGGGCGTACACGCCCACGCCCCGGTTCCATCCACGCACGAGTCCATGAAAGAAGCCAGCCAGCGATGATCAAGCTCCACAAGCTGTCGTTCGGTGAGGCGTTGGCCACCGCGATGGCGCTGGCCGCTGCCGCAGTATCGCCGCTGGCCTTCGACTATTCCGCCACTGGCGCAACCACGTTGCATGCGCTGGGCAGCCGCGCAATCCTGCCGGCACTGCTGGCGTGGATCGCGCTGGCGGTCATCGCCTCCCGGATGAGCTGGCGACGGCTGGCGGCGGCGGGCCGTTTGGCGATCGTCGCCGGCCTGCTGGGCACCGCAGTCATGGAGGTCGTGCGCGCCACCGGCTTTCGCGTCTTCCACGGCATGCCGGGTTCACTGCCGATGCTGATCGGCGTGCTGCTGACCGACCGCTTCATGCAGGGCCCCGACTGGCTGTCGAATCTCCTGGGCTGGGGTGTCCACTTCTGGAACGGCATCGGCTTCGCGTTCATCTACTTCGCGGTGATCGGCCGCCAGCGCTGGTGGGTCGGCGTGCTCTATGCTCTCGCGATCGCCACCGTCTTCATGCTCGGCCCGGTGATGAACATCATCGGCGCAGGCGCCTTCGGGCAGGAGTTCGCGCCGATCCGCTTCCCGCTGACCGTGTATCTGGCGCACCTGGTCTACGGCGTCGCCGTCGGCTGGGTCGGCCAGCGTTCCGCCTCGACTCCGGCCAACCTGTTCAGCGACGCGCTCGGCTGGCCGCGCCTGCCCGTTGGCGCCGGTGGGCGGGCGCCAACGCTGCGATCCTGAACCTGATCCGCGGCAGGCGGTCGGCGCCGGGCCTGCTTTCGTCGCCCACCCCGGCCCGTGCCGCGCTCGCGCGCTAGACTACCGCCATGACCCGCGACAACGTCGAAGGCATCCGCCGGGCGCTGATCGATGTGGCGCTGCGCGCCCACGAGGACGCGCGCCTCAGCGGCCTGTGCGCCGAAGGCGCGTGGGAGGCGGCGGTGGATGCGATGCGCTCGCTGGAGCTTCACCCCGACGCCTGACCGCCCTCGGACCTGGTGGACCGTGTCGAGCGCCGGCCGCGAGCACGCGCGTGCGCGCGGTTGATGGAGACGACCCATCGTGCCCGCGCCCATGACGGGACTCGGCCGGCGTCGATCGTACTGCGATGTCACGGCAGTCTTGACGACCGTCAAGGCGAGGTCGGCCGGCACCGCCGAAACTGCGTTGCACGCCAACGCCCGAACCCGAGATGTCGAGCCACACGATGACGTTGCACGCGAGCGCCAGCGCCCGCCGGATGCAGCCGTTCCGCCCGCTGTTTTTCGCCGCGGCGGCGTTCGCCAGCCTCGGCATGCTGGCCTGGGGTACGTTTTTGCACCTGGGATGGCTGCCCGAGTCCGCCCTGCCGCCGCTGCTGTGGCACGGCCACGAGATGCTGTTCGGTTTCGCCGGCGCGCTGATCGGCGGTTTTCTGCTGACCGCGGTAGCCAACTGGACCGGCCGCACACCGGTCGGTCCGCGCACGCTGACGCTGCTGGTGACGGCTTGGCTCGGCGCGCGCATCGCGCTGCTGACCCCAGCGCCCATGTGGTTTGCGGCTGCCTGCGAACTCGGCTATCTGCTGGGTCTCGTCGTGGCGATGGCGCAGGTCGTCATGGCCACGCAAAACCGCCGCAACTATTTCGTCATCGCGCTGCTCGCCGTCTATGCGGGGCTGGATATAAGCTTCTTCGTCGGCGCAGCCGGCGACGCGGCGCTGGCCTCGCGCGCGTTGATCTGGACCGTGGACTGGCTGACGCTGCTGATGCTGGCCATCGGCGGTCGCGTGATCCCGTTCTTCACCGTACGGCGCCTGCCCGGCATCGGCGCGATGGACCGCCGGACGCCGGCGCTGGCGGTCAACCTCGGCGCGGCGCTGGCGCTGGTGCTGGACGTGGCCGGCGCATCGGCATCGCTGCGCGGGCTGTGGTGGCTGCTGCTCGCCGCGGCGGCGCTGGCGCGCATGCTGCACTGGCGCGGCTGGCGTAGCGGGGGCGAGTCGATGCTGTGGCCGCTGCACCTGGGTTACCTGTGGCTGGCCGCCGGTATGGCGCTGCGCGGCGCCGCCCTGGTCGGCGCGTTGGCGCGGCCGGAGACTGAGACCCTGCACGCGATCACCGTCGGCGCGCTCGGCACGCTGTCGGTGGCGATGATGACGCGCGTGACGCAGGGCCACAGCGGCGCGACGATCGCCGCCAACCGCTGGCTGGCGCTCGCCTTCCTGCTGCCGAGTGCGGCGGCTTTGTTGCGGCTGTCGGGCCAGCCGGCGCTGTGGCCGGCCGCCGCCGTGGCCTGGACGCTGGCCTACCTGATCTACTTGCTCGCCACTGGAGCGCTGCTGTTGCGCGGCGCATCGTCGCCGGCAGCCCCGGGCTGAGCCGCGCCGCGATCGAGCAACGGCAGCTTGCCGGGGGCACCGTCCCAGGTTTCGGCGCCCGGCAGCGGATTCTTTTTCTGGACGATCACCGGCCAGCGCCGCGACAGCTCAGCGTTGATCGCGAAGAAACGCCGCTGATCCTCCGGCACGTCGTCTTCGGCGAAGATCGCCAGCGCCGGGCACTCGGCCACGCACAGCGTGCAGTCGATGCACTCCTGCGGGTCGACCACCAGGAAATTCGGTCCTTCGTGGAAGCAATCCACCGGGCACACCTCGACGCAGTCGGTGTACTTGCACTTGATGCAGTTTTCGGTGACGACGTGGGTCACGGCAGGCTTCCAGTTCAATCCCACACTGCAGTTTAGGCATGCGCCGGCGTGCTAGCCTTGACCGCGATCAAACGCGAACCGTCATTACGATGGATAGAACTCATCACGCGCTGGACGCCGTGATCGAGCACAACCTGCGCCGGCACTATCTCTTCGCCGCGCTGTCCGACGCGCAGTGGCGGCATCTGGGGTCGGCAACCCAGGTGCTGCGCTTGGCCGCGGGCCAACGCTTGTTCGCGCAGAACGAGCCGGCCGAGACGTTCTTCGTAGTCTGCTCGGGCAGCATCAAACTGTACCGCGACTCGGCGACCGGTCTGGAGAAGATCATGCGCTTGGTCAAGAGCGGCCAAAGCTTCGCCGAAAGCGTGTTGTTCATCGAGCCGCCGCGCTACCCGGTGCACGCGCAGGCGGTATCGGCCAGCCTGCTGGCGGCGGTCGGCCGCGAAGCCTACCTGGATCTGTTGCGCCAATCCTTCGACACCTGCCGAGTGGTGATGGCGCAGATGGTCGCGCGCATCCACGCGCACTGGGACGAGATCGAAGCTTTGAGCCTGCACGGCACCCAGGCGCGCGTTGCCCGCTACCTGCTCGGGCTGGTGCCCAACGGCACCGCTGCGAGTTGTCGCGTCCGACTGCCGACCCGCAAGACGCTGATCGCCGGTCAACTCGGGCTTGCGCCCGAAACCTTGTCGCGCGCGCTGCGCGCGCTTTCGGACCGGCACCTAATCACCGTGCGCGGCCCGCTGATCGATATTCTGAATCCGCTCGGCCTGCATCACACGGCGCACCTATGACCGCACCGGCCAATGCGGTCGCGCTCGCGCGCGAACACCGGCGGCTGGAGCGCCTGATGCAGCGCCACCAGCGCGCGCTGGTGGATGCGCGCTTCGACTGGGCGGCGCAACGTTGGCGGCGTTACCGCGAGCGCTTGGCTGCCCACATCGAGGTCGAGGAATCCTGGCTGGCCGAGGCCGAAACCCAGGGCTGGCCGCTGCGCTGGCCGGTGCGGGTGTACCGGTTGGAGCACCGGCGGATTCTAGAGCTGGCCGCAGCCGTCGCGCACGAATTAGAGGCTGCACCAAGAGCGCGCACGGCCGACTTTCGCATCGCGCTCATCGAGCGCGAAAAAACCTTGAAAGGGGTGCTGGAACACCATCACGCGCGCGAGGAGCAGGATTTGTACCGGCATTTCGCCAAGCCCCCCGCGCGGTGAACACTGGCTGCGGCCGGCGGCGACCGACACCGCCCCAGAACAACTTCCCCGCAATCCACACCACCAGCGCGACGCCCAATGCGATCAGGTATTCGCCCAGACGCCGCTGGTCGCTGAACGGATAGATCGTGCACAAGCGCACCGGCGTGGCCAGATACAACCAGCCCAGGCGGAAGCAGGTGGCGATCAGCTCAAGCACGAACACACCCCTGACGACGAAGCCGGCGCGGGGCCAGGACAGCGCCAGCGGCAGGCCGAGCAAAAGCGACACCGAAAGGTACTTGGCCAGATCGACGGTCGCGCGCGTGCCGGCGGCATCCAGCGTGCGCGGCAGCATCCAGAACGCGGCGGTCAGTGTCGCCAGCAGCAGGCCGGTGACGCCGTGCCGGTTCCACGGATCGATTGCGGCGCGCAGCCGCGGCGGAACCGCTGCGCCCAGCCAGGCACCGGCCAGCGCCAGCAGCGGTATCTGCGCCAACATCTGCCACGTCATGCTGGCTTCCAGCGCCTTGCGGATCGGTGGCAGCAGCAACAGCGCGAATAATAAGGCGGCCCGCCAATGACGGCTCATGATCGCAGGCGGGAGTCCAGCGCGTGCGCCACGACGTCGGCATCCGCCGCGTCCAGGATCTCGACCAGCCGCCCTTGCGGATCGACCAGATAGACCGCCACGCTGTGGGCATAAGCGCCGAGCGGATCGGGCGTGACGGTGACGCCGAAACCGCGCTCGAGCCGGCGCAGATCCTGCACGCCGAGCGGCCGCGCGGCGATCCAGCCCGCGCCGCGGTCGTGCGCGCGCGCCAGGTAGGCGGCCAGACGCTGCGGCGTGTCGTGGTCGGGATCGACGCTGACGCTGAGCAGGACCAGCCGGCCCGCGGCGATCGGCGCTGCGAGCCGGTCCTGCAACTGCGCGAAGGTGGCGCCCAGCGCGACGCAGTACGTCGGGCAGCGCGTGTAGATGAAATCCACCAGCAGCCACTTGCCGCGCAGGTCGGAAAGAGCGATGCGGCGCGACTTGTGCGTCTCGAGCCGCACCGTCGCCGGGATGCGCACCGGATGCGCGCGAACCGCAACGCGCAGCGCGGTGGCGGTGGTGAACGCCTGAAACCCGTCGCTGGCGGCGGCGAGCGCCGCGCCGCCGGCGATCAGGACCGCCGCGCTAGCGGCCAGGGTCCGCCACGGCGGCATCGGCCGGCGTCCGCAACAAGCCGCCGACGATGCGCGTGGTAAACACCAGCATCGCGGCGATCACCAGCAGCGCGGCGATCGAGCCCCAGCGGTCATAAGGCAGCCAGGCCGGCAGGTGCGCGGCGAAACGCCGCGGCTCGCTGGCGTAGCCTCCGGCCAGAAAGGCGGTGACGAACGCCAGCCCGCCGATCCAGTAGGCCGGGAACCCGAGCCGTTCGCTGGCCGACCGCTGCGCGGGTCGCTTGCCGCGCTCGACGACGTGGAACATCAGCGCCAGCACCATCGGCAGCACGCCGAGCAGCAGGTAGAAATGGAAATGCCCCGGCACCCACATGGTGTTGTGCATCACGCGGTTGACGCGGATCGTCGCGTCGACGATCGCGGGCACGATGCCCGCCGCCCAGCCGTACATCGACAGCAGCAACAGCTTGGCCGGCAACGACCAGCGCATCCCGGATCGGTACACGTTGGTCAGCGCGCCGTAGGCGGTGACCGTGAACACCGGCAGCCCGCTGGCGTAGGACAAGATCTGCCCGACCACCAGCGCCCAGTGCGGCATCACGTAGTCCATCAGCAGATGGTGCGGGTACACCGTCAGCACGAACACCGTGCTCGCCGCCCACGCCCACAGAAACGGCCGGCTGATCGGATACGGCCGCCCGCTGTAGCGCGGCAGCAGCTCATACACCGCGATCACCGCCATGTAGATGGTGGCGTTGATGAACGTGTGTCCGAACATGTAGATCAGGTTTTTTGCCACCAAGGCGTCGAGCACCGCCGACGGGTAGTAGGCGTTGACGATCGACATCACCAAGGCCACCGCGCCGACCAGCGTTCCGATCGAGTTGACGATGATCACCATCGTGCCGGCGACCACGGTCTTCGGGTGTTCGGGATCGATCGTGCCCGAAAACAACCACTGCAGACCCAGCGCCCGGCCGAGATTACCGTAGCGCCCGATCACGGCCCGCATCGCGTCGAGATAGAACAACAGGAAGCCGACGCCGATCGACAGGTAGCCGAGCATGAACACCACCGCCGCGTTGCGGCTCCACAAGCCCATCGAATGCACCGGCAGCGGATACAGGAAGGTCCAGGCCCCGCCGTAGCGGCCCAGGAAGATCGAGCCGAGAATCAACGCCGCGCCGAGCACGAACAACGCATAGTTGGCGGCGAAGATCGTCGTGCTCAGCGGCACGTACTTGCGCAGAAAGAACCACATTACCGCGCAAGCCGCGAGCGCCACGGTTCCGACCATGCCGGCCCCGTGCGCGGTCATCACCTGATAGAACACCGCCGGCGACAGCGTCAGCCAGTCGCCCTGCGCCAGGCGCAGGACCAGGCCCAGCGACATCATCAGGACGAACACCACCAGCGCGGTAACGAGGTAGAAAGTGAACACCCTGCGCTCGCGCGGCGCCAGGGCCTCGTCGCGCGGATACAGTTCTTGCGCGTTGCTCATGGCCGACCTCCAGTGGCCGCGGCGGCCACTTCGAACCGGGTTTGCATGACGTGGTGGGCGACGCCGCAGTATTCGAGGCAGCGCACCGTGTAGGTGCCCGGCTCGCGAAAGGTGTACAGCAGCTTGTTGGTGTAGCCCGGCATCGCCTGGGTTTGAATGACGATGTGACCCTGCGGATCGTAGATCGCGAAGCTGTGATTGACGTCGCTGCTGGTGACTCGGAATTCGACCGGCGTGCCGGCCGCAAGATGCGTCGTGCTCAGCGACCAGGCCCATTGCTGCCCGACAACGTCCACCGTCTGTGCCGCCTGCAGCGGACTCCACTGCGGCGGAATCGGAAACGGCTTCAGGGTGCCCCACGCGACGCCGATCCCGAGCACGATCAAGGCCCAGAACCACCATCGTCGCACCGTTTTGGACGCCTTGGACAAGCGCGCCGGGTCCGCCGTACGTCCGGCTTGCGACAGCACGTAGACGAAGCCCAGCGAAACCGCCGCCAACCCCACCAGCGTGATCGCCCCGATCCAGTTCTGTGCGCTCATGAATTTATGACCCCCGAGCGTGCCGAACCCGCGTCAGTTCAATGAGCTTACTCCTCGAATTACGCGATACAAGCCGGTTTTTGACTTAAATCAAGTCTGCGACCGATGCGGTCAAACCGCACGGCACCGCACGGCGAGCCATGGCAAACGATTACTTCGCCTCACGCGCTGGCACGGGCGCCGCGGATAGCCATACGCGATCGGCGTAATCCAGGCGCCAAGCAGCCAGATATTCGCGCGCCAGAAGCAGCGTGGCGAGCGCGCACATCCCGGCCGCGAGCCGGAACACCCACGGCGCCGGAATCGCTGCCCCCAGCGCGAGCACACCGTTGCCCGCGAAGAACAGCACGAACCAGGTTTGCGCACGGGGTTCGTCCACCAGGTCCTGCACGCGCGGGACGCGCCCGCGCCCGAGCCGGGGTCCAAAGTGCGCGAGCCAGCTTAAAAACGCGACGATCTTGTAGAGCTGAGTCACGGCCAGCCCGCTGAGCCAGCCGCCCAGCGCCAGCACCACCGCCAAAGGCGCGGCCGAGCCCCAGCCGATCCGCCAGGCCCAGCACGCCGGCAGCAGCAGCGCCAGTGCGGCAAAGGCGCCGAGCGCGGCGCGGTTGTGCAGCTCCAGCGCCGGCCGCCGGCGCGCGCGGTACAGGCGCACGACGTCGATCAGGTACAGGACCACGCCGACCCCGGCGAGGGTCCAGCCGCTGTGTTCGACGATCGCCGCCGCATCCGCCGTGCTCCAGATCCGCAACACAGCGCCGGCCACGATCAGCGTAAAGCCGGCGGCGCTGGCGCCGAACACCGCGTGGCCGAGCGCGCCGCGCTCCTCCGGGGCCAGCATGAACATCGGCAACAGCTTGTAGGAAACGCCGATCGCGGTCAGCGTGAACCAACCGCCGATCCCGGCCGCGAGATGGGCGGTCAGTCCGTGCGCCAGCAAAGGCGCCAGCCGCACGGCGACGCTCGGAACGTGCAGCGCGAGTGCGAAGCCGAGCCCGATCAGCACCGTCGCCAGCAAAAAGCCGGCGCCGGCGAGCACGAAGCGCGCCGGCAGACTGGTGTTTGCGCAGCGCGCG
>JAGWMX010000096.1 GCA_028871525.1 Gammaproteobacteria bacterium
GCGCGTCGGCGTCACGGGTGTCGGCGGGAATCGAGGTCACCAGGTTCTTGAGTTGCGCCTGGGTACGATCGTAGAGCTCGGCGAAGGCACCGTAGCTGGCTTTGTCCGGTGGGATCTGGGTGCGCGCGATCCAGCCGCCGTTGACGTGCAAAAACAGATCGTCTTGCGGTCGCACCGACGCGTCGAAATGCCCGGCGTCGATCTCCGAACCGGTCGGGTTCGGGCGGTCAGCCATCAGCGCGGGTGGCGGTCGTTGCGGTGACGCCCGCTGCGCGCCGAGCGTTGCGGGGATTGCGATACACCAGCGGCGCTGGGGGCGGTTCGGAGTGCTGCGCTGCCGCCACCGCGTCCAACACCAGTTGGTGGTGTGGCGAGCGGTCGCACACCGGGTCGGTCAGCGCGGCGTCGCCGAGCAGTTGGTAGGCCTGGCAGCGGCAGCCGCCGAAGTCCTGCTCACGTTCGGGGCAGCCACGGCACGGCTGCGGCATCCAGTCTTCGCCGCGAAAGGCGTTGAACGCAGGCGCGTGGTACCAGATTTCCGCGACGCTGGCGTTGCGCACATTGGGAAAGCTCAGGCTGCGGATCTGGCGCGCGCCGTGGCAGGGCAGGGCGGTGCCGTCGGGAGCCACCAGCAGGAACACGCGCCCCCAGCCCGCCATGCAGGGCTTGGGGCGATTTTCATAGTAGTCCGGCACTACGAAGTAAAGCCGCATGCGCTCGCCGACGCGTGCGCGGAAGGCTTCGGTGACGGCCCTGGCGCGCTCAAGCTGCCCGCGGCTGGGCAACAGATGCGCGCGGTTGGCCAGGCCCCAGCCGTAGTACTGGGTGTTGGCCAGTTCGACATAGTCGGCACCGACCGATTCGGACAGTTCCAGCATGTCCTGAAGCTGGTCGATGTTGTGTCGGTGCAGCACGAAATTCAGCACCATTGGCAAGCCGGCGGCCTTGACCGCGCGCGCCATCGCGCGCTTGTGCTCGAAGTAATCGGTGCCGGCGATCAGACGTGAGGTCCGGCGGTCCGCGGCCTGGAAGCTGATCTGGATGTGATCCAGCCCGGCGGCGACCAGACGTTCGAGCCGCGCCTGGTCCATGCCGACCGCCGACGTGATCAGGTTGGTATAAAAACCCAGTTGGCGCGCTTCGGCGATCAACCTCTCCAGGTCCCTGCGCACCAGCGGCTCACCGCCGGAAAAACCGAGCTGCGCGGCACCGAGCGCGCGCGCCTGTCGCAGCACGCGCAGCCAGCTTTCGGTGTCCAGTTCATCGGCACGCCGGCCCAGCTCCAGCGGATTGGAGCAATACACGCACTGCAACGGGCAGGCGTAAGAAACCTCTGCCAGCAGCCACAGCGGCGGTTTGATTTGCGCGTCAGCTGGCATCGATCCACCTCCTTTGCAGCGCTGCAGCCAGAAACGCGTCGACGTCGGCGCCGAGATCGCTCTGGCCGAATGCCGACTCCAGCTCGGCGACCAGCTCGGCGACGCTGTGTTCGCCGTCACAGCGTTTGAGGATTTCGGCGGCCGAAGGGTTGAGCCGCACCATGCCTTCCGGGTACAGCAGCACATAGGCATCCTGCGCTGCCTCCCACTGCAGCCGGTGTCCGGCGGCGATCCGCGGACGGGTACAAGCGACCGGGGTGTCGCTCATCGTTGGTCCGGCAACAAGTGGTGGTACGGCGGCAGGCCGGCGACATAGGCCATCCACATCGCATCCAGCATGCTCCACAGCACGTCGCACTTGAAGCGCACGATCTCCAGTGCGCGCTGCTGCAGGCCGCGGGTGTTGAAATAGTCGAGCGTGATCGCCAGGCCCTGCTCGACGTCACGCCGCGCTTGCGCCAGCCGGTTGCGGAAGTAACGCAGGCCGTCGGCGTCGATCCAGGCATAGTGCTGCGGCCAGTTGGCCAGCCTTTCGCGGTGGATCTCCGGCGCGAACAGCTCGGTCAGCGACGAACACACCGCTTCCTGCCACGGTGCGCGGCGCACGAAGTTGACATAGGCGTCCACTGCAAAACGCACGCCGGGCAGGACGTGGCGCTGCGACCGCAATTCGTCGTCGGTCAGACCGACGGCCCGGCCCAGCGCCAGCCAGGCGTCGATGCCGCCTTCCTCGCCGGGTCGGCCGTCGTGATCGATGATGCGCTGGATCCACTCGCGCCGCACCGCGCGATCCGGGCAATTGGACAGCAGTGCGGCGTCCTTCAGCGGGATGCTGATCTGGTAATAGAAACGGTTAGCCACCCAGCCGCGGATCTGTTCCGGCGTGCAGCCGCCCGAGTTCATCCGCACCTGAAACGGGTGATGGATGTGGTAGTGGTCGCCGAGACCGCGCAGCTGCGCCTCGAACGCCTGTTGCGACCACGCTTGCCCGCTCACAGTGCGATCTCCATGCCGTCGTAGGCGAGTTCGATACCGGCCTCGGCAAGCTGTCGCCGTTCGGCGCCGTCGTCATCGAGAATCGGGTTGGTGTTGTTGATGTGGATCAGGATTTTTCGCGGTTTGTGCAGGCCCGACAGGCGCTCGATCATGCCGCCGGGACCGGACTGCGGCAGATGGCCCATCGACGCCGCGTCATTGTTGCCGCAGCCGCGCTGCGCCATTTCATCGTTGGTCCAGAAAGTGCCGTCGACCAGCAGGCAATCGGCAGCCGTCATCTCCTGGATCAGCGCAGACGTGATACCGCCGAGCCCCGGCGCGTAAAAAAGCCTCGCGCCGCGTCGGTCTTCGGCCACCAGTGCGACGTTGTCGCCGGGATGCGGATCGTGACGGTGCGGCGAATACGGCGGTGCCTTGCCCGGTACCGCCAGCGCCCGCAGTGTCAGGCCCGGCACCGCGGCGACCGCGAACGGGTTGCCGTCGGCAGTCACCGGATGATGCGTCACCCCGCAGTAGTGTTCGAGCATCTTCAGCAGCGGAAACCCCTGGCGCAGATCAGCCGCCACCGGCTCGGTGCAATACAGGTGCAGACGCGGACCTTCGCGCAGGCTCAACAATCCGGTGACGTGGTCGATCTGGGCGTCGACCAGCAGTACCGCACCGATCGGGGTATGCCGCGGTGCGCGCCTGGGCCACAGCGCCGGAGTGCGGTTGATCTGCTCGCGCACGTCCGGAGAGGCGTTGACCAGCAGCCAGCGCTCGCCGTCGTCGGATAACGCGATCGACGACTGGCTGCGCGGTTGTGCACTCAGGCGCCCGCGCCGCAGTCCTTCACAGGACGCGCAGGCGCAGTTCCACTGCGGGAAGCCGCCGCCGGCGCCGGAACCGAGCACGCGCACCTGCACGCTCAGGCTCCGGCGGCGATCGCGTCCGCTGCGCGGCGCGTCGGCAAACGGGTGCGCATCGGCGGATTCACGAAACGGCCCGGACGAAGCGGTGCCTCGCCCGGGCCGATGACCTCACAGTGAATGCTTCAGCGATTGAGGATGTACATCGTCACTTCGAAGCCGAAGCGCATATCCTCGAAACTCGGTTTTTCCCAGCGCATAGATGACTCTCCTCCGACTCAGATTGGATCCAAACAACCCTCGGCAAGAGGGTCGCCACGAAACTAACACAAAAAACAGGCCATCGAGCGATTGACGGCGATGATTTTTCTATATGTTGATCATAGTGGGTTTTTTCGTTTGCGCCGCAGCGTCGACGGCAGTTCAGGCGCGCGCGACGGCCGCTGGTGCCACAGGCAGTGTTGCAACTATGTCACGCTGCAGACTCACCGTGGCCGGTTCGCCGCCGCGACAGGCTCAAGCCCGCGGCGAGCAGCGCGAACAGCGCCGCCAGCGCCAGCGCCAGCTGGCTGCCGGCGGCAGACAGCAGCAGCGCGGCCGCCGCCGCACCTAGCGACTGGCCGAAAGTGCGGGCGATCGCCAGCACGCCGGACGCGGTGCCGGACAGCGCGCGCGGCGCTGCGCCGAGCAGCTCGCGGTTGTTCGGCGACTGGAACAGCGCGAAGCCGAATCCGCACAGCGCCGTCGACGCCAGCATCATGGCCGGCGACGGCCGCGTCGCGGCGGCGAGCGCCGCCAGGCCGCCGGCCAGCAGCAGCAGGCCGGCGGTGCACAACTTCGCCGCGGCGGTGCGATCCGCCGCGCGACCAGCCAGCGGCGCCAGCAGCGCCAGCGCCAGCGGCCAGGCAGTGAACACCGCGCCGGCCATCGGCGCGCTCAGCTCCCAGTCGTGCTGCAGGCGGAAGCTCAAACTCACGTAGGCCAGCCCCTGCACCGCGAATGCCGCCGCCGAAGTCGCCGCCGCCAGCGAAAAACGTGTATTGCGCCACAGCACCGGTGGCAGCCAGGCGTGCTCGTCGCGCTGGCGGCGGGCGAAAGTCAGTGCGCAGACCAGGCTCGCGGTGAACAGCAGCGTTGCCGGTACAAAGTGATCCACCGAACCCAGTGCCAGCACCAGGGACACCAGCGACAATCCAGCCAGCAGGACCGCCGGGTAATCCGGCAGCGTGGTGCGGCGCGCGCTGGCGGGCATGGCCGCCGCCGCTGCCGCCAATGCGATCAGGCCGACCGGCAGGTTGATGATGAACAACCAGCGCCAGTCGGCCAGCCCGAGGATCGCGCCGGCGACGCTGGGGCCGGCGGCGGCGCTGGCGGCCACCGTCATCGCACTCAAGCCCAGCGCGCGGCCGAGTTGCTGCGGCGGGAAAATCACCCGGTACAGCGCCGGGCCGACGCTCATCACCGCCGCCGCCGCCAGCCCCTGCGCCGCACGCAGTGCGAGCAGCACCGGCAGCGTCGGCGCCACCGCACAGCCGGCCGAAGCCAGCGTGAAGCCGGTCAGTCCAGCCAGCCAGACGCGGCGGTAGCCGTGGCGATCGCCGAGCGCGGCGAACAGCGCGATCGCCGCCGCCGCAGCGAGCAGGTAGGCGGTGGTCACCCACACCGCGCGACCCGCGCCGACACCGAAGGCGGTGGCGATCGACGGCAGCGCCAGATTGACCAGCGAAGCGTCGAGCACGCTCATCGCCACGCCGGCCATCAGCGCGGCCACGGCCCAGAACCGCCTGCGCGGCGGCAGACCGCTCGCAGGTGGCGCGGGCGCGGTGGCGGACATCGGCCGGAACCTCGCTATTGAACCGGCACGTAAACAGGTTCGACGCATACGCGGACGGCGTTGTCGTCAAACCGTACGGGTCGCCGCAGAGATGCCGGTTCAATAAGCCGATGACGCCCTGTGCTCTTGATGCAGCCGCACCGAGTATGCCCGCCATCGCCCGGTTGCCGTCGGCACTGCGGGTTAATACTGTTTGAATGCCGCATCGATAGGTGATGCCGTGGCAACGGCGTCGGTCCCGGCGAAGACGGCACCTCAGTCCGGCTCGCTCGGCAGGATCTCGCGCAGCGCGCGCCAGCCGCCGTCCACCGAGCAGACGTTGCGGTAGCCCATTTTCTGCAGATTTTCGGCTGCCAGCGCGCTACGGAAGCCGCCGCCGCAGTAGAGGTAGAGCGGCTGCGACGTGTCGGGGTGCCGTGTCTCGATATCGCGCTCGATGATGCCTTTGCCCAGCCACTCGGCGCCGCGCACGTGGCCGGCGAGATATTCCTCGCGCTCGCGTACGTCGATCAGCCGCGCGTGCGGCTGTTGCTCGAGTATCGCCGGCAATTCGCCGGCGTGGATCTCGCGGATGACGGCCTTGGCCTCCGCCACCAGTCTCAAAAATGCCGGAGAGTGATCAGCCATCGCTCGACGCCGCTTGTGTTCCGAGTCCGCTAGATTAGCCTTTTTGCACCGCGTCGCCTGCCCCAGCCGCTGCTGCTGCGCCGATGGCCGGCGTGCCGGCGATGGCTTTGGCTTATGACGTCCGCAACAGCCGCCTGAGATCGTCGACGAAATCGGCGCTCGGCGTGGTCTCGGTGCCGAGCAGCCGCGCGTCGCCGTTGCGGTCGAAGATAAAGACCGCGCTGCTATGGCTGACTGCGTAGTTGCCGGCTGCGTCCGGCTTGCCCAGCGTGTAGCCGATCCGGTAGCGGCGTGCGATGCCGGCGGTCGCATGAGCATCGCCGCGCAAGCCGACGAAATGTCTGGCGTCGAAGGCATCGACGTAAGTCCTGAGCATCGGCAGCGTGTCGCGTACGGGATCGACGGTGACGAACAGCACGCGCACGCCGTCGGCCGCTGGACCGAGCTGGCGCAGCACGCCGGCGAGTTTGGCCAGCGTGGTCGGACACACATCCGGACAATGCGTGTAGCCGAAGTACAGCAGCGTGACTTTGCCGCGGAAGTTGGCGGCGGTGACGGTGCCGCCAGCGCTGCTTTGCAGCGAGAATTTGAGCGGAGCGACAATATGGGCGACGTTGTCCAGATGCCACTTCGGCGAGCCGTGGCAGGCGGCCAGCAGCACCGCCGCACACAAGCCCAGCGTCTTAAACACGGTGATTTGGGACGCGCGCAGTCGCATGGGGCCGGGTCGACGGAAGACGCGGCTATCGACCGCATCGCGATGGTATAGTTCAGCGCCGTTTTATGGCCGTTTCATCGGCGCCCGGCCACGCCGGCTGGCTGCCCGCCGCTGGTGCGGCGTCGAAAACGCGCATCGCCGCTGCCGCTCGCGGCTGCGGTTCGCCGCCGTCCGGATGATCATGCGCTCGTTGCTCGACAGCCTGCTGCCGTCGGATTTTTCGCCCGCCGTGTTGACCTGCACGCTGCTGGCGCTGGGGCTCTATCTGCGCGGGCTGCGGCGGTTGCAGGCGGTCGGACACGGCGTCGGAGTCGGCGGCGTGCTGGCCTACCTGCTGGGGGTGTTGTCGCTGTACGCGATGCTGCAGACGCGGATCGACTATTACGCTCAGCACATGTTCTACATCCACCGGCTGCAGCATCTGGTGCTGCATCACCTGGGGCCGTTTCTGATCGCGCTGTCGGCGCCGCAGCCGGTGCTGCGCGCCGGCGTGCCGAACGCCATGTGGCGGCGGGGGCTGGCGCCAGTGTTGCACAGCGCCTGGGTGCGGCGACCGCTGCAACTGATGCTGAGTCCGATCCTGGCGCCGGTGTTGTTCGTGGCCGGCATCGGGTTCTGGCTGATTCCGCCGGTGCATTTCGCGGCGATGCTGAGCCTGCCGATCTACAACACGATGAACTGGAGCATGATCGTCGACGGGCTGCCGTTCTGGTGGCTGATGCTCGATCCGCGGCCGCGGCCGCCGGCGCGGCTGGGTTACGGTGCCCGCATCGCGGTGTTGATGGCGGTGATGCTGCCGCAGATTCTGATCGGCGCCGTGATCGGGCTGTCGCGTCACGATCTGTTCAACGTCTATGGCATCTGCGGGCGGCTGTATCCGATCAGCGCCGTGACCGACCAGCAGATCGGCGGGCTGATCATCTGGATTCCCGGCAGCATGATGAGCGTCATCGCGGCGTTGCTGGTGCTCGGCCGTTTGCGCGGGCAGCAGTCCGCGGGCTTCGCATGAGTGCACCGCAGGACCCGCGGGGCAAGTCCGGCATGCGCCGGCTCACCAGCGCGCCGCTGGCGCGCAATTTCGCCCTGGCGCGCCTGGGGTTGGGCGCCGGGACGGCGATTGCCGCCCATTCCCTGGCCAACGTGCTCCGCGGCCGGACGGCGCGCGAGTCCGCCGACCGCACCTTCTATCGCCGGCAGGCGACGGTGCTGGCCGCCGAGCTTGGTCGGCTCAAGGGCAGCGTGATGAAGGCCGGGCAGATGCTGTCGCTCTATAGCCAATATTTCCTGCCCGCCGAGGCGGTGGAAGTGCTGGCCAGCCTGCAGGACAGTACGCAGCCGGTGGACTGGGCCATGATCGAACCGGTGCTCGAAAAAAATCTCGGGTCGCGGCTGGCCGAGCTGGAGATTGACTGCCAGCCGCTGGCGGCGGCGTCGCTGGGGCAGGTGCATCGCGCGTGGCGCCGGCGCGACGGTTTGCAACTATGTATCAAGGTGCAGTACCCCGGCGTGGCGCGGGCGATCGACAGTGACGTGCGCACGTTGTCGCAGATCCTGTTGCTGGCGCGGCTGGCGCCAAAAGGGCTGGATCTGCGGCCGGTGTTCGCCGAGGTCGGGGAAATGCTGCATCGAGAGGTGGATTACCGGCTGGAGGCCGAATTCACCCGCGAATACGCGCAGCGGCTGGCCGGCGATCACAGCTTTATCGTGCCGCGGGTCGTCGACGAACTGTCCACCGCGGAGATCCTGACCACCACCTACGAGACCGGCGTCGGGGTCCGCGATGCCGCGGTGCAGAGCTTGTCGCAGTCCCGGCGCAACGCGTTGGCAGAGGCGTTCATCGATTTGTTTCTGCGCGAATTCTTCAACTGGCATACGGTGCAATCGGATCCGCATTTCGGCAACTATCGCTTCCGTGTCGGCACGTGCTCGAAGGAGGATCGCATCGTGCTGCTGGATTTCGGCGCCACCCGGCGCTTCGAGGCGGGTTTCGTCGGCGATTACGCGCGTATCGTCGGCGGTGCATTGCAGCGCGATGCCGCCGAGGTGATCGCCGGTGCCCGCGGGATCGGCCTGATGCACGAGCACGTTCCGCAGCCGGTGCTGGATGCCTTCGTGCAACTGTGCGAGCGGTTGGTCGAGCCGTTCTACATCGCCGACGATCCACGCACGCCGCCAGGTCTGCGCAACGCCGGTGGCGGCTACCGCTTCGGCGCTTCGGATCTGCCGCGGCGGGTGGTCAATCTGGCGGCGCGCAATGCGCTGTCGGTTTATTTCCGCATGCCGCCGCGCGAGATCGTGTTTCTGCATCGGCGGCTGGTCGGCGTGTTCATCATGTGTTCGGCGCTGGGTGCGGAAGTGGATGCGCGCCCACAGTTATGCCAGGCGCTGTCGCAGATGGCGGCACTCACCGGCGCGGCCGCCAAACGGTGAGTGCGCGGACCGTATGGTGGTTTGCCGGCGCCGGCGGATTTTCTGTAGCATCGATCGATAACAAGCGCGCGGGTTTGCTGGCTCGACCCAATCCCCGGAGGAAAGAGGTGAATTTATGAAAAGACTCGCATGGCTGCTCGGTGCGGCCTCACTGTGTTTGCTCGCCGGCCAGGCGGCAGCCGAGGTCAGCGCCGCAAAAGCCGCCGCACTCGGCAAAACGCTCACCCCGGTCGGTGCCGAGAAAGCCGGCAACAAGGACGGCACGATCCCGGCGTGGACCGGCGGTCTGGCTGCCAAGGGTTCGATTCACAAACCCGAATGGCCGGCCGATCAGTACCCGGACTTCGTCGCGCAGAAGCCGCTGTTTTCGATCGATCACAATAACTACCAGCAGTATCAGGACAAACTGGCCGCTGGACAGATCGAACTGCTCAAGCGTTATCCGGACTACAAACTGAACGTCTACAAGACCGAGCGCACCGCTTCGTTCCCGAGCTGGTTCTACAAGCTGACCGACTGGAACGCCACCCACTGCAAGCTCGAAGGCACCGACACCCCGGACGGCTGCCGTGGCGGCGTGCTGTATCCGATTCCGACCGACGGCGCGCAGATCATCTGGAATCACAAGCTGAAATGGCGCGGCAATGCCGTGCGCCGCTACAACGAACAGGCGATCGTGCAGCCGGATGGCTCCTACCAGCTCACCAAGCTGCGCGAGGACGTGCAGTTTTTCATCCCCAACAGCGAGCATCGGGATTACACGCTGACGCCCGGCAACCGCGACTACCTGTATTACCTGTCGCAGACTCTGGCGCCGCCGCGCCTGGCCGGCACCTTCATCCTGGTGCACGAGCGCACCGGCGTCGGCAACCAGGGCCGTGTCGCCTGGCTGTATAGCCCTGGCCTGCGCCGGATCCGGCGCGCGCCGAAC
>JAGWMX010000008.1 GCA_028871525.1 Gammaproteobacteria bacterium
GCGCGTCGGCGTCACGGGTGTCGGCGGGAATCGAGGTCACCAGGTTCTTGAGTTGCGCCTGGGTACGATCGTAGAGCTCGGCGAAGGCACCGTAGCTGGCTTTGTCCGGTGGGATCTGGGTGCGCGCGATCCAGCCGCCGTTGACGTGCCGGAATAGGTCGTCCTGCAACCGCACCGCAGCGTCGATCGACGTCGAATCCAGGCCGGAGGACTTCACCGCGCTGGCCGCGGCGGCGGGTTTTGCGGCTTGCTTGCCGCCGGCGCCGTCGGTATCGGTTTTTGACGAACAGGCAGCCAGCAGTGCGCAGCAGCCCACGAATAAGCATTTGTTCACGACAGCCGTCCTGTTTTTTCGGGTTAGGCGAGGGTGCCCGATCGGCCAAGCTTCTCCGAGTTGCGCGCCGAGGTCAACGCTCGGCGGCCCGAGACAAACAACGTGGCCCGGCGATCGTTGCCTTATAGTTCGTACCTATCCGGCCGATTTGGACCCACTCGTATGACCCGCGAAGACCGCCGTGCCCCGGGGGCGCCGATTCCCGACGAACAGTGGCGTGCGCGGCTGACCCCGGAGCAGCATCGGATCGCCCGCCGTGGCGGCACCGAGCGGGCTTTCACCGGCGCCTACTGGGATCATCACGAGAACGGCGTTTACCGCTGCGTGTGCTGCGATGCGTCGCTGTTCGATTCGCAACAGAAGTTCGACTCCGGTACCGGCTGGCCGAGTTTTTATGCCGTGATCGACGGTGCGCCGGTTGGCCGGCGGGCGGATCGCAGTTTGTTCATGCACCGCACCGAAGTCCACTGCACGCGCTGCGACGCCCATCTCGGTCATGTTTTCGACGACGGTCCGCCGCCGACCGGGCTGCGTTACTGCCTGAACTCGGCTTCGCTACGCTTTGTCCCGCGCCGTTCCGGCTGATGCGAGTCGTCTGCCTGCAGCACGCCGCCCACGAGGCGCCGGGCGCGCTGAGTCCGTGGCTGGCGGCGCGCGGACTGCGCCCGCAGCTGGTGCGGGTGTACGCCGGTGAGCCGGTGCCGCCGACCGAGCGCTACGACTGGTTGATCGTGCTCGGCGGGCCGATGAACGTCGACGACCATGCCGGGCACCCGTGGCTGGTCGGGGAAAAAGTGGCGCTCAAACGGGCGCTGGATGCCGGCCGCCGGTTGTTCGGCATCTGCCTCGGCGCGCAGTTGCTGGCGCAGGCTCTCGGCGCAGCGGTGACGCGCAACCCCGAGCCGGAGGTCGGCTGGTTCGACGTCGAGTTGACCGCGGCCGGGCGCGCGCATCGCTGGTGCACCGAGCTGCCGCAGCGTTTTGCGGCTTTTCACTGGCACGGTGATACCTATTCGCTGCCCCCGGGGGCGGTGCGCCTGGCGTACAGCCAAGCCTGCGCCGAACAGGCCTTCGCCTGGGGCCGGCGCGTGCTCGGTCTGCAGTTTCATCTGGAGGTCGGGGCCGAGGATGCGGCGCGATGGCTGGCGCTGAGTCCGCCTCCGCCGGGGCGCTACGTGCAGGCGGCCGCAGAGGTTCTCGGCCAGCCGCAACGTTTTGCCGACAACCAGCGCTGGCTGACGGCGCTGCTCGAGCGCTTTTGCGCCGACTGAAAATCCGCGCCTATGTCGATGGCACGCCGCGCCGCGCGCTGCCGCGCACGGCCAGCCGCGTTTGCTGACGTGGCGCCAACCGCCGAATGAGTGCCCGCAGGGTGTCGAGCGCGGCTTGCCGGCCGTCGCCCGGCAGTCCCCGCATATTCCGCCGGAACTGATCCTCGCAGGCCAGAAAGTGATCGACGTCCGATGGCGTCAGTCGCCGCAGGTCGCCGCGCCGGCCGATGCCGAACTGCTCGATCAGGTGTGCGTTGAGGCGCTGTTCGACCGCGTCTTCCGGCAGCGCCAGGATCGGCTTGCGGAAATGAATCGCCTCACCCACCAGTTGGTTGCCGGCGGTGCAGATCAGCGCCCGGCAGCCGGCCAGGTCGTCGAGAAAACCCTGCTCGGATGGCGCGCGGAAAACCAGGCGCTCGGAAGTGCCGCGCCGCGCGGTGCCGTAGACCACCACCGGCAGCTCGAGCAGACGCAGGCAGCGCTCGATCTGCGGCAGGAACTGATACTCGCCTTTGTTGAAGTACGCCAGCAGGTAATCGCCGCGCTGCGGGGTGCGGGCCAGTGCGGCTTCGCGCAGGATCGGTCCGACCTGTTGCACGCCGGCGCGCGCCGGCTGCGCCGGATAAAAACTGGAGATCAGGATCGCCTGCGGGGTGCCCATCAGCAGCCGATAGACCACGGCGTCGCGGCTGCCGGCCAGCCACAGCTCCGGCGGGAAATGCGATCGGCACCAGGCGATGATGCCGACGTGATCGAAGCTGATCCGCGGGATGCCGAGCCGCTGCGCGGTGCGATGACAGAACGCCTCGGAGTCGGAAATCACCAGGTCGATGCCGCGGCCGGCGAACTCCCGCCCGAGCCGCCGGCTGGCCGGACCGCCGAACAGCAGGTCCGCCAGCGGTGCGGCGTTGCGGCTGACGCTGCGCGACGGCGAATGGCGGCCGTCGCCGGCGTAGGCGTAGCCCAGGGTCGGAATGCGCACCGTGGCGAAGCGCGGCGCCAGCCAGTCGTGGGCGTCGCCGCCGGCAAATACCGTGACCTCATGCTCGGCGCTCAGTGCCGGCAGCACCGCGGCGGACCGCGTCGCGTGTCCGCGGCCGTAGCCCATCACACCGTAGGCGATGCGGATTTTCGCGTTGCCGGCCACGCTGGCGAGTTTGCGGGTTGCATGTGACAGTCACATGGCGGCCGGCGTGGCAACGGCCTCCGGTATCATGGGCCGCCCGTCACCGACGTCATCTCAATGGAAACCCTGCTGCGGCCGGAGACATGGATCGCACTGATCACGTTGACCGCACTGGAGATCGTGCTCGGCATCGACAACATCATCTTCCTGGTGGTGATGGCCGCGCGCCTGCCGGAACGCCAGCGCGCCCGTGCCCGGACGCTGGGTCTGGCCGGGGCGATGATCACCCGCATTCTGCTGCTGCTGTCGATCGCTTTGCTGGCGCGGCTGACGGCGCCGCTGTTGGTTCTGTTCGGCAGCGAATTCTCCGGCCGCGACCTGGTGCTGATCGCCGGCGGCATTTTTCTGATCGCCAAGAGCACGCTGGAGATCCACGCTCAGACCGAGGGCGAAAATACGCCGCCGCCGGCAGGCGCTAGCGCGTTCGCCGCGGTGGTGCTGCAGATTGCGGTGATCGACATCGTGTTTTCGCTGGATTCGGTGATCACCGCGGTGGGCATGACCAAGGTGATCGGCGTGATGGTGGCGGCGATCGTCATCGCCATCGTGATCATGATGCTGTTTGCCGGTGCGGTGTCGCGCTTCGTCGAGGCCAACCCGACGATCAAGACGCTGGCGCTGGCGTTTCTGATCCTGATCGGCGCGGCGCTGGTCGGTGAGGGTTTCGGTACCGAGCTGGACAAGGGTTATATCTATTTCGCCATGGCGTTCTCCACCGCAGTGGAAGTTTTGAACACGCGGTTGCGCAAAAAGCGGGCCGGATCTCATGCGCAATAATCCGTCGTGCGCCGGCGGTGCTGGGGCGGTGCGCCGATGAAGATGGACTGGCTGACCGATGCCGATCTGACACCGCTGGTGGCGCCGCTGAACCCGGCGCAGAAGGAGGCGGTGACGGCGCCGCCGCAACCGCGGCTGGTGCTGGCCGGCGCCGGCTCCGGCAAAACCCGCGTTCTGACCCATCGCCTGGCCTGGCTGATCGCCGCCGAAGGCGTCTCGCCGCATTCGATTCTGGCGGTGACTTTCACCAACAAGGCCGCCGCGGAGATGCGCGGCCGCATCGAGCAGTTGATCAGCGTTCCGGTGCGCGCGCTGTGGGTCGGCACTTTTCACGGCATCGCCCACCGCATGCTGCGCCGGCACTGGCAGCAGGCGCGGCTGCCGCAGAATTTCCAGATCATCGACGCCGACGATCAGATGCGGCTGGTCAAGCAGGTGTTGCGCGGCCTCGATCTGCCGGACGACCGCTGGCCGCCGCGCAGCGTCTGCGGCTTCATCAACGCGCGCAAAGAGGAAGGCCAGCGGCCGCAGCAGCTGCAGGATCAGGGCGACTACAGCCAGCGCCAGTACGTACGCATCTACACTGCTTACCAGAATGCCTGCGAGGTTTCCGGGCTGGTGGATTTTGCCGAGCTGCTGTTGCGCGCGCACGAACTGTGCCGCGACAACGCCGAGATCCAGGCGCACTACCGCCGCAGCTTCCGCCATATCCTGGTCGACGAGTTCCAGGACACCAACACGCTGCAATATGCCTGGCTGCGCGTGCTGGCGGGCGATAGCGGCATCCTGTTCGCGGTCGGTGACGACGATCAGTCGGTGTATTCGTGGAGAGGCGCACGGGTCGAAAACATGTTGCGCATGGAGCACGACTTCCCCGGCGCCCGGATCGTGCGGCTGGAGCAGAACTACCGTTCCACCGGCACCATCCTCAAGGCCGCCAATGGCCTGATCGCGAAAAACAGCAACCGCCTCGGCAAGAACCTGTGGACCGCTGCCGGCGACGGCGCGGCGATCCAGCTCTACGCCGCTTACAACGAAATCGATGAAGCTGAATTCGTGGCGCTGCGCTGCGCCGAGCAGCGTGCCGCCGGCCGCCTGTGCGAGCTGGCGGTGCTGTACCGCTCCAACGCGCAGTCGCGCGTGCTGGAAGAAGCGCTGATCCGCCATCGCATCCCTTACCGTATCCACGGCGGCCTGCGTTTCTTCGAGCGCATGGAGATCAAGGACACGCTGGCTTATCTGCGGCTGCTGGCCAACCGCGACGACGACGCCAGCTTCGAGCGCGCGGTCAACACGCCGGCGCGCGGCATCGGCGCCACCACCCTCGAACGGTTGCGCGCGGTTGCGCGCCAGCAGCAGCGCTGCCTGTGGCAAACGGCGCAGACCCAGGCCGCCGAACTGGGCCGCAGTGCCGCCGCGGTGCAGAAGTTTCTGCGGCTGATCGAACAGCTTGCCACCGACACGGCCGGTCAGCCGCTGTCGGCGACGATGGCGCTCGCGATCGAGCGCAGTGGCCTGCGCGAACACTATCAGACGGCGGCGGCGGGTTCCCGCGGTGGCGGCGAACAGGCCCAGGCGCGGCTGGACAATCTGGACGAACTCGTCAACGCGGCACGCAGTTTCGAGCGTCCGCCGGAGGATTCGGCGCTCGATCCGTTGACCTCTTTTCTCGCCCATGTCGCGCTCGAGGCCGGCGAGCAGCAGGCCGAGGCCGGTGAGGACTGCGTGCAACTGATGACGCTGCACGCCGCCAAGGGTCTGGAGTTTCCAGCGGTATTCCTGGTCGGCCTGGAAAACGGACTGTTTCCGCACGCACGCGCGGTCGACGAAGGCAATCTCGAGGAAGAGCGCCGGCTCTGCTACGTCGGCCTGACCCGCGCGCAACGGCAGCTTTATCTCTCCTACGCCGAGGTCCGGCGCATTCACGGTGCTGAGCAGCGGGGTGCACCGTCGATCTTTCTGCGCGAAATCCCTGCCGAGTGCATGGTGGAAACGCGGCCGCGCAGCGGCGTGCTGCGATCGCTGCCGCCGGCCTCCTGCGCACCGCACCGTACGGTATCCGCCGCATCCTCGATCAGCGAAGCGCTTCCGGGCGGCTACCGGCTGGGCGAGAGCGTGCGCCACGCCAAATTCGGCGAAGGCACCATCCTGTCCTTCGACGGCAGCGGCGAGCGCACGCAGGTCGAGGTGCGGTTCAAGAGTTCTGGCACCAAGCGGCTGCTGCTGTCGATGGCCAGGCTGGAGCGCGGCTGATCCCAGCCGCCGACAGCGGCAAGCTGGTCTAGACGGCTAGCAGCGCATGCGCGAACTGCGGGTTCATACATCCTTCGCCCCGTGCGTGCATTCAATGCAGCTTCACATGCGGCTCCGTACGCCGAGTCAGCAGCCGTGCCAGCGTGTCGAGCGCAGTCTTGATGTAGCCGTGCACAGCCACCTCGTGCATCTTGTAGAGTGAGACGTACATCATCCGCGCGAAGGTGCCTTCGACGAACAGGCTGCCTTTGGCCAGTCCGCCCATCATGTTGCCGATGGTGCTGTATTCGCCAAGTGATACCAGCGATCCGAAATCCCGGTATCGGTAAGGTTTGAGCGGCTTGCCGGCGAAGCGGGCCTTGATCTGCCGCACCATGTGGAATGCCTGCTGGTGCGCGGCCTGGGCGCGCGGCGGCACGGTGCCGCCTTTCTCCGGCCAGGGGCAGGCGGCGCAGTCGCCGATGGCGAAAATGTCGGCATCGCGCGTGGTCTGCAGGGTTTGCTCGACCACCAGCTGGTTGATGCGGTTGGTTTCGAGGCCGGCGATATCCTTGAGAAAACCGGGGGCTTTGACGCCGGCGGCCCAGACCACGAGTTCGGCCTGGATGATGCTGCCGTCGGCCAGCCGTACGCCGTTCTCCAGCACTTCGGCCACCTTGGCGCCGGTGTGGATCTGCACGCCCAGAGCGTCGAGCAATCCGGCGGTGGCCGTGGACAGGCGTTCCGGTAGCACCGGCAGGATGCGGTTCGCCGCCTCGATCAGGTGCACCCTGATGTCTTTCTTGGCGTCGATGTTGTCCAGACCGAAGGCGACGACTTCGCGCGTGGTGCGGTGCAACTCGGCGGAGAGCTCGACGCCGGTGGCGCCGGCGCCGACGATGGCGACTTGCAGCTGTTCCGGTCGGCGCGGGCTGCTCTGCGCATGGGCGCGGATGCAGGCGTTGACCATGCGGCGATGGAAGCGCACGGCATCGTCGGCGGTTTCAAGACGCAGCGCGTATTCGGCAACGCCGGGCGTGCCGAAATCGTTGGTAAGGCTGCCCACTGCCATCACCAGCGTGTCGTAGGGGAACGAGCGCTGCGGCGTGACTTCGCGGCCTTCCTCATCGAAGAACGGAGCGACGTGGACCAGGCGCTGTTCGCGGTCGAGTCCGTTCATCTCGCCGATGCGGAACTGGAAGTGCATCCAATGCGCCTGTGCAATGTAGTTAACGCGGTGCAGGTCGAGATCCATGCTGCCGGCGGCGACTTCGTGCAGCTTGGGTTTCCACAGGTGCGTACGCGACATGTCGATCAGCGTGACGTGCGCCCTGCCGCGCTTGCCGAATTTTCTGCCCAGCGCGGTGGCGAGCTCCAACCCGGCCGCGCCGCCGCCGCCGACGACGATGCGGTGCGGCGCGGTTGCTTCGGCGGGTGCGGTACCGGCGTTCATCGCGTCGCTCCTCGGCATCGGTGCTGTCGGCGATCGAGGGTACATCACTTCGCGCCGATGCCGGTTCGGAGGCGCTACGGCTTGAACATGCCGCGCGCTGCCGAGCGGGCTACACCGGCCTCATGCAGACGGATTGTCGGTTTCGGCCCTGGCTTGGTTCGCCAGGTGGTGCGGATACATCTGCAGCAGGCAGCGCGTCACGCCGTTGGTCCAGCCGAAGCCGTCCTGCAGCGCGTACTCGCCGCCGCCGCCGGGCTGGGCGGAGCGCAGGTCGTACTTTTCGACCAGCTTGCTGTGCCGACGGTACACC
This sequence comes from Gammaproteobacteria bacterium, assembly GCA_028871525.1. Classification (GTDB taxonomy): domain Bacteria; phylum Pseudomonadota; class Gammaproteobacteria; order Nevskiales; family Nevskiaceae; genus SCRT01. Next base: position 7,564 of record JAGWMX010000008.1, read on the forward strand.
GCGGCCACGGTGTCGAGCCAGCGATCGGCGATGTCGTCGGCCAGCGCGTGCTCACCGTAGTTTTTCAGCCCGACGATGGCGATCCACTGCAGCGGCGCCCAGCCGTTGGGCTGATCCCACTGCTGACCGTTGGCCACCAGCGTGGTGGCCAGCCCGCCGGGATCCAGCAGCTGCGCGCGCACCGCGGCGGCGACCGATTTCGCCTGCTGCGCCGAGGCCAGCTTGCAGAACAGCGGGATTATCGTGGCGGCGTTGAGCCCCTGGCGCAGCGCCTTGATCTGCCAGTCGTAATCCAGATAAACGCCGCGTTCGTGGTTCCAGAAAAATTTATCGATCGCCTCGCGCCGGGCGTCGGCTCGCGCGCGGAAAGTCTTGGCGTTGTCGGGGTGATGCGCGTGCACGCTCAAGTCGGCGATCACGCATTCGAGCTTGTACAGGAAGCAGTTTAAGTCCACCGGCAGAATCTTGGTGGTGCGGATGGTGGCCATGTCCTGCGGGTCGCCGAACCAGCGCGACGAGAAATCCCAGCCGCAAGCGGCGCCGGCGCGGGTGTCGCGGAACACCTCGTGACGCGGCCGGTTGCTGCCGCGCGCGGTCAGCACGTCCTCACGATAGGACTGCTCGCGCGGGGTATCGCGTTCGTCCCAGTAGCGGTTGAGCACGCTGCCGTCGTCCAGGCGCACGGCGTGGGCGCGCTGCTCACCGGGCTGCAGATGCTGGACGCCGGCCATCCAGTAGGCGTGCTCGCGCAGCAGGCACGGCAGGTAGTCCAGCGCGCGGCAGATGTCTTGCTCCTCGAACAGCTCGACGATGTAGGCGAACAGCGGCGGCTGCGAGCGGCCCAGGTAATAGGTGCGATTGCCGTTGGGGACGTGACCGTAAGTCTGGATCAGGTAGGCGAAGTTATCGGCCATCGTCTGCATCAGGTCACGGCGGCCGCTGGCCGCCAGGCCAAGCATGGTGAAATAAGTGTCCCAGTAATAGATTTCGCAGAAGCGGCCACCGGGGACCACATAAGGTCTGGGCAGCGGCAGCAGCGACGAAGAATACGGATGGTCGTCGGGCTGGCGCGACAGCACGTCCCACAGCGCATCGATATGGTCCGGCAGGCTGCGGCCGCCGGGTGAGACGTAGTCGCGCGGGTCCGGATGCTGCGGTTCAAAATTGTCGTGGACGAACTTCGTCAGGTCGAAGCCGGGACGGTGGCGGTGACTGCGGTAATCGGCCAGGATCTGGTCGGGATCGTGCTTCGGCGAGCAGTCGACGAAAATCTTGCCGTCGGGATAGACGCGCTGCATCTGCACCTCGACGAACAGCTCCTGGTAGCGATCATCCGGGGTCAGCGTCTCGCCCGCGGGAATCGCCGGTAGCTGCCGCTGGCCGCAGTAGCGCTTGCGAGGCAGCCAGTTGGCCGGGTTTAAGAAGCGCAACACCGTTGATTCTCCTTATCACCGTTGATTCTCCTTATCGTATTTTGCATCAGTGCGCCCGGCTTGACAGCTTCTGCGACGGACTTTTGGCGAACTTTGCAGAGCTCACGATGTCTTATTAGTTATACAAGAAGCCACGATCAAGCGTGCCGGCGCGCAGCGAACGGCATGGTGACGGATTATGTTCGACCATCAACGGCGGCGTTCGCGCCGCCGCGTTCGCCGTCGCGCAACCAGCGGCCACAAAAGTTCCGACAGGAGTTCGCACAATGGACAATGCGCCCAAACAATTGCATCGACTCGGCCAGAGTCTGTGGCTCGACAACATCACCCGGGCAATGCTGCGCTCCGGCACGTTGACCGAATACCGGGATAACTATGCGGTCAGCGGGCTGACCTCGAATCCGACCATCTTCGACCGCGCGATCGAGTCCAGCGACGATTACGATGCCGCCATCCGTGCCGCCGGGCGGGTCGAACCCGAAGCGGTGTTCTTCGATCTGGCGATCGCCGATCTGCGCAAGGCCGCGGAGGTGTTCGCACCGGTGCATGCGCGCAGCGGCGGTGTCGACGGCTACGTTTCCCTCGAGGTCTCGCCGCTGCTGGCTGACGATACCCCCGCGACCATCGAGCAGGCCTGCACGCTGCACCAGCGTGCGGATCTCCCCAACCTGTTCATCAAGGTGCCAGGCACTGTCGCTGGTGTACCGGCGATTGAGGAGTTGATCTATCGCGGCGTGCCGATCAACGTGACCCTGCTGTTTTCCCCGCAACAGTATCGCGCCGCCGCCGACGCGTACCTGCGCGGCCTGGAACGGCGCCAAGCTGAGGGTTTGAGCTTGGATGTGGCCTCGGTGGCCTCGCTGTTCGTCAGCCGCTGGGACGCCAAGGTCGCCGATGAAGTACCGAAAGCATTGCGCAACCGCCTCGGCCTGGCGGTGTCCGGCTGCGTCTACGCCGACTATCGCAAGCTGCTCAACTCACCGCGCATGCAGCGGCTGATGAATGCCGGCGCGCGGCCGCAGCGGCTGCTGTGGGCCAGCACCGGCACCAAGGATCCCGATGCCAGCGACGTGCTCTACGTCGATAATCTGGCCGCGCCGCTGACCGTCAACACCATGCCGGACAAGACCCTCAAGGCGTTTGCCGATCACGGCCGCTGCGACACACCGCTGGCGGCCGACGGGGGCGATGCCGAACGACAGCTGGTGCGCTTCGCCGAGCTTGGGTTCAGGGTCGATCCGCTGGCCGAGACGCTGCAGCAGGAAGGCAAGGAATCGTTCGCCAGCTCCTGGCGCGACCTGCTGTCGACGATCCGCGAGCGCATGGCACAAGCCGCGTGAGCGCGCTACGGGAGCGCAAGACCTGGCAGGCGCTGGAGGCGCATCACAAGACGCTTTCCAAACGCCATCTGCGTGAACTGTTCGATGCCGATCCGGCGCGGGCGTCGCGTTACACGGTGGAGGCCGCCGGCTGGCGGCTGGACTACTCCAAGCACCGGATCGACGAGCAGACGCTGAAAAAACTGTTCGCGCTGGCCCGCGACTGCGGGCTGGAGTTACGCCGCGACGCCATGTTCGCCGGCGAGAAAGTCAACGCCACCGAGCGCCGCGCCGCCTTGCACACGGCGCTGCGAGCGCCGGCCGACAGCGTGATTCTGACCGATGGCGTCAACGTCGTGCCCGAGGTGCAGGCGGTGCTGTCGCGGATGGGCGGGTTCGCCGAGGCAGTGCGCGAAGGTCGCTGGAAGGGCTGCAGCGGCCGGCCGATCCGCAACATCGTCAACATCGGCATCGGCGGTTCCGATCTCGGCCCGGTGATGGCGCACGAGGCGCTGCGGCATTACTGCGATCCGCGGCTGCGGATGCGTTTCGTATCCAATGTCGACCGCACGGATTTTGCCGAAGCCACGCGGGATCTGCGGCCGCAGGAAACACTGTTCATCGTCGCATCCAAAACCTTCACCACGGTGGAGACGATGACCAATGCGCACAGCGCGCGGCAGTGGCTGCTGGACGACGCCGGCGATGAGAAGGCCGTGGCCCGTCACTTTGCCGCGGTGTCGACCAACCTCGAGGCTACCGGCGAATTCGGCATTCCACCCGAGCAGACGTTCGGCTTCTGGGACTGGGTCGGCGGCCGCTACTCGATGGACTCGGCGATCGGACTGTCGACGATGATCGCCATCGGAGATTCCGCGTTCCGCGAGATGCTGGCCGGCTTCCGCGCGATGGACCGGCACTTCCGTGAGGCGCCGCTGGAACGCAACCTGCCCGCGATCATGGGCCTGCTCAACGTCTGGTACACCAACTTCTTCGGCAGCGAGACCGTCGCCGTGCTGCCTTACGCACAGTACCTGAAGCGCTTCCCGGCCTACCTGCAGCAGTTGGCGATGGAGTCCAACGGCAAGCATGTGACGCAGGACGGTAAGCCGGTCGACTACGCCACCGGGCCGATCTTCTGGGGCGAGCCGGGCACCAACGGCCAGCATTCGTTCTACCAGCTGATCCACCAGGGCACGCGGCTGATTCCCTGCGACTTCATCGCCTTCGGCGAGCCGCTCAATCCGGGCGGCAAGCACCACGACCTGCTGCTGGCTAACGTCATCGCCCAGGCCGAGGCGCTGGCCTTTGGGCGTAGCTTGCAGCAGATCGAGGCCGAGGGTGTGGCGGCGAAGCTGGCGCCACACAAGGTCTGCGAGGGCAACCGCCCTTCCAGCCTGCTGCTCGCCAAACGGCTGACGCCGGCGGCGCTGGGCAGTCTGGTCGCACTCTACGAGCACAGCGTCTTCACCCAGGCCGCCATCTGGGATATCGACCCCTTCGATCAGTGGGGTGTGGAGCTGGGCAAGCAGCTGGCGCAGCGCGTGGCCGAAGAGATCGTCTCGGCGAAAAAGCCGCTCACGCACGATGCCTCGACCAATGCCGCCATCGCCTGGGCGCGCCAGGCACGGCGTGCGCCGCCGGCCAAGACCCCGGCCGGCCGCCGTACGCTGGCAGTGGATGTCGGCGGCAGCCACGTCAAGGCCATGGTATCCGGCAAGGAACAGGAACGCCGAATCGATTCCGGTCCCGACATGACGCCGCAGAAGATGATGACGCAGATGCGCAGGAAACTACGCGGCTGGCAGTACGACCGGGTGAGCATCGGCATTCCGGCGCCAGTGGTGCAAGGGCGCGTGCTGCACGACCCGCACAACCTCGGCGGTGGCTGGGCGGGGTTCGACTTCCAGGCCGCGTTCGGCTGCCCGGTACGCATGCTCAACGACGCCGCGATGCAGGCGCTGGGCAGCTACGAAGGCGGCCGCATGCTGTTCCTCGGCCTCGGCACCGGCCTGGGTTCGACGATGATCGTCGACGGCGTCATCGAGGCAATGGAGATCGCCCACCTGCCGTACCGCAAAAAGACCTACGAGTACTACGTCAGCGACGCCTACCGCGCCAAGCACAACAGCAAGTGGCGCGACAACGTGTTCGAGATCATCGAGGTGCTGCGTGCGGCGCTGGTGCCGGATTACGTGGTGCTCGGCGGCGGCAACGTCGAGCATCTGGACAAACTTCCCGACGGCGTGCGTCGCGGCGACAACCGCATGGCGTTCACCGGCGGCTTTCGCCTATGGCAGGAGATGGCATGAGCAACAGCAAACGCGCCGGCGGCGGCGACACCGTGCGCCGGCTCGGTTTCGTCGGACTCGGGCGGATGGGCCTGAACATGGTGCGCCGATTGCAGTCGGCGAAGATCGACTGCGTGGTCTTTGATAACAAGAAAAAGGCGCGCAAGGACGCCGCCGCCGCCGGCGCCACGGCCGCCGATTCGCTCGAGGCGATGGTCGCCAGGCTGCCGGCGCCGCGCGCGGTCTGGCTGATGCTGCCGACGGCGATCGTCGACCCGGTGCTCGACCAGTTGCTGCCGCTGCTGGAGGCCGGCGACATGGTGATCGACGGCGGCAACTCGCATTACGTCGACGACCTGAAGCGCGCCGAGACGCTGGCCGAAAAAGATCTGATGTACGTCGACGTCGGCGTCAGCGGCGGCACCTGGGGCCTGCAGCGCGGTTACTGCCAGATGATCGGCGGCCCCGACAAGGCCTACAAATATCTGCAGCCGGTGTTCGCCGCACTGGCGCCCGGCGTCGAACTGGCGCCGCGCACCAAGGGTCGCAAGGGCAAGCCGACGCCGGCGGAAAACGGCTACCTGCACTGTGGTGGCAACGGCGCCGGCCACTTCGTCAAGATGGTGCACAACGGCATCGAGTACGGAATGATGGCCGCCTACGCCGAGGGGTTCAACGTGCTGCGCCACGCCGACATCGGCCGCCAGCGGCAGCAGAGCAACGCCGAGACCACGCCGCTGGAACACCCCGAACGCTACCAGTACGACATCGCGCTCGACGAGGTCGCCGAAGTCTGGCGCCGCGGCAGCGTCATCGAGTCCTGGCTGCTGGATCTGATCGCCGGCGAGCTGCGCGGCAACGCCGGCCTCGACGACTACAGCGGGCGGGTGTCGGATTCCGGCGAAGGCCGCTGGACCGCGCTGGCGGCGATCGACGAAGGCGTGCCGGTGCCGGTGTTGACCTCGGCGCTGTTCGGTCGCTTCGCCTCGCGCGGCCGTGACCAGTTCGCCAACCAGGTGATGTCGGCAATGCGCCACGCCTTCGGCGGTCACGACGAACTCAAGCCCACCGGCAAGGAATAACAAGCATGACCGACACCACGCTGGTCATCCTCGGCGCCACCGGCGATCTCACCAAGCGCCTGTTGATGCCGGCGCTGTACCGGCTGCACCGGCTCGGCCTGACGCCGGGGCTGCGCGTCATCGGCTACGCGCGGCAACATTGGAGCGCGAAGCGCTTCGAGACCCACATTCACAAGGCATTGCACGAGTTCGCGCCGGATTTCACCGAGGCGCAATGGCAGCGGTTCAGGCGTCAGCTCGATTATGTCGGCGGCGAACTGAATGCCGCAGAGCTGGGCTGCATCAAGGACAGGCTGCCGCCCGCGGCGCTGTTCTTTCTGGCGCTGCCGCCGCCGCTGTTCGGTCCCGCCGCGCAGGCGCTGGGCGAGGCCGGCCTGGCGCGCGCGCCGCGCGGCGGCTGGCGGCGGCTGATGGTGGAAAAGCCGTTCGGCAGCGATCTGTCCAGCGCCGAGACGCTGCGCGGCCAGATGCACCGCGACTGGCGCGAGGAACAGATCCTGCGCATCGATCACTTCCTCGGCAAGGAAACGGTGCAGAACCTGATGGTGTTCCGCTTCGCCAACCGTTTCCTGGAACCGGTGTGGAACGCCCAGCACGTGGAACAGGTGCAGATCACCTACGCCGAAACCCTCGGCGTCGAGCGGCGCGCGGCATACTACGACCGGGCCGGCGCGCTGCGCGACATGCTGCAGAACCACCTGATGCAGCTGTTCAGCCTGACGGCGATCGAACCGCCGTCGAACTGGGACGCCGAGGTGCTGCGCGACCACAAGGTCGAGGTGCTGCGCTCGGTCAAGCCGATCACTGCAGGAAACGGCACCCGCCACGCCGTGCGCGGCCAGTACCGCGCCGGCAAAGCCGGACGCAAAAAACTCGCCGCCTACCACAGCGAAGCGGACGTCCCGCACGGTTCGAACACCGAAACCTTCGCCGCGCTGCGCCTGGAGATCGACAACTGGCGCTGGCAGGGCGTGCCGTTCTACCTGCGCAGCGGCAAGCGCCTGGCCAGCAACCGCTCCGAGATCGCGGTGCAGTTCCGCAGGGCTCCGGGCGCCGTACCCGGTCTGGTGGATGCCGGCAACAACTGGATGGTGTTTCACATGAAACCCAACCAGACCATGACCTTGCTGGCCAACGCCAAGCAGCCGGGACTGGAAATGAAGGGGCATCAGGTGAACCTGTGCGCACCCTACGTGCGCGACGGCGACACCGAGTTCTCCGCCTACGAGCAGCTGCTGATGGACGCGCTTGCAGGTGACCGCACCCACTTCCTGCGTTTCGACGAAGTCGAATGGGCATGGCGGTTGCTGGATCCAGTGCTCAAAACCTGGAGCAAGGGCACGCCGGATTTCTACGCCGCCGGCTCGGAAGGTCCGGACACGCAGAACCGGCTGCTGGATGCCAACCATCGCTGGCGCCCGATCGCGCTCGCCGCCGCGGGTGGTGCGTGAACGCGCCGGGCTGGCCGGGCATTGCGCCCACCTGGGCCAGCAGCGCCAAGGATATGGTCGGTACCGCGCTGGGCGCCGGGCGCGTCTGGTACACGCTGGGTTTCGGCATCCTCAATGAGGTGTACTGGCCAGCGTGCAGCACGCCGCAGATCCGCGATCTCGGCTTCATCGTCGCCGGCAACGGCTTTTGGACCGAGGTCAAGCGCGAGAACCGTTATCGGTTGAGCACTCCGGCGCCGGATCTGCCGTTGCCGAAGGTGGTGCACCGGCACCCGCGCTACCGGTTGGAACTGGAGGTACTGGCTGATCCATGGCGTGATGTGTTGCTGATCCGCTATCGGCTGGAGAACCGGAGTCCGGCCGGCGGCGACCTCAAGCTGTACGCGCTGCTGGCGCCCCATCTGCAGGGCTCCGGGCATGGCAACAGCGCGCGGGTGCTGCCGCGGGGGTTGGCGGCGGTCGGCGGCGACAGCGCGCTGATGCTGGCCGCCGATCACGGCTTCAGCCGCGCCAGCGCCGGCTACGTCGGCGACTCCGACGGCTGGCAGGATTTCCACCGGCACGGCGCGATGACCTGGGAATACAGCCAAGCCGTCGACGGCAACGTCGCCCTGCTCGGCGAACTGACCGCCGCGGAAGGCGTGCTGGCGCTGGGCTTCGCCGGCACCGTGGAGGGCGCGCAGACGCTGGCGCTGTCGTCGCTGGTCAAGGGGTTCGAGGGCGCGCGCACGGCGTTCGTCGACGGCTGGCGGCAGTGGGCGCGGCCGCTGCGTTGCGCAGACATGACGCCGGAGGTCGAGCAGGCGGTGCGGCGCGCGGCGACGGTGCTCAAGATTCACGGCGACCGCGCGTTTCCCGGCGCGCTGGTGGCGAGCCTGAGCGTGCCCTGGGGCGATACCCGCGACGATCCCGGCGGCTATCACCTGGTGTGGCCGCGCGACGCCGTCGAGGCCGGCTTCGCCATGCTCGCCTGCGAACATCGCGCCGAGGCGCGCTCGATGCTCGCTTACCTGGCTGCCACCCAGCAGGCGGATGGTCACTGGGCACAGAATTTCTTCGCCGACGGCCGCCCTTACTGGACCGGCATTCAGCTCGATGAGACGGCGCTGCCGGTGCTGCTGGCGGCCAAGCTCGATCAGCTCGATGCGCTCGGCGATATGCGCCACGCAGCGATCGCGATGGTGCGTTGCGCGCTGCGTTTCATCGCCCGCCACGGCCCGTTGAGCCCGCAGGACCGCTGGGAGGAAAACCCCGGCATCAGCCCGTTCACGCTGGCCGCCTGCATCGCCGCGCTGGTCGCCGGCGCCGAGCACGGCTTCCTCGATCCGGCCGACGCCGCCCACGCGTTGTCGCTGGCCGACGACTGGAACGCGCGCGTCGAATCCTGGGTATACGTGCGCGACACCGCGCTGGATCGCGAACACGGCACCGCCGGCCACTACGTGCGCATCGCGCCGCCGGGGCACAACGCGCAAAGCGGTGACGTGGCGGTACGCAACCGCGGTCGCATGTGCCTGTCGGCAGAGAATCTGCTGGGGCTGGAATACCTGTACCTGGTGCGGTTGGGTCTGCGCGCCGCCGACGATCCACGCATCCGCGATACCACCCGGCTGGTCGATGCGCTGCTGCGCGTGGAGACTCCGCATGGTGCGTACTATCACCGTTATAACGAAGACGGTTACGGCGAACGCGCCGACGGCCGCGCCTTCGACGGCACCGGCATCGGCCGCGCCTGGCCGCTGCTGTGCGGCGAACGCGGCCAGCAGGCGTTGCTCGCCGGCGAGGACGCCAAACCGTATCTGGACGCGATGCTGGCCTCGGCCAGCCCCGGCGGCATGCTGCCGGAGCAGGTCTGGGACAGCGCGCCGATCGCCGAGCGCCGCCTGCTGCCCGGCCGACCCACCGGCAGCGCCATGCCGCTGGTGTGGGCCCACGCCGAGCTGATCAAGCTGGCCACTGCGATGCATTGCGGCCAGCCGATCGAATGCCTACCCGCCGTCGCCGACCGCTACCGCAAACCGCGGCCGCCGGCAGCGACCCACTGGCGCGAACAGGCGCCGTGCAATGCGGTCAGCCGCAACGGCACCCTGCTGGTCGAAGCGCAAGCGCCGTTCGTCCTGCATCTGGGCGTGGACGGCTGGCAGCGGATCGGCGATCACGACAGCCGGCCGACCGGCTTCGGCCTGTACGGCGTTCGCCTGGACGTGGCACGGCTCGGTGCGCAGCACACGCTGGAATTCACCCGCCGTTACATCGATGAGTCCGCCGGCGAACGCGGCTGGGAAGGCCGCGACTGGCAGGTGCCGCTGTTGCCCCTGGATCAGCACGGCAACCCGGCCGCATGACTACTCGTTTTTCATCTGGGCCGACGGTGCATCGCTACGCCGACGCCGCGGCGCTGTACGCGGCGGCGGCCGAGGCCTTCGGCGCGCAGGCGCGCTCGGCAATCGGCGCGCACGGCCGCTTCAGCGTAGCGCTGGCCGGCGGCGGCACGCCACGACCGTTGTACGAGAAGCTCGCGGGCGCACCGTATCGGGACTCACTCGACTGGTCGCGCGTCGACGTCTGGTTCGGTGACGAGCGCTGCGTGCCGCCGGACTCGCCGCGCAGTAACTACCGCATGGTCAGCGAGTCCCTGCTGCGGCATGTACCGCTGCCGGCTGGCAATGTCCATCGCATGCGCGGCGAGGCTACGCCCGTAGACGCAGCGCTGGCGTATGAACAGGAATTGCATGCCGTTTTCGGCGACGCCGCGATACCGCGTCTAGACCTGATCCTGCTCGGCGTCGGTGGCGACGGCCACACCGCCTCGCTGTTCCCTGGCACCGAGGCCTTGCATGAGCGCGAGCGGCTGGTCTGCGCACAGTACGTGGACGTTCAGCGGGAATGGCGGTTGACGCTGACCTTCCCGCTCCTGAACGCCGCCGCATCGCTGTGGGTGCTGGCTCACGGTGCGGACAAGGCGCAGATTCTGCGGCGCGTGTTCGACGGGCCGCCGCCGCCCGAGGCATTGCCGATACAGCGCATCACACCGGCCGACGGCCGCCTCGAGTGGTGGCTGGACGCCGCCGCCGCCGCGGATTTGCCACCCGCCGCAGCGTAATCAGCCCTTCTGCTTGATCAGGATCGCCTTGACGCCGTTGGCGTGCAGGCGGTCGATGATCCGCTGGGCCTGGTCCAGCGTCGGCTCGGGACCGACCCGTACCCGGTACCAGATGTCGTCGGAAGCCAGCGTCACCTGTTCGGTATGCGACTCGACGCCGAGCAGCGCGATGCTGGCGCGGGCGCGGTCAGCCTCCTCGCGCGAGCGGTAGGCGCCGATCTGCACCACGTAAACCCCGGGCGCGGCGATGTCCGCCGGCGGCGGCGCATGCGTGGCGGCGGCCTGTTCGGCGCGCTTGGCCTCCGCCGGCGTGATCACGACCTCGGCGTTCGGCAGCGTCTGGTAGAACGTGAAGCGCGAAGCCTGTTTCGGCGGTACCGGCACCGGCTTGACCGGCGCCGGCCGGGTCGCAGCCGGCGGTGCCGCCGGCACGCGCCGCGGCGCCGGCGTGCCGCGGCCGAGGAAATACAGCGTCACCGCGAAGGCGCCGCCGGCCAGGCCGCCGAGCGCCCACACCCAGCCGGGCAGGCCGTTACGATGCGGCGTGCGCCGTGCGCCGGGGCGGGCGGCGGAACGGCGCGCCATCACATCTGCTCCGGGCTGCCGACGCCGATCAGCGCGCAGCCGCAGGCGATCACCGTTCGCGCGGCCTGCGCCAACGCCAGCCGCGCGTCGCGCAGTTCGGCGTCTTCGACCAGAAAAGGCTGGGCGTGGTACCAGCCGTGGAACGCCGCCGCGACTTCGCGCAGGTATTGCGCCATCAGGTGCGGTTCGAGCTTGCCGGCGGCGGCGTCCACCACTTCCGGGTAGCGCGCCAGTTGGGCCGCCAGCTTGAGTTCCTCGGGTTGCTGCAGCCGGGGCAGCGCTGCACATCCCGCCGTCGCGCTCCACGTCCCGCCGCGCTGCTCGAGTTGACTCAGCACGCTGCACACGCGCGCGTGCGCATACTGGATGTAGTAAACCGGGTTATCCATGCTCTGCGCCCGTGCCAGGTCGATATCGAACGTCAGCTGCGAGTCGGCTTTCCGCGCGACCAGGAAGAAGCGGGTGGCATCGCGGCCGGCTTCGTCGATCAGCTCGCGCAGCGTCACGTAGTCGCCGGCGCGTTTGGAGATTTTCACTTCGGCGCCGCCGCGCATTACCGTGACCATCTGGTGCAGTACGTACTCCGGCCAGCCGGCTGGGATGTTCCAGCGGTGCAGCCGCGACAGCGCCTGCAGGCCGGCGCGTACGCGGGTGATGGTGGAATGGTGATCCGCGCCCTGTTCGTTGATGGCCCGCGTAAAGCCACGCTGCCATTTCCCGACGTGGTAGGCCACGTCCGGGACGAAATAGGTATAACCGCCGTCGGCCTTGCGCATCACGCGATCCTTGTCGTCGCCGAAAGCGGTGGTGCGCAGCCACAGCGCGCCGTCGGCCTCGAAGGTGTAGCCGCTGGCGATCAAATCGCGCACGGTGGCCTCGACCCGCCCTTGCGTGTACAGCGCCGACTCCAGCGAATAAACGTCGAAACTGACGTCGAAGGCGCCGAGATCGGCGTCCTGCTCGCGGCGCAGGAAAGCCACCGCGAAGTCACGGATCGCTGCCAGATCCCGCGGGTCGCCGGCGCCGGTGATGTTGCGATCGTCGGCGACGACGCCGTCACGCGCCAGATAGGCGCGGGCGACTTCGGCGATGTATTCGCCGCGGTAGCCGTCGGCCGGCCAGTCCGGAGAATCCGGCGTCAGCCCGCGGCAGCGCGCCTGCACCGAAGCGGCCAGCGTATCGATCTGATTGCCGGCGTCGTTGTAGTAGAACTCTCGCGTGACCTGCCAGCCGGCCGCCTGCAGCAGCCGCGCCAGACTGTCGCCGATCGCCGCGCCGCGGCCGTGGCCGACGTGCAGTGGCCCGGTCGGGTTGGCGGAGACGAATTCCACGATCAACCGGCCGCGGCTGCCGGCGGGCTGGCGGCCGAAAGCGCCGCCTTGGCGCAGGATCGTCGCCACCACCTGGTGAAATGCGGCCGGCGCCAGGCGCAGGTTGATGAAGCCGGGGCCGGCGATTTCGACCGCGGACAGCCAGGCGCTGGCCGGCAACGCGTCGGCGATCGCCTGCGCCAGTTCACGCGGTTTGCGGCCGAGCGGCCCGGCCAGCGTCAGCGCCGCATTGCTGGCCAGGTCGCCGTGCGCGGGATCGCGCGGCGGTTCCAGCACGAGGTGCTCCGGCGCCAGGCCGGCCAGCGCCGGCGCGGCGTCGGCGGCGGCGCGCTGCAGCGCCGCGTGCAGCAGCGCCTGCAACGGGGGCTTGAGCGGAGAGATCACGGTGTCGGGCCTTGCGCTTGAGCGCGCTAGTTTAGCGGCTGGCCACGGCGGGTTCGAATAACCGCGCGCGGCTTGTGCGTCATCAATAAAGATCGTAGGGATCGACGTCGACCGACCAGCGTACGCCGGCGCTCGGCAGTGAGCGCAGCGCCGGCATTGCGGCGTTGAGCCGGTGCTGCAGCCGCCCGCGGCGCTCGGCACGCAGCAGCAGTTGCGCCCGATGGACGCCGGCACGGCGCGCCATCGGCGCCGGCACCGGCCCCAGGGTTTCGACGCCGGAGAACACCGCGCGGGCGGCGGCGAGAAAGTCCAGCGCGCGCTGCAGCTGCCGGCCTTCGGCGCGCAGCAGCGCCAGACTTGCGAACGGCGGCAGCCGGTAGCGGCGGCGCAGCGACAGCTCGGCGCGCGCGAACTCTGGATAGCCGCCGTCCAGCAGTTTGCGCAGCAACGGATGATTCGGCTCATGGGTCTGCAGCAGCACGCTGCCGGGCCGGTCGCGGCGGCCGACTCGTCCAGCGACCTGGGTCAGCGTCTGCGCCAGCCGCTCCGGGGCGCGGAAATCGTTGTTGTAGAGCGCCGCATCGACGCTGACCAGCCCGGCCAGCGCCAGCCCGGCAAAGTCGTGACCCTTGGCCAGCATCTGCGTACCCACCAATATCTGCACCTCGCCGCGCGCCACCGCATCGAACAGTTCGGCCAGCCGGCGCGCGCTGTAGGCGCGGTCGGAATCGATGCGCTCGATGCGCACGCCCGGAAACCGCAGTGCCAGCGTCTGCTCGATGCGCTCGGTACCCTGACCCACCGGCATCAACTCGGCGCCGCCGCATTCGCCGCAGGCCGCGGGTGGCGCCTCGGCGTGGCCGCAGTGGTGGCACAGCAGCCGCCGACCGCCGCGGTGCACCGTCAGCCGCGCGTCGCAGTGCGGGCACGATGCGCTCCAGCCGCAGCGGTGGCAGATCAGCGCCGGCGCGTAGCCGCGGCGGTTGATGAACACCAATACCTGCTCGCCGCCGGCCAGATGCGTGGCGATCGCCTGTGTCAGCGCCGGCGTCAGGCCCTGTTCCAGCGGCTGATGGCGGGCGTCGACCACCCGGATCCGCGGCGGCGGGCCGCTACTGCCGATGCGCCGGTCCAGGCGCAGGTGCCGGTAGCGTCCGACGTCGACGTTGTGCAGGCTCTCTAGGCTCGGCGTGGCGCTGCCCAGCAGCACCGGAACACCGTCGAGCCGCGCCCGTACCACCGCCAGATCACGGCCGGAATAGCGCAGCCCGTCCTGTTGTTTGTAAGCGGTATCGTGTTCTTCGTCGACGATGACCGCCCCTGGTCTGGCGTGCGGCACGAACACCGCCGAGCGCGTGCCGACGATGATCGGCAGCAGGCCGCGCGCCGCCGCCAGCCAGGTGCGGGTGCGGCCGATCTCGCCCATCCCCGAGTGGAAGCAGCCGACCGCGGCGTCGCCGAAGCGCTCGGCGCAGCGCACCGCCAGTTGCGGCACCAGGCCGATCTCCGGCGTCAGCAGCAGCACCTGACGGCCGGCCTCCAGCGCCCGCCGGCACAGGCGTAGGTACAGCTCGGTCTTGCCGCTGCCGGTCACCCCGTCCAGCAGCGTCGCCGAAAAGCCATCGTCGGCGGGCAGTGCCGCCCAGGCGCGGACCTGCTGCTCGGACAGATCGGGTTCGGGACCGAATGCGACGTCGAAGTCACCGTCACGGGCTTGCTTCAGCTCACTGGGCGAGCTTCGCAATGACGTTTCTTCGATCCACCCCCGCGCCAGCGCCCGCGGCCACGCCGCCGCCAGCCGGCGGGGCAGCGCGTGACGCGCCGCCGGTGCGGCGGACAGGCGATCCAGCAGTCCGGTCAGCGCGCTTGCACGTGGCGGCAGCCCGGCGCGCGCCCGCATTCCGGCGGCGCTGAGACGATACGCCGGCGGCGGAACCGGTGCTGGTCGCGGCGCGCGCAGCGGCCCCGGCAGCGCGGTGGCCAGAACCGCGCCGAGCGGGTGATGGTAATAGCCCGCGCACCAGCGGCACAACGCCAGCAGGCCGGGCGTCAGCAGCGGCGTTTCGTCCAGGAGCCCGGCGATCGCCCGGAGCTCGTGTCGGCCCGGGTCGGGCCTGGGCTCGGCGACGACGACGCCGACGGCATGACGCTGCGCCAACGGCACCCGCACCCGCAGGCCTACCCGCAAACTCTCGATCGGCAGCGTGCCGGCGGCGTAGTCCAGCGTGCCGGGTAGCCCGCGCAACAGCGCGACCTCGATGGCCAGGCTCATCGGCTTTGTGGATAACTGTGTGGACAGAATGTGCTTCGCCGGCGCCGACCGCCGGCTCCGTCCGCACCAAACCCGCCTCGGCACTGCGTTCCAGAAACTAATTTATTATTATTCAATATCTTATATGACATGACGAAGAAGTTACCGAAATTTAGGCTTGACAGCACGCGATGACAGGGCAGTTGCCGGGTGTTGATAACCGCAGTCGGCGAGGCGGCATCGGCCAATCTAGCACCGCACGCCCGCAGCGCCGAAACGATGCCGGATTATCGCTGCTGGGCGAGCCGCAGCCGCACCGTCAGACCTCCCAGAGCGCCGGGACTGTCGAGGCTGATCCCGGCGCCGTGTGCGGCGGCGATCTCGCGCACGATGGCCAGGCCGAGGCCGCTGCCGGTGGCTTCGTTGCCGGGGATGCGATAGAAACGGTCGAACACCCGCGCGTGCCGGTCGGGCGGGATGCCGGGGCCGCTGTCGTCCACCGTCAGTTCAACCGCGCCGTCCTCTAGGCACAGTCGCAGGCGGATAGTGCCGCCCGCCGGGGTGTACTTGATTGCGTTGTCGAGCAGGTTTTCGAGCAGGCCGGTCAGTGCGTCGGCGTCGCCGGTTACGGTCGCCGGCGCCAGTTCGAGCTGCAGCGACTGCTGACGGGCGTCGGCACGGGGCTTGAGCCGCCGGCTCACTGCGTGAATCAAGGCGGCCAGGTCCAGCGGCGTGTGTGGCGCGGCGCCGGCGCCCGGCGCCCGGCGCGCCAGCGCAAGCAACTGCTGCGCCAGGTGAATCGCGCGTTCGATCCCGGCGGCCAGGTCCGCGGCGGCGGCATCGCGCTGCTCCGTTTGAACCGTGCGGGTCAGCAGCTCCTGCTGCAGCCGTAGCGCGGTCAGCGGCGTCAGCAGTTCGTGGGCGGCGTCGGCGACGAAGCGGCGCTGCGCGGTCAACGCCGCGGCGAGGCGTTCGAGCAGTCCGTTCAGGGCATCGGCCATCGGCCGCAGCTCGGCCGGCAGGCCGGCCAGCGCCACAGGCTTGAGCGACTGCGGCGAGCGGGCGCGTATCTGCGCCGACAGTTCGGTCAGCGGCCGTAAACCGCGGCCGATGCCCAGCCACAGCACAAACCCGGCCAGCGGCAGCGCCGCCGTCAGCGGCAACAGCAGCCTGGCGGTGATCGCGCCCGCCGCCTCGCGTCGCACCGCCAGCGGTTGGGCGACTTCGATCCGGCGGTCGCCGAGGTCGACAGCGTACAGTCGCCAGCGTTGACCATCGACGGCAATGGTCGACCAGCCGCGCGCGGGGTTGACCGGCAGCAGGGCGCGAGCACGCGACCGATAGAGCGGCCGGTCGCTGCCGAGATCACGCACCTCCACCACCAGGCGGTGCAGCGGCGAATCGTCATCTTTCGCGTCGCGATCGATCGGCGATGTCGGCTGTGCCAGCTCCAGCCGCGGCAATGCGTAGGCCGCCTGCTGCAGCTGGGCGTCATAGAGTTCGTCGATTTCGTCGGCGAGTTCGGCATAGACTCCGGCTGCGGCGGCGAGCAGGAGCGCAGCGATGCCGGGTAACAGCACCGCCAGCAAACGGCGGCGGATCGAGTTCATGGCGCGGCCGCCAGCCGGTAGCCGATACCGCGCACGGTGACGATGAAATCGGCGCCGAGCTTGCGCCGCAAACCGTGCACGTAAACCTCGATGGTGTTGCTGCCGACTTCCTCACCCCAGCCGTACAGCGCATCCAGCAGTCGCTCGCGCGGATGCAGCGCGCCGGGCTTTTGCAGCAGTACCCGCAGCAGCGCGTACTCTTTGGCCGACAGCGCCACCGGTGCGCCGCGCAGCCGTACTTCGCCGCTGGCCGGATCCAGCGTGACGTCGCCGGCGCGCAGCAGCGGTCCGGCGCGCCCGCCGGCGCGGCGCAGCAGCGCGCGCACCCGCGCCGACAGCTCATCCAGATGAAACGGCTTCGGCAGGTAATCGTCGGCGCCGGCGTCGAGGCCGGCAACGCGGTCTTCGACGGTGTCGCGCGCGGTCAGCACCAGCACCGGCAGCGTTTTGCCGGCGCGCCGCGCTTCGCGCAGTACGTCCAGGCCGTCGCGTCGGGGCAGGCCGAGGTCGAGCAGCAGCGCCGCGTAGCCGGTACAGGTCAACGCAGTCAGCGCCGCGGCGCCGTCGCGCACCCAGTCCAGCGCGTAACCCTCGCCGCGCAACGCGGCGGTCACCGCGCGACCGATCATGGCGTCGTCCTCGACCAGCAGCAGGCGCATCGGGCTCATCCGCGCCGATTTTGTAGGCGCAAGCTTAAACCGTCGTTAAACCGGATTCCCGGCCGCCTTTAATGCCGGCTTAAGGTGCGTTCGCCAGTATGCGCCGGTGGCACTGGGCGGCCATCTTTTTCGGGTAAAGCGATGCGGATCAAAGCGAAACCATGGATGCTGCTCGCCGCGCTGGCGCTGCTCGTCGGCGGCTGCGCCAGTTTCCATCCGCTGCCGCTGTCGGCGGCAGCGCCGCCGCCGGCCGATCTGAAGGTCGATGCGGCGAAGATGCCGACGTGGCCGCTGGCGGCCCATCGCTTCGATCCGCGCGACGGCCTCGACGCCACCGAAACGGCGATGCTGGCGGTGGCGAACAACCCGGACCTGCGGGTGCTGCGCGACCAGCTCGGCATCGCCCGCGCGCAAGCCTTCGCCGCCGGGCTGCTGCCGGACCCGCAACTATCCGCCGCGCAGGATTTCGTCACCGGACACAGCGGCGGACCGGGCGCCACCAACCCGTTCGGCATCGGCATCTCCTGGGACGTCGGCCAACTGCTGACCCGCTCGGCGCGCACCCGGGCCGCCGGCTGGAGCCGCCGGCAGATCGATCTGCAACTGCTGTGGGCCGAGTGGCAGACCGTGGCCCGCGCACGTGTGCTGTTCGACGAAGTCACCGGCGGCCGCCGGCTGGTGGCGCGCCTGCGGCGCGAAACCGCTGCGCTGCAGCCGTTCCAGCGGCGTGTCGAGCAGGCGCTGGATGCGCACGCGCTGTCCTTCGAGGTCGCCAGCACCGGCCTTAACGCCGAGGCCGAGGCACAGCGGCAACTGGTCGACGCAGGCGTGGCGCTCAACCAGTCCGAGCACGACCTGCGCCGGCTGCTCGGCCTGTCGCCGTCGGCGCCTCTGACGCTGGTCGGGGCCGCCGACGCGCCGCGGCCCGACGCGCGGCAGGTCGCGGCGGCGCTGGCAGATCTGCCGCGCCGGCGACCCGATCTGCTGGCGCTGCAGGCCGGCTATGCGGCGCAGAACGACAAGCTGCGCGAGGCGATCCTGGCCCAGTATCCGGCGATCGGCGTCGGCTTCAACCGGGCGCGCGACAACAGCGCCGTCTACACCAGCGGCGTGTCGATCTCGCTCACGCTGCCGCTGTTCAACCGCAACCGCGGCAACATCGCCATCGCGCGCGCCACCCGCCGGCAGCTGCACGACGACTACGCGGCGCGCCTGATGGCCACGCGCAACGACGTCGATCGTCTGCGGGCCGATCTGCAACGGACGCTGGCCGCCGCGCCGGCCGCCGAAGCGCAGGCGCAGCGTCTCGACCAGGCGCTGCGCCGTGCCCGCACCGCCTGGCAGGCCGGGCAACTCGAATGGCCGATCTACTTGAGCATCCGCGGCAGCGCGCTGGCCGCCGACCTGCAACGTCTGGCGCTGCGGCGGCAGGCCGCCGGCGCCGGCATCGCGCTGCAGACGCTGCTGGGCGGCCGCTGGAGCGCGACCGCCCGGCAGCGGATGCAGGCCGACGTGCCGCCGCTCGAATCCGCCGGAGGTTCTCCATGAAACTAATTCGTACCGCCCTGTTCGCCGTGCCGGTCGTCGCCGCCTTCGCCGCCTTCGCCGCCGGCGCCGACGACGATGCGGCCGCGCCCGCGAAGGTCGAGGGCGCGAGCGTGGCGGTCACCACGGCGATGCCGCGCCGGAAGATCTTCGAAGAAGACGTCGGCGGCTACGGTCAACTGGTCGGCGACCCGCGGGCCACCCGTCACCTGAGTCTGCCGCAGCCGGGTCTGGTCGCGCGGCTCGATGTGATCGCCGGCGATCGGGTGCGCAGCGGCCAGCCGCTGCTGCGCCTGGCCAGCGATCCGAGTGCGCAGCTGGCGTATGCGCAGGCACAGCACGGTTTGCAGCAGGCACGCGCAGAGCTGAAGCAGGCGCAGAATCTCTATCGCCGGCAACTGGCCACGCAGGCGCAGCTCGCCGCCGCGCACAAGGCGCTGGAAGACGCCCGCTCGGCACTGGCGGCGCAGGAAGCGTTGGGCGGCGTGGGCGGCACCACGCTGCGCGCGCCGGCGGACGGCGTAGTGGAATCGCTCGCCGTCCACCCGGGCGACCGCGTCGCCGCCGGGGCCCCGCTGCTGGTGTTGGCGCCGACCCACGGCGTACAGGCGCGCATCGGCGTGGATCCGTCACGCGCTGCCGCAGTGCGGGTCGGCGACGGCGTGGCGCTGACGTCGGTGTTCGGCGGTGCCGCGCTGCAAGGTCGAGTCGCTGCGGTGGCCGGCGCCATCGACTCGCGCACGCATCTGATCAACGTGACGGTGACGCTACCGCAAGCCGCCGGTCTGCCGCTGGCCACGGCGGTCGACGCGAAGATCCGCGTGCGCCGGCAACCGGCGTGGGCGGTGCCGCGCGGCGCGGTGCTGACCGACGACCGAGGCGCCTACCTGTTCCAGGTTGCCGGCGGCGTCGCCCGGCGCATCGACGTGACGCTGGTGGTGCCGGCCGGCAAAACGGTCGGCGTCGACGGTCCGCTGGACGCGCGGCGGCCGGTGGTGGTGCTGGGCGCCTACGAGCTGCACGACGGCATGAAGGTCCGCACGCGGTGAATCTGCGGACCTGGCTGCGGGCGCACCGGCGCTCGGTGCTCTTCGCCTGCCTGCTGCTGGCGCTCGGCGGCGCGTTCGCGGCGCTGTCGATGCCAGTGTCGCTGTTTCCGAATGTCGCCTTCCCGCGCATCCAGGTGTTCCTGGATGCCGGCGATCGCCCGGCTCAGCAGATGGCGCTGGAGGTGACGACGCCGGCCGAGGAAGCGATCCGGCGGGTGCAGGGCGTCATCGACGTGCGTTCGACCACCAGCCGCGGCAGCGCGGAAGTTTCGGCTGACTTCGGCTGGGGCACCGACATGCGCCGCGCGCTGCTGGAGGTCAACGCCGCGGTGTCGCAGATCCTGCCGCAACTGCCGCCGGGCACGACGCTGGACGCGCGCCGCGCCGACCCGACGGTGTTTCCGATCTTGGCCTACAGCCTGCGCTCGAAGACGCTGCCGCTGACCCGGTTGCATGATCTGGCGCAGTATCGGTTGCTGCCGCTGCTGACCGGCATCCCCGGCGTCGCCCGCGTGCAGGTGCAGGGCGGCGAGGTGGCCGAGTACCACGTCGACGTCAACCTGCGGAAGCTGCGGGCGATGAACCTGTCCGTCACCGACGTCGCCAATGCGGTCGGCAACGCCGCCAGCATCGCCGGACTCGGCCGGCTGGAGGATCACTACAAGCTGTACCTGATCCTGTCCGACCAGCACCCCGACGACGTCGCCGCAATCCGCAACATCGTCGTGCGCGCCGGTCCCGGCGGCGTGGTGACGGTCGGCGACCTGGCGCGCGTGCGCTCCTCGGTGCAGCCGCGCTACGTGCGCGTCACCGCCGACGGGCAGGACGCGGTACTGCTGTCGGTGTATCAGCAGCCGGACGGCAACAGCGTGCAGATCGCCCGTGAGGTCGCCGCCAAGCTCAAGAGCTTCGGCCCGCGCATGCCCAGGGGGGTTGTGCTCGCCAACTGGTACGACCAGACACAACTGGTCAAGGCGGCGGCCGGCAGCGTGCGCGACGCCATCGTCGTCGGCGTGATCCTGGCCGGACTGGTGCTGCTGGCCTTCCTGCGCAACAGCCGGCTGATCCTGATCGCCATGCTCGACGTGCCGGCGGTGATCGCGACCACGGTGCTGCTGCTGCGCGTGACCGGCCAGAGCTTCAACATGATGACGCTCGGCGGCATGGCCGCGGCGGTCGGCCTGATCATCGACGACGTCATCGTCATGCTCGAGCACATCGTGCGCCGGCTCAGCGAACATGGCGGCGCGATTCCCGAGCGCGTCAACCTGGCCGCCGCCGAGTTCGCGCGGCCGCTGACCGGCTCCAGTGCGGCCACGATCATCATCTTCGTGCCGCTGGCTTTTCTGTCCGGAGTGACCGGCGCGTTCTTCAAGGCGCTGTCCCTGACCATGGCCGCCGGTCTGGTGGTGTCCTTCGTGCTGGCCTGGGCGGCCGTGCCGCTGCTGGCGGCCATGCTGCTGGACCAGCGTCACGCGCACGAGACGCCGTTGGGGGTCATCGCGCGCCGCGTGCAGGCCGGTTACGAGTGGGCGCTGGAGCGTGTGCTGCGCCGGCCGCTGTGGATTCTCCTCGGCCTGCTGCCGTTGGTCGCGCTCGGCGCGCTGGCCTTCACCCGGGTCGGCACCGGCTTCATGCCGTACATGGACGAGGGCGGCTTCATCCTCGACTACCGCGCCGAACCGGGCACTTCACTGGCCGAGACCGACCGCCTGCTGCGCCAGGTCGAAGCGATTATCCGCGCCAACCCCAACGTCGCGACCTATTCACGGCGCACCGGCACGCAGCTCGGCGGCGGCATTACCGAATCCTACGAGGGCGACTTCTTCATCCGCCTGAAGTCCGGCCCGCGCGCACCGATCGCCAGGGTCATGGACGAGGTGCGCACGCAAGTCGAGCATGACGTGCCGGGGCTGGACATCGAGCTGGCCCAACTCATGGAGGATCTGATCGGCGATCTGGTCGCTGTGCCGCAGCCGATCGAGATCAAGCTGTACTCGGACGACGCCCAGCGGCTGGAGGCCACGGCTCGCGCAGTCGCGACGGTCATCGGCAAGGTGCCGGGGGTCGTCGACGTGCGCGACGGCATCAACCCGGCCGGCGACGCGCTGGAAGTACGGGTGGATCCGGCCAAGGCCGCGTTGGAGGGCGTGACCCCGGCCAGCGTCACGCAACAGGTCGGCGACGCGGCCGCCGGCATCGTCGCCGCCAAAATCCCGCAGCCGCCGAAGATGGTCGGCATCCGCGTCTGGCTGCCCGCAGGCGATCGCGACGAAATCCAACGACTCGACGGCCTGCCGATCCGCGCGCCGGACGGACACGTGTTCCCGCTGTCGCGGGTGGCCCGGCTCGTGCGCGTGTCCGGCCAGCCGCAGATCACGCGGCAGAACCTGAAGCGCATGGTCGCCGTCACCGCGCGCATCAGCGGCCGCAGCCTCGGCGCCGCGATGGCCGGCGTCAAGGCGGCGTTGGCCAGGGCGCGCGCGATTCCGCCGGCGATGTACTACGAATACGGCGGCCTGTACGCGCAGCAGCAGCAGGCCTTCCGCGGCCTGGCCATCGTCCTGGGCGCGGCGGTGGCGCTGGTGTTCGTGCTGCTGCTGGGGCTCTACGAGCGCTTCCGTATCGTGCTGGCGATCCTGGCGATGCCGCTGATCGCCATGAGCGCCGTGTTCGTCGGACTGTGGCTGACCGGCATCGAGCTGAACATCTCGTCGATGATGGGCATGACCATGATCGTCGGCATCGTCACCGAGATCGCGATTTTCTACTTCTCCGAATTCGTCTCGCTGCCGGAAGACCGGCCGCTGGCGCAGCGCCTGCGCGCCACCGGCCACCACCGCATGCGTCCGATCCTGATG
The DNA here is from genome assembly GCA_028871525.1 of Gammaproteobacteria bacterium. Taxonomy (GTDB): domain Bacteria; phylum Pseudomonadota; class Gammaproteobacteria; order Nevskiales; family Nevskiaceae; genus SCRT01. The sequence goes on from JAGWMX010000008.1 coordinate 30,518, forward strand.
TCGGCGATGGCCGCGATCCTGACGCTGCTGCCGCTGGCGCTGGCCCTCGGCGGCGCCGGTGCGCAGATGCAGCAGCCGCTGGCCGTGGCCATCATCTCGGGGCTCTTCGTCGCAGTGCCGCTGGTGCTGCTGGCGATGCCGGGACTGTTCGCCTGGGTCAGCGGCGGGCGCCGGCGTTAAGGGCGACTTAAGCCGCAACCTGTAGGCTGCAACGGCCGTCGGCACCCCGCCGGCGACGCATCCCCAACCGGAGAAATCCATGAACAAGATCACCACCCCGTTGTCCCTCGCCGCGATCATTGCCGCCGGCGCGCTGGCGCTGTCCACCGTCGCCGCCAAGACCCTGGACGGCCACCAGTACCTGAAGTCCGCCAAGATCAGCCTGGCCAGCGCGCGTGCCACGGCGCTGAAAACCTACCCCGGCAAGATCGTGTCCGAGGAACTTGAGCGCGAGCACGGCGGCAGCGGCCTGCGCTACTCCTTCGATGTGCGCAACGGCAGTGCGACCCACGAGGTCGGCGTCGACGCCAAGACCGGCGCCGTGCTCGAGAACTCCGTCGAAGGTCCGGATTCCGACTAGCATTCCGGCCAGCATCCCCACCATCCATAGAGGTTGACCCGTGCTCCAATCCCGATCCGCCCGAGGCCTGTGCCGGTTGTTCGCACTCCTCGCTTATCTGGCGCTGGGCGGCGTCGCCGCACAGGCCGCGTCAGTCCACCTGTTGCATATTCCCGGCGGCGGCAACGGCCTCGGCTTCGACGATCTCGGCTTCTCGCCGACGCTCGATCGGGTGCTGGTCCCGGCCGCACGGACCGGTGCGCTGGTGCTGGTGAATCCCGCCGACGATGCACTGCAGGTGCTCGCCCACGTGGTCCCGGGCGGCAGCGGCCAGGATCGCGACGATGCCGGTACCACGTCGGCCGACTACGGCGCCGGTCTGCTGTTCGCCAGCGACCATGCCGACCGAGCGATCGTCGCCATCAGCCCGCGGACCGGTCAGGTGGTGGTTCGCGCCGAGCTCGCCTTCGGTCCCGACTATGTGCGCTACGTCGCGCCGCTGCACGAGGTCTGGGTGACCGAGCCGCGCGGCCGGCAGATCCAGCGCTTTTCGGTCGCCGCCGGTCGCGTGCCGCGGCTGCGGGCGGTCGGTAGCATCGCCGTGCCTGGAGGGCCTGAGTCGCTCGTGATCGATCCCGCGCGCGGCGTGGCCTACACCAATCAGTGGAAGAACCGCACCGAGGAAATCGGCTTGCGCACTCTAAAAGTGCAGGCCGCCTGGGACAATAGCTGCACCGGCAGCCGCGGACTGGCGCTGGCCACCGGACCGCACCTGCTGTTCGTCGGCTGCAGGGAGGGCAAGGTGGTGGCGCTCGATCCCGCCGACCACGGCCGCGTCGTGGCCAGCGCAGAAGTCGGCAGAGGCGTCGATATCATCGCCTGGAACCCGCTGCTCCGACATGTCTACGCGCCGGGGGCGGTCAGCGCGACCCTGAGCGTGCTCGAGTTGACCGCCGACAATCGACTGGTCGACGTGGCCACCGTCGCCGCCGCCGCGCACTCGCACTGCGTGGTTACCGACGGCCGGCATACCGCCTACGTCTGCGACCCGGCCGCCGGCGCGCTGATCGTCTACCGCGACACGCGCTGAGCCGGGACGCATGTCCCGTTCGGTGATAACGAAGGCGGCGCTGCGGCGGCTGTTCGATGAACGCAGCCTGCATCGGATCTTCCAGGTCGGCCTGCTGCTCAAGGCCGTGTTCGCGGTCGGCGAGGTCGCCGGCGGGGCGGTGAGTTGGTTCGTCAGCCCCCGGACCTGGGCCGGCCTGGCGGCCGTGATCACTCAGGGCGAACTGTCCGAAGATCCGCACGACTTCGTCGCCACCCACCTCGTGCGCTGGGCGCAGCACCTGTCGGTGGGAGCCCAGCATTTCGCGGCGGTCTACCTGGTGAGCCACGGCGCGATCAAACTGGCGCTGATCGTCGGCCTGCTGCGCGAGAAGCTGTGGTTCTACCCGGCGGCGATCCTCGTCTTCGGCTTGTTCATCGTCTACCAGCTCTACCGCTACAGCTTTACCGGATCGGTCCTGCTGCTGCTGATCACCGTCATCGACGTGGTGGTGATCGCGCTGACCTGGCATGAGTACCGGTTTCTCGGGCGGCGGCGGGCGGTTGCGGGGAATTGAACGCTTTTATTCAAAGCGCATGTGGCCGATTGTGATGTCCGTCATGTGCCAAAAGTAGACATCATCGGCGCCATCGCGATTGGCTCAGTTCGACCCCAAAGCGACCTTCGCGACCGTCTCTTTTCGAGAAGGCCTGTTGCCGCCACGCGGTTAGTGCGCAGACATGCTCTAAAACGCATTCCAGAAAGAACCAGTTCCATCTACCTCCGTCGTGAATTAGCCTTGCCACCAATCGACGAGGGGACGAGCGATGAAAAAGGCGATGTCCTGCTGCTTGCTGCTCCTGGTGCTGACGCTTCCGCTGATCGCGGAAGCTGCGCCGGGTTCCAGTCACTATCTTTTCGTATGGGCGATGGAAGCTCAGCATCCCCACGCCTCCACGCTGATGCTTGACACGCCGGCCGACCTCGCTGCGCGGCGCACCGCGTTTGGACTAGGCAACGACTTCCTCGCGGTTTTCGACGTACGCCCGGGTCCGGCGTTCGGCAAACTCGTCGCGATGCTGCCCGTCGGTGAGGCAGTGCAGGCCCATCATACGAACTATGCGGAGCCTTCGAACGATGTCCTGTACGCCAACGACTGGCTCGGGAACAGCACCTACGTCTTCGATCTTCGCGACCCTCTGCATCCGCGGCTTTTGCGAAAATTCGGCAGCGTCGGCGCTTTCGGCTATCCACATTCCTTTGTTTATCTTGCCAACGGCAATACGCTGGCGACATTTCAGTATTCCGGTGGATTCAATCATGCTGCGGGGGGACTGGTCGAGTTCGATCCGCAGGGTCGGGTCGTGCGAACCGTGTCGGCCGAAGTGCCCGGGCATCCCGACATTCGTCCATACAGCCTGTCGGTCGTTGCGAATAGCGATCGCGTGGTCACCGGCAGCGCAGACATGATGGCAGCGCAGGTCAGCCATGTTGTCCAGGTCTGGCGACTCTCCGATCTGAAGCTGATCAAGACTATGCAGCTGCCGCCGGCACCCGACTGGATTTACGACACGGCGACGGATTCGTCGGAGCCGCGTGTACTCGCAGATGGCAAGACGGTCCTTGTGCCGACGTTCAACTGCGGTTTGTTTCTGGTCCGGAATCTGGCGAGCGACAAGCCGACACTGCAACATGTTTATGACTTCGGCTACCGCATGTGTGAAGTGCCGGTGGTCGCTGGGGACTTTCTGGTGGAAACCATGCAGAGCGGGCACGCCATCGTAAGTCTGGATGTACACGATCCGGAACATCCGCACGAAGTCAGCCGCGTACTCCTACCGCCGGATGAATATCCGCATTGGCTGGCGCTCGAGCCGGATGGAGATCGTCTGGCCATCACAGGTTATGGCGCGCTCGCCGCCAAGGTCCGCTTCGCCACGATTGATCGCCGCACCGGCAAACTGACACTCGAACCGGATACGATCAATTTCACGCGCGCGTGGCCAGATGGTTGGAAGGGGAGCGCCATGCCGCACGGCGCCGTTTTCAGCAACCGTTGAGGCGGCATAGGAGGGAGATACCCCCGCCATATCGCCCGGGCGAGCCGTCGAAGCGCGATATCGCGGTCAAGCAGCGCGCGATCAGTGCGCAGCGTTTGATTGACGGCGATTCGGGAATGCGTGACTTCCACATCCGCCGGCTGAAGCCCCAGTGGAAGTGCGAATATGACGGCTGGTCGCTGCATCAACCCTCCAACGACCGCTGTGGGGCGATGGACTACGGGTAAAGACTGTCGCGTTGCGGCCGAGAGGCGAAGATCACGTGCAACATCCAACCGCCGGCTTCGGGCTGTGAGCAGCTGGCCCGGGCGGCGAATGCCCTGGGCTATCGGGTCAAGCTCGAACTGAAGGCCGCGTGATGCTCCACGCACGCTCCTCGATCCTGCAGTTCCGAATCGAATTGCTGGACATCAAGCCCCTGATCTGGCGCCGCATCCAGGTACCGGATCCTTACACGTTCTGGGAACTGCACGTCGCGATCCAAAGCGCCTTCGGCTGGAACGACAGTCACCCCATGAGTTCGAGGTGCCTGCCGGACGCAATGTCGCCCCTAGCCGGCTCGGCATTCCGATGGATGACGACGACTGGATGATTGAAAACGACCCGCGCCCTCCGCTGTTGCCGGGTTGGAAACACCGTGTCGCCGACTATCTGTCGCTCGCTCACCCTTCAGCGAGCTACTGGTACGACTTCAGTGACGACTGGCGGCACACAGTCACGCTCGAGGACGTGCTCCCACCCGCGCCGGGCAAGAAATATCCTCGCTGCACGGCCGGGGAAAGGGCGGGCCCGCCCGATGATTGCGGCGGAGCGTGGGGCTATGCCGAACTCCTCGAAGTGCTGGCCGACCCGTCCCACCACGAGCACGCCAGCTCTCACCGCTGGGCGTCGAGCATCAAGGGAATCAAGGGTAAATTCGATCCCGAAGCATTCGATGAACAGCAGGTGAAGTTTGACAATCCCGCGCGTCGGCTGAAGAACCTGTTGGAGCACGTCAATTCGGATTGAGGCTTTCCGTGAGCCGTCGCTCGTAGCGAAGGCAGGAGGTAGCCCTACGCTTTGGCGGCCGCTGATCCCGCTTTGGGCACGGCTTCCTCGGTTTTTCCGGGCTTCGGCAGCAGCCACGCCGAGTTGAGGATGAAGGCGAGTTCGGAGCTCACGTTGATGAAGGCCGCCAGCATCGGGTTGAGGAAGCCGCAGGCGGCCAGCGCGATGCCCACGGCGTCGACGCCGAGCGTGCCGGCGAAGTTCTGCCCGATGATGCCGCGCGTGCGCTTGGCCAGGGCCAGCGTTTCGACGAAGCGTTCGAGATCGTTGCCGAGCGGGACCACGTCGGCGCTTTCCTGCGCGACGTCGGTGCCCGAGCTCATGGCGACGCCGACGTCGGCTTCGGCCAGCGCGGGGGCGTCGTTGACGTTGAGGGTCCGCTACCGGGAAGCCAGCCGAATCGAGTCACCGGCGGCTTCGGGCTGACAGCAGGGTTGACCCGCAGCAAAATCAATATCATTATCCAGTAGCGTCCGGTTAGATCTCGAACGGCGCTAACGCATATGTCAAATGCCTGGCCACGCATGCGCTTCGCTCGCTGCGTCAAAGGTCTGGGTGATCCGCATGCGTTGGGGGGAGCGATGAAACTCAGTGCACAGGGTCAACTGAAGCTGGCGGCAAAACTCGCGTTTGCGGCCGGCGCAGGATTGGTGCTGGGGCAGGCGCACGCGGCGGCACCTGCCGACGCACCGGCCAGCGGCGCTTCGGCGCCGGAGGCAAACCTGAAGGTGGCGCAGGCAGGCGCTACCGCGACGACGGCAACGACCACCGGTACTGGCACGCCGGTGCAGTTGCAGGGTGTCGAGGTCACCGGTTCGCGCATCAAGCAGCCGACGCTGACCAGTTCGGCGGCGCTGCAGTCGATCAACGATACGGAATTACAGTTCGAAGGCACGGTCAATGTTGATTCGCTGCTGGCAAACCTGCCATCGGCATCGATTACCTCGTCCACTGCTGTCTCTACCCAGAGTAGTGTCGCCACGGTCAATCTACGCAACCTTGGTCCGGGTCGCACCTTGGTGCTGATCGACGGCAAGCGCGTGGTGCCGGGCGACCCGCAAGGCGGTCCGGCAGCGAACCTGAACTTCATTCCGGCGGCTTTAGTGGAACGCACTGACGTGCTGACCGGCGGCGCCTCGGCCGTATACGGTTCGGACGCCATCTCCGGCGTGGTCAACTTCATCATGAAGAAGGATTTCGATGGCTTTGCAATCGACGGGCAATGGGGGCGCACCGATAGTGGTGACGCCACCAATTACAACGTCAACCTAATTTGGGGCAGCAACTATGCCGGCGGCGACGGCAACGTCACGCTGTACGCCGGCTATACCCGATTCGACGAATTGAAGCAGGATGCGCGTGATTTTTCAGTGAGTAATTTCGCACCGTCGAAAGACGGTACGAAACTCATCCCGCTCGGTTCGGGGACGATCCCCGATGCGCGGTTCGTAAGTTACGACCAGCCGGCCGGCAGCTCACCCTATCGGATCCTCGACCCGAACGGATCGCGCACCTTCGTAGCTGACGACGGCCGTACATTCAATTTCAACCCGTTCAATCTCCTGCAAAGGCCTGAAAAGCGCTACACATTGGGCGGTTTTGCGCATCGCAGTTTTAACGAGCACGCTGACGTGTATGGCAGCGCGATGTTTATGACCGACAGCCTGAACAACCAGTTCGCTCCGGGCGGCACTTTTTTCAATAATTTCACGATCAACTGTGATAATCCGTTGGTGTCTGCGCAGCAACGACAGTTCCTTTGCCCCAACCCTGGCCAGACCGAGGCGAACGTGGCAATTGGGAAGCGCACCGTTGAATTCGGGCCGCGGCAGGAGGATCTGCGCAATACCGAGTACCGCATCGTGTTCGGTTTACGCGGCGCCATCGTCAAGGGATGGTCGTACGACGTTTCGGTGCAACGCGGCGAAACCACTCTCACGCAGGATACACTGAACGACGTCTCGACGAAGCAAACGCAGCAGGCTCTACAGGTGACCACCGACAGCAGCGGTAACCCCGTATGCATCGATCCCAGCGGTGGCTGCGTGCCGTTGGATCTTTTCCAGTTGGGCGCTCTGACACAGGCGCAGAAAAATTTCGTCAGTCTGCCGGAACTGCGGCAAGGCAACACTGTGGAAGAAGTGGCCAGCGCATCGATCACCGGCGATCTTGGCCAATACGACGTCGGTAGCCCATTTGCGCGACGTGGTATCCAGTTCGCCGCTGGCAGCGAGTATCGCCGGGAGACCCTCGATTTCCGTCCAGACCAGATAAACCAGGTGGACAACCAGATTTTCCCGGTATCGGGTAGGTTCAACGTTCGCGACTATTTCGGAGAGCTGCAATTGCCGATTGCCGAGAACCTGCCGTTCGTCAAGTCGCTGCAGTTCGACACCGCCTACCGACTGTCCAACTACAAAATTGCCACCCGCAGCAGCGAACTGTTCACACACACCTACAAGTTCGGTCTGCGCTATAACCCGATCCAGGACGTCGGATTCCGTGCTAGCTGGAACCGCGCGGTACGGGCACCGGACATCAACGAGCTGTTCTTCCCGTCTTCGGTGCAGGTTTTTGGTGGCACCGATCCGTGCGCAGGACCTACGCCGACCGCGACGTTGGCGCAGTGCGAAAGAAGCGGCGTCGCCCCGGCGCAATTTGGCAATATCGCGCAATGCAGCGCCAACCAATGCAACGTGCGGTTGGGCGGCAACCGCAATCTGGACGCTGAAAAGGCGATCACCCGTCAGGCCGGCATCGTGTTGACCCCACGGTTCCTGAAGGGCTTCACCGCCACCATCGATTACTACAATATCATCGTGTCTAATGCGATCGGAACGCTCCCGCCCCAGACAATCCTCAATGAGTGTTTGCAAAACAACCAATTCTGCAATCAGATCCAGCGCGGCGTCAATGGCCAGCTTTTCGGGGGACCGGAAAATTTCATCAGCACCAACAACATTAACACGGGCTTGATTAAGGAACGCGGGGTCGACTTCGATCTTAATTACAGCCGCTATCTGATGGATCTGGGCTTGGGCGACAATGGCCGAGTGGATTTTAATTTCATCGGCACTTATCTCAATGCATTCGAACGCAAAAACACACCGACATCGCCGGAGTTCAACTGCGCAGGGTTTTTCGGCCAAGTCTGCAGCAACGTATCGCCCGGCGATATTGGCAGCCCGCTGCCGCGCTGGCGCCACAAAGCGCGTTTGACCTGGATAAATCCTATGGGTGCGGTACCCGGGTTCGCGCTATCGTTGCAGTGGCGCTACTTCGGTGAGACCTCGCTGGATTCGAATAATACCAACAACTCACAGCTGAATCCGGCGCAAAGAACTTTCGATCGTATCGATGCCAAACTTCCGACGAAGAATTACCTGGATTTGGCGATGACCTACCGACTCCCGATCCCCACACAAGACGTGACGCTGCGCTTTGGCATCAACAACCTCGGCGCCGAGGGTCCACCGATAGTTGGTGATACCGCGATACCCGCACTGAACAGCAGTTCTAACGCGAATACGTTCCCCAATGTTTTTGACACTCTGGGGCGACAGTTCTTTTTGGGTATCAGCGCTAACTTTCGCTGAGATTCCCGATGACATATCGCCCTGATTCCCGGCCTGTTTCCACACTCCCGCGCTGGGGGCTGGCGCTGTGCTTCATGATCGGCGGGGCCGCCCTGGCCAGCGCCAGCACCGTCCTGCCGGTGCCCGCCGCAGCGCTGAAATGGCGCAGCATCGGCCCCTTCATCGGTGGCCGTGTGGTCGCGGTGACCGGGGTGCCCGGAGAGCGTAATCTGTTCTACATGGGCGCCGTGGACGGCGGTGTATGGCGCAGCACCGACTACGGCGTGAAGTGGGTCAACCTCACCGACAGCAAGTTGCCACCGGGCGCAAGCAACAGCATCGGCGCCATCGCGGTGGCGCCGTCGAACCACAAGATCATCTACGCCGGCACCGGCGAGAGCGATATTCGTGGCGATCTGATCACCGGCGATGGCGTGTTCCGCTCGGACGACGCCGGCAAGACCTGGCATGCGGCCGGTCTGGCGGATACCCACACCATCAGCGCCATTGTGGTCGATCCGCATAATCCGGACGTGATCTACGCCGCTTCGATGGGTCATGTGTTCAAGCCCAATTCCGAACGCGGAGTGTTCAAGAGCACGGACGGCGGCAAGACCTGGGGGAAAATCTTATTCGTCGACGCCGGGACCGGGGCGATCGACCTGGTGATGGATCCGAAAAATCCCGAGGTGCTGTACGCGGCCATGTGGCAGGCTTATCGCACGCCGTGGACGCTGCAGTCCGGCGGACCGGGCAGCGGGCTGTATAAAAGTTCCGACGGCGGTGCGCATTGGACCGAAATCTCGCGCCACCCCGGTTTCCCGCACGGGGTGCTGGGGCGCATCGGAGTCTCGGTGGCCGCCAGTGATCCAAAAGTCGTCTACGCGATCGTACAGGCCAAGGACGGCGGCGTGTTCCGGTCCGACGACGGCGGCGACAGCTGGCGGCGCGTCAACGCCAACTGGAGCCTGCGTCAGCGCGCGTTTTATTACATGAGCATCTACGTCGATCCGACCGACGCGGACATGGTCTATGTGCCGCAGGTCGATGCGCTGTGGGTCTCCCACGACGGCGGCAAGAGCTTCGCCAAGCTACACACCCCGCACGGCGACAATCACATCGTATGGATCAACCCGCACGATCCGAAGATCCTGCTCGAAGGCAACGACGGCGGGGCGACGGTCTCCACCGACGGCGGCCAGACCTGGAGCGGCGAGCACAACCAGCCGACCGGGCAGTTCTATCACGTCGCGTTGGACGATCAATTCCCGTTTCACGTCTACGGCGCGCAACAGGACGAAGGCGCCTATGAAGGTCCCAGCGCCGACCCCGCCGGCATGATCCCGCCGCGAGCCTGGCATCCGGTGGCCTACGGCGAATCCACCTTCGTCGCACCCAAACCCCCGCACCTCACCTTCGGCAGCGGCTACTACAGCATCTTGCTGCGTTACGACCGCTCGACCGGGGAGTATCGCGAAATCAGTCCCCGGCCGGAGTATCAGGAAGGCGCGGCCGCCGAGGAACTGAGATATCGCTTCGGCTGGACGCACCCGATCCTGTTCTCGCCCGCCAATCCAAAGGAACTGCTGGTCGCCGCCCAGTACGTGCTCAAGAGCACCGACCAGGGCGAGCACTGGACCCGCATCAGTCCGGACTTAACCCGCAATGACCCGGCCACCGAAAAACCCAGCGGCGGGCCGATCGACTTGGATCAATCGGGTGCGGAAATCTTCCCCGATATTTCGGCCCTGGCGCCGTCGCCGCTGGACGCGAACCTGATCTGGGCCGGCTCGGCGGACGGCCTGGTGCACGTCACCACCGACGGCGGCAAGACCTGGCAGGCGGTGACCCCGCAAGCGCTCCCGCAGTGGGCGCAGATCAGCTCCATCGAGCCGTCGCACACGGCCAAAGGTACGGCCTGGCTGACCGCCTCGCGCTACCTGTGGGACGATTTTCACCCGTACCTGTTCGAAACCACCGACTACGGCCGGCATTGGCAGCTGCGCACCGCCGGCTTGCCGGCCGGCCAGTACCTGGTCGTGGTGCGTCAGGATCCCGACAACGCCGCCCTGCTTTTCCTGGGGACCAAGAACACCGTGTATGCCAGCTTCGACGGCGGCGTGCATTGGCAACCATTGGCGCTGAATCTACCCAGTGTGCAGGTGCGAGATCTGGCGATCGACACGCGCCAGGGCGCGTTGGTCGCGGCGACGCACGGCCGTGCGTTCTGGATTTTGGACAACTTGCCGTTGCTCGAGCAGCTGACGCATCGACCGATGATCGGCGCCGACACCGCGCAGGTGTTCGCCCCGGCCCCGGCCTGGCTGAGTCATGCCTATGGCGTTAGCGAGCGGGCCAAATACACGCCCAACGTAGGAGCCAACCCTCCGTTCGGTGCGACCGTGTTCTTTCGCGTGCCCTCCAGCTACCAAGGGAAAACACCCGCCAAACTAAGTTTTCTCGACGCGCAGGACAGGGTGATCCGCAGCTTCGCGCTGCACCCGAAATCAAACAAGCCGAAGCCTCCGGCGACGGTGCGCGACAACTGGACGCCGATCCAGGCCAAGCAGGCGGCGCAGGAAAAACTCACGGCCATCGTCCCGGGGATGAACCACCTGCAGTGGGACTTGCGCTATCCCGACGCCACCGAGGTCACCGGGTTCCAGGCGCCCATCGCTGCCGGCGGACTCGAAGACACCGCACAGGGGCCGACCGTGCTGCCTGGCCGTTACACCGTGGTGTTGGATTACGGCGGCGCGAAGTCGTCGCAAACGTTTGCAGTGGCGCTCGACCCGCGGCTGCATCCGGCACCGGGAGCACTGCAGGCACGGCTGGCCCTGGAGCTGAAGATCCACGACACGCTGGACCGCCTGGATCGCGCGCTCAACCGAGCGATCGCCGTGCGCGATTCGATCCGCGCCGCGGTGGCCGCCGGCAAGCTGGACAAGACGAAAGCGCAGCCTCAATTAAGCGCCCTTGATAACGACATCGCCAGCCTCGTCTCTCTGCAGATTCAGTCCAGTGAGGGCGACTTGCTGCACGGGACCAGGCTGCGCAGCCATCTAGCTTATCTGGCCGCTGATATCGGCCAGAGCTACGACCAGCCGACGCCGGCCGAGTATGCGGTGTTCGATGACCTCAACCGGCAGGCACAGGCGAGTGAGCAGAAGCTGCGTGCCGACATCACGCAAGGGCAGAAGTGAACCTGTGAATTTGCCCCTCTTCTGACCGGACGCCAAGAAGCGTCGGATGGATCCCGCGGCAGGCCGCACAGCCGTTCGTTCATACCTGTTGCCCCCCCGATCACGGGGGCCGCCCAGCCTCTGCGCGCCAGCCTTCGCCGCCGGCGCGGCGCGATGGCGCCACGCCGCCGATTCACCGGCTCCGCTTGCGGAACGTCACGGCCCCCGGCTTGAACTCGAACCGGCGATCGAGCATTTCGTAGTCGTCCTGCAAAACCCTGCCACGCTTTGTTCTGATCGGAGTACCAGACTGACCGAAACGTGCCGGCAGCCAAAATTCAAACTGACCCGGCGGAACGGCCGGATCTTCGGGGGAGCCGGCGAACGGGAATCTCTGGGAACACGCGAGCTCGCTGTCAATCCGATTCCGCTTGCCGATACGGCCGATGCTCGCCTTCGTCGCGCAGCGTGAACGGATTGAAGTCAGTCTTGGTGTCGTAGGTATCGACGTTCTCGGCGCGTTTGAGCACGCCGACGATCCAGTAGGTGAAGGGCGTGGCGATGACTTCGACGGCGACTTTCATCGCCCAGTTGAAGGCGATGACCTCGAACATGGTCTGCCCGGTCCAGACACCGTAGAAGGCGATCGGGAAGAAGGTGATCGAGTCCAGCCCCTCGCCGACGATGGTCGAGCCGACGGTGCGGGTCCACAGCCAGCGGCCCTGGGTCCAGATCTTCATCTTGGCCATCACGAAGCTGTTGGCGAAGTCGCCGACCCAATACGCGGCCAGCGAGGCCACGGTGATGCGGCCGATCTCGCCGAAGGCGATCTCCAGCGCCGGCTGCAGCTGCTGGTTGAACGGCTCGGTCGGTGACGGCGGCATGGCGATGATGGTCCAGCTCATGAAGGTGGCGAAAATCATCGCCACGAAGCCGGCCCAGATCGCGCGGCGGCTGCCGGCGTAGCCGTAGACCTCGGTCAGCACGTCATCGAGCAGGTAGGAGAACGGGAAGAACAGGTTGCCGGCGCCGAACGTCAGCGCACCGAGCAGCGGCACCGTTACGGTCACCACCTTGGCCGGACCGATCAGGTTGGTGCACAGGATCAGCGTCACCATCGCCGCCAGCACGAAGTCGTAATAACGCCAGGCGCGCGGGTGCTGCGCGGACGACCGGATGCGCATGCTGCGAGCGGGGGCGCTCAAGGCGTCGGCAACTGGTACACCCGCATGTCGCGCAGGCGCGGGTCGTCGCTGGTGGGTGCGCTCGGCAGTTGGTCGGCGATATGCAGCCACGGCAGCCGGCTTTCGATGCCGTAGTGGATTTCCGGCACCGCGGCTTCCGGGTGGTCCAGGCTGCCGATGCTGACGTAGACGCGCTGCGCGTCGGTGTAGGCGAAGGTCAGCGGCGTACCGCAACGCTCGCAGAATCCGCGCCGGGCGACCGAGGACGAGGCGAAGTAACGCGGCCGGCCCAGCGTCCAGTGCAGCGCATCTTTGGGCGCGCCGGCCAGGGCGGCGAACAGGTTGCCCATCGCGCGCTGGCACATCCGGCAGTGGCAGTAGTGGATCTGCTGCAGCGGCGCGTCGATGCGGTATCGCACCGCGCCACATTGGCAGCCGCCGGTGACGGCGGCGGGTTGGTTCGGTTCCATGACGGGCTTTGGGGTGGCGACGCCCGCCCTATGCTCGCACGCCCGCCACCCGGCTGGAAGCGGCGGCATTCCAACCGCCGCTTCCTTCGCGCCCGGATCAGTTGGGTTTCGGGCCCTTGACGACCTCGACCAGGTCCGCTGGCCGCAGCCACTTGCGCACGGCCTTCTGCACGTCGGCGGCGCTCAAGTTCACGACGTGACGGCCCACCACCGTGGCCTGGTCCAGCGGCAGGCCGTGGTCGGCGTAGTACAGCCAGCCCTGCGCGATGTCGCCGACCCCGGCTTGGCCGAGCGGAATCTGCCGCAGCATCATCGCCTTGGCGCGCGCCAGCTCGGCGGCGCCGACCGGGTGGTCCTGCATCTGCTTGAGGTCGTGAATGACGATGTCGCGCGCGGTGGCGACGTTGCCCGGATCGCTGCCGTAGTCGATGCTGTAGATGCTGCGCGTGCGGCCGAAGTTGAAGCTGGAACTGACGGTGTAGACCAGCCCGGTGCGGGCCCGCAGGTCGCGGTACAGGCGCGAGGCGTAAAAGCCGTCGCCCAGGATCACGTTGGCCAGGTCGAGCGCGTAGTGATCGTCGTCGGACAGCGTCAGGCCGAGCGTCTGCGCCAGCGTCACGCTGTCCTGCACGGCGCTGTGGTCCGGCACCAGCCGCACCGCGCGGCGGTTGTCCGGCACCGCCGGCAGGTCCAGTTTCGGCGTCGGACCTGCGGCCTGCCACTGGCCGAAATACCGGGCGATGACCTCGTGCGCCTGCCGCGGCTGCACGTCGCCGATCACCACGATCGTCGTCAGGTCGGGCCGGAAGGCCTGTCGGTAGTAGGCTTTCACGTCGTCGAGCTTCAGCGCCTCTACGGTTTTCGGCGTCGCCTGCCGCTGGCTCGGATCCTTTTCAGGGAGCAGCGCTTTGCCGATGGCGCGCTGGAACAGGTAATCGGGAGACTGCAGTTGCCCGGCCAGCGCCCGCGCGGTCTGCGCGCGCACGACGTCGAAAGCGTGCGACGGCAGCTCCGGCGCCAGCTCGTTGTCGGCCAGGAGCTGCACCGCGCGTTCGAAGTGCGCGGCCGGTGCCTGGATCGAAAAGCGGCTGCCGCCGCTTTCCTGGGCGGCGATGTCGTCCAGCGCGCGCTGGTAGGCGATGCGGTCGAGTCCGCCGCCGCCGTAGTCGAACAGGTGCTCGAGCACCATCGACACGCCCTCCTGCCCGGCCGGTTCCTGCAGCCCCGGCTGGGTGCGGACCTGACCATATACCGAAACGGTCCGGCTGACCGCCAGCGGCTGGACGATCAGGCGCAGGCCGTTGGGCAGCATCTCGACGGCGGGATGCAGCGTCTGTCGCGGAACCACCGCGCGAGTCGTCAGCAGAGGCTGCGCCCATTTCGGCAGCGGGACCGGCTTGGACGGCGATGCGGAGAACGATTCGGTACCGCCGAAGCCGCGGCTCGCCGTCGGCTGGCCGGAAGGTTGCGGCGTCAGGATCGCGCGGATGGCATGCGCCGGGTCCAGCATCCGCTCGGCGAGGCGATTGACGTCGGCGACCGTGACCGCCTCGAAAGCAGAGCGCATCGCCTCCGGAGAATCCAGGTCTTGGAACACCAGCGCCGTGGACCAGGCATTGGCCAAGCCGGACATCGAATTCTTCTGCAGTTCGAGCTGGGCGATTTCTTGCCGCCTGGCGGCCTCCACCAGCGCCGCCGGCGCGCCCTGCTTTTGCACTTGCGCCAGCCGCTGCGTTATCTCGTGCAGCAGCGCCTGCGCGTCGTCACCCTTGGCGAACGCGCCGACCGCAAAGCCCAGGCCGGTGTCGCGGAAGGCATTGGCCTCGAAGCCGGCATACAGCGCCTTGCCTTCCGGCACCAGTGCGTTCAGGCGTCCGCGGCGGCTGTCCAGCACGTCGGCCAGGATCACGCTGGTGGCGTAGTCCGGCGAGCGGTAGCCGGGCGTGCGGTAGGCGATCACGTCCATGCCGTAAGGCTGGTCGGTGTCCATGTGCAACGTATCGGCCGTGACCGGCTGCAGCTCGATCTTCGGCCGCGGCGGCAGTTTCCTGGCCGGGATCGAATCGAACAGCTTGTGCACCGAGGCCAGCGCGGCCTGGGGATCGACGTCCCCGACGATCACCAGGATCGCGTTGTTCGGCGCGTACCAGCGCCGGTGGAAGGATCTGAGCAGCGTCGCGCTGGTCTTGTTGAACGACGGCCGCGTGCCGAGCGCGTCGTGCGCGTACGGCGTGCCCTTGAACATCGCCGCCAGCAGCCGGGAGTACAGCACGTAGCCGGGGTCGGACAGGTCGCGCGAGACTTCCTGTTCGATGGCGCCGCGCTCCTTGGCCCAGTCCTTCGCGGCGACGTCGAGGCCGCGCATGCGCGAGGCCTCGACCTGCAGCGCGATGTCCAGATCCGCCGCCGGCGCGGTGTAGAAGTACTGCGTTACGGTCTGCGTGGTATCGGCGTTGAAGTTGCCGCCGATCAGGGCGCCGATCTCGGCCAGCTGGTCGCGCGACAGGCCGGGGCTGCCGCGGAACATCATGTGCTCCAGCGCGTGCGCCGTACCGGGAAAGCCGGCAGGCGCTTCGTTGGAGCCGACCAGGTAGTTCAGTTCGGTTGTCACCACCGGGGCCAGCGCGTTGCGTACGACCACCACCTTCAAGCCGTTGTCCAGGGTCGCGCGGACCGGCGCGCCGCCGTCGGGTGCGGCCAGCAGCGGGCTGCAGCAGAGCAGCAGGGTGCAGCTCAGCCAGCGGGCGAACGTGCGCACGATCTTGACTTTCCGGGCGAATGGATTGCGTTGTGACCGCCGCGCCGCGGGCGGAGTTCCGGCGGCGGTACGGGCGGGTGGAGTCCGGCCGCCTGCCGGCAGCGGCTTCATTGGGCGACCTGCACGACGAAAAAGATGAAGATCGCTCCCAGACAGGTCAGGCCGACCAGGCCGGCGGCGGCGGTTGGGCCGGCGCGCGAATGCGCTTCTGGAAGGACGTCCGAGGCGCCGATGTACAGCAGGAAGCCGGCGAAAAAACCCAGGTACAGCACCAGCGCCGACGGCGGCACCCGGAACATCAGCGTCGAGGCTGCGCCGGCAACCGGCGCCAGCGCGTCGAGCGCCAGCATCGCGGTCGAGCGCCGCGTGGTGTTGTGGTGCACCAGCATCAGCCCGACGGTGTTCATGCCGTCGCAGAAATCGTGTGCGATCACCGCAATCGCCACCGCGATGCCGACGGTCGGCGATACCTGAAAGCCCAGGCCGATGCCGACGCCGTCCATGAAGCTGTGGCCGACCAGCGCGACGGCCGACAGCACGCCGACCTGCGGGTGATGGTGGGTCGCGTAGACGCCCTCGTGCGCGTGGTGCACCAGCACGAACTTTTCCAGGCTGTGGAACAGCAGAAAGCCCGCCACCAGCGCGACCATCGGCCCGGTGGCCTGGATGCCGCCGTGGCGGGCGAGATCGAAGATCTCGGGCAGGATGTCGAAGCTGACCACGCCCAGCAGCACGCCGGCGGTGAAGCTCAGGATCAGGTGCAGCCGGTCGCGGAAACGCAGCGCGAACAGCCCGCCGCCGAGGGTCGACAGCAGGGTGGCCAGCGACAGCAGCACGGCGGTCATCACGCGATCCGCATCCGTTGCAAGTTCATCCAATCTGTGGACTGCAGGGACTTCCCGCCCGCGGTCCGGGCCGGCGCATCCGGCGACGGTCCGGCGGCTGCGATGTTCGCACGCCGCCGGCACGTGGCGCCAGAGCGGCGCCCGCTGCGCGCCGAAGATGGAATCTGCGGACTGACGGCTGCCGGATCGACGCGGCGGCCGGCTGCGTTCGATGGCACTATTCAGGCTGATCGCAACCGCCGCGGTCGGAGCCGTCAACCGGGAGTCGCCGTGTTCGCCGGCTTTGTGCCGGCAAGGGCCGATGACCTTGATCGCCCATGGCGCGGTGCTGGACTCATCATGACCGGCGCGCCTTCGCCGGCCGGCGAACCGCGGCGCGGTCTGCAACTGTCGAGGAGGAACGCAGCATGCGCAACATCAACCTGCTGATCGACGGCCAGGATGTCCCGGCCGCCGGCGGCGCTGTTTTCGAGCGCCTCAATCCGGTGACCGGCGGGGTGGCCACACGCGCCGCCGCCGCGACGGTGGAAGACGCCGACGCGGCGGTGGCGGCCGC
>JAGWMX010000009.1 GCA_028871525.1 Gammaproteobacteria bacterium
ATTGCGCCGCCGCCCGCCCGTTCCAGTGGAAGTTCAGCCGCGAGGACTTGAAAACACTGCTTGCCAAGATCCACGCGCACGAGAAAACCTTCCACAAGGCGGCCTGAGTGAAATACGTCACCGAACTTAAGGGCCAGAGTACTAAGCGTCAAGCACAGGCGTCAACCATAAAACCCGCGGACGGATCGCTTGCCATGAATAGTTTTCACTCGCAGGCACGAGCCGGTCGTCACAGTGGGGCGTGCGGCGACGACCCGGCGCCGGTTCCACGGCGTTTTCTCGCGCCGCGCTGGTGGCCGATCTGGCTGGGGCTGGGGCTGGCGCGCGCACTGGCCTGCCTGCCGACACCGTGGCTGCTGGCATGTGGCCGCGGCTTCGGCAAGCTGCTTTACGCGCTGCTGGCGCGCCGGCGGCGGGTGGTCCGAATCAACCTGCGCTGGTGTTTCCCGCAGATGCCGGAGCGCGACCGCGACCATTTGGCGCGCGCGCACTTTCAGGCGCTGGGCATGGGCGTGGCGGAAACGTTTCTGGCCTGGTTCGCCGCCGATGCGCGTTTGTCGCGCCGGGTCGAGTTCGAGGGGCTGGAACATCTGCGCGCCGCACAGGCCAGCGGCCGCGGGATCATGCTGTTGACCGGCCATTTCACCACCATGGAGCTGGGCTGTCGGCTGGTGCACCTGGCCGGCTGCCCGTTCCACGGCATGTATCGGCCGGCCAACAACGCTTTCTCCGATTGGTGGATCCGGCGCTGCCGTGAAGCGCGGCTGGGTCTGCCGATGGTGCCGAAGCAGGATCTGCGGCAGGTGGTGCGGCTGCTGCGTCGCGGCGCGCCGGTGTGGTATGGCCCCGATCAGACACTGGACGTCGCCAGCTCCGCGTTCGTGCCGTTTTTCGACGTACCGACCTTGACGCTGACCACCACCTCGCGCTTGGCGGAACTGGGGCATGCGCTGGTGCTGCCGTACTTCTGCCTGCGCCGCGACGATCGCTACCGCCTGGTGTTTCTGCCGCCGTGGACCGATTGCTCCGGCAGCGACGAGTTGATCGATGCGCGTCGCATCAATGCCTTTCTCGAGGCGGCGATCGAACGCGCGCCGGAGCAGTATTTCTGGGTCCACCGGCGCTTCAAGGACTTGCCGCCGGGCGTCGAGCCGCCTTACTGATCGGAGTCCGCGCCGCGACGCTCGCGCTGCGCCTGCTGGTACAGGTAAGCCTGCTTCATGAACGCCGAGAACGCCCCGGCGTAGGCGATCAGTACGCCGCGCCAGCCGTCGCGCCAGGCGCCCTTGAGCAGCAAGTCGCGGGCGAAGCGAAACCATGGCGACAGCAGCAGCTTCAGTGGTTGCATGCGGCGTCCGCCGGCGTAGCCGGCCGCCGCGCTGGTGCGCGCATAGCCAATCAGCTTGTGGAACTGCTGGTCGAGATCGCGGTAGGTGTAGTGCAGCAGATCGCCGTCGAGTTTGGCGATGGCGCCGCTGACTTCGAGACGGCCGTGCGGGTCAGGCCCGACCCAGCGCGCACGCTCGCGGCGCACCAGCCGCAGCCGCCACTCCGGATACCAGACGTGATCGATCCAGCGGCCGAGATAGCGGGTGTGTCGATTGATCTGGAACCCGGCCAACGCCGGCGGCGGCGCGCGCAGCGCCGCGGCGATCGCACGCTTCAGTTCGGGGCTCAGCGCCTCGTCGGCGTCGATCGACAGCACCCACTGGCAGCGGCATCGATCCAGCGCGAACTGGTTCTGCGCCACGTTGCCGGGCCAGGGGTTTTCGAGCCAGCGGGCGCCGAAGCGCCGGGCGACGTCGCCGGTGGCGTCGCGTGAACCGGAATCGACCACCACGATCTCGTCGGCCAGATCGCCGAGCGAGGCCAGGCAGCGGGCCAGATTGCGCTCCTCGTCGAGCGTGATCACCATCACCGATAGATTCATTGTCCACCTCCCCGCAGCAGCGTTTCGACGGCGGCGGTAACCCGCTCGACTTCGATCGCCAGCGGCCGCCGACGGTCGATGCGCCGCGCCGCGGCGTCCGCCAGATGCAGTTGATGCGCCCCGAGGGTGCCGGTCAACTGCGGCAGCGTCGGTCCGTACAGCGTGACGGCGGGCACGCCGAGCGCGGCGCCCAGGTGCGCCAGCCCGGTGTCGACGCCGACGAAGCAGCGCGCGTGTGCCAGCCAGCCGGCCAGCGTGCTCAAGTCGCAGCGCGGCAACAGCAGGCCGTCGCAAGCGGCGGTGATGGCCTGCGCGTCCTCGCGTTCGGCGCTCGAGCCCCACGGTACCGCCGGCGTCAGTCCCTGACGCCGCAGCCAGCGCCCCAGTTCGGCCCAGCGCTGCGGCGGCCAGCGCTTGTTCGGCCACGAGCTGCCGTGCAGCAGCAGCGCGTAAGGGCCGGGCGCCGGAGGCGCTGGGAACCCGGCGCGGTTCAGACCGGCATCCGGCGGCGTCGCCGGCAATGCATAACCCAGAGCCTGCGCCAACAGCCGGCGCGCGCGCTCGACCGCATGCGTGCGGTCGTGTCGCGGCACCGCGTAACGATGGTCGTAGAACAGGCTGGCCAACGGTTCGCGCGCGCTGCGACGATCCGGCCCGGCCAACGGCCCGCGCGCGCGGCGTGCCAGCCAGGCGCTTTTGACCAGCCCCTGGGCGTCGACGATCAGATCGTAGGGTTGCGCGCGCAGTTCGCCGGTGAACGACACCCAGTCGCCGCCCCGCAGCGCGCGCCACGGATGCCGGCGCCAGCCGCGCAGATCGCAGCGGATCACCCGCGCCACCGCCGGGTGCCAGCCCGGCACTTCGGCGAAGGTCTGCTCCACCAGCCAGTCGGCGATCAGGCCCGGCTGCGCCGCCGCGGCGTCGCTCAGCGCCGGCAGCGCATGCACGACGTCGCCCAGCGACGAGGTTTTGACGATTAGAAGTCGCATTGCAATCCCCGTCCGTCTCGACTGCGATCCCCGCGCCGGGCGCGCGAAACGCGGTTGCCGATGATGATCGAAAAACAATGCAGCCCAGGCTGCGGGTGGCTGCCATCTTAAAGACGCCGTCACGGCGGTGTCGGCAGCGGTGGCCGCGCGGGCTTGCAAACCTGAAGCCGCGGCCGCAGTCTGCAGGATCCGCTTCCTGCCACGGTCCAGCATGCGCGCCGCCGCCCGTTCCAGCAGTGATGCCGACGGCACCGGCGAAATGCCGTCGGCGCGGCTGCGCACGCTGAAGATGCTGGCGCCATATCTGGCCGAGTTCCCCGGCCGGGTGGCGCTGTCGCTGGCGTTTCTGGTCGGCGCCAAGCTTGCCGGGGTGGCGCTGCCGCTGGTGCTGGGGCATCTGGTGGACGGCCTCGACCGCACCCAGGCGTTGCTGGCCTTGCCGCTGGGCTGGCTGCTGGCTTACGGCGGTTTGCGTTTTTTCAACGTGCTGGCCGGCGAGTTGCGCGACATCGCCTTCGGCCGCGTCACCGATCGGGCGATGCGTCGCGCCGGCCTGCGCGTGTTCGAGCATCTACAGGCGCTGGATCTGGAATTCCACCTCGGCCGGCGCACCGGCGCGCTGGCGCGCGATATCGAGCGCGGGGTCGAGGGTATCCGCTTCCTGCTGCGCTTTTCGCTGTTCAACATCGCGCCGACGCTGTTCGAGCTGGTGCTGGTGACGGTGATCCTGTGGGGTAAATTCGACTGGCGTTACGCCGCCATCGCCTTCGTTTCGGTGGCGGTCTACGTGGTGTTCTCGGTGCGGGTGACCGAGTGGCGCACGCAGTACGTCAAGCAGCAGAACCAGCTCGATTCCAGCGCCGGGGCACGGGCCCTGGACGCACTGCTGAACTACGAGACCGTCAAGTATTTCGGCAACGAACGGTTCGAGGCGCAACGCTACGATTCCAGCCTCGCCGCCTGGGAGCGGGCATCGGCGAAAAACCGCGCCTCGCTGTCGCTGCTCAATGTCGGCCAGGCGGTGATCGTCGCCGGCGCCATCACGCTGATGATGGTGCTCGCCGCCGCGCAGGTGCGCGCGGGGTCGATGAGGATCGGTGCCTTCGTCGCCATCAACGCCTACATGGTGCAGCTGTTCGTGCCGCTGAATTTCCTCGGCTTCGTCTACCGCGAACTGCGCCGGGCGATGATCGACCTGCAGCGCATGTTCGGTCTGCTCGGCGCCGCGCCGCGCGTGGTCGACGCGCCGGCGGCGCGCGAGCTGCGCACGGCACGCGCCGGAGTGCGCTTCGAACAAATACGCTTCGGCTACCAGCCTGCGCGCCAGATCCTGCGCGGCGTCAACTTCGAGATTCCCCCCGGGCACAAGCTGGCGGTGGTCGGCGCCAGCGGCGCCGGCAAGTCGACCATCGCCCGGCTGCTGTTCCGTTTCTACGATGCCGATGCCGGCGACGTCCGTGTGGGCGGGCGTGACGTGCGCGAATGGACCCAGGCGTCCCTGCGCGCGCATATCGGCGTCGTACCGCAGGACACGGTGCTGTTCAACGACTCGATCGGCTACAACATCGCCTATGGCCGGCCGCAAGCCAGCCGCGCCGAAATCGAGCGCGCCGCCGCAATGGCGCATCTCGACACGTTCATCGCCAGTCTGCCGCAGGGTTACGACACGCCGGTCGGCGAACGCGGATTGAAGCTCTCCGGCGGCGAAAAGCAGCGCATCGCCATCGCCCGCGCGATGCTGAAGGATCCGCCGATCCTGATCCTCGACGAGGCCACCAGTTCGCTGGATTCGCACGCCGAGGCGGCGATCCTCGAAGCGCTGCGCGAGGCCGGCGCCCGGCGCACGGTGCTGGCGGTCGCCCATCGGCTGTCGACCATCACCGACGCCGACGAGATCGTGGTGCTGGAGAACGGCCGCATCGTCGAGCGCGGCACCCACGCCGAGTTGCTGGCGCGCGGCGGCGCCTACGCACGGTCATGGCGGCTGCAACAACAACGGGGCGGCGTCGCTGGCGCGCCGTCGCTGATCGCCGCCGGCTGACCTGACTTCGTCATCCGCTGCTGCACCAGGCGACGGGGCACGACCGATCGGCGCGATCGAAAAACGGCGCGCCGAACGGCGTCGGCGACGACCATCCCGATCGGCCGCAGCTGGTGATTTCCTCGGGGAAGGCGCTTTTGCGCCGGCGGTGCAGCCCGGGTGCGAGGTGCGAAAAACGGTTAGGATGCCGTGCCTGACCGCACCGGTGCCGTGCCGATGCCCGAACTGCTGCTGACGCCCGCTGAGGCGCGCGTGCTCGCCGCGTTGGTGGAGAAATCCATCATCACGCCGCAGTACTACCCGATGACGGTCAACGCGATCGCGCAGTCGGCCAGTCAGAAGACCGCGCGCAAGCCGGTGATGCGCCTGGGTCAAGGCGAGGCCGGCGCCGCGCTCAACGCGCTGGCGACGCTCGGGCTGGTCAGCCGCGACGATCGCGCCGGCCGGGTGCCGAAGTGGCGCCATCACGCACAGCACCAATTGCTGCTGCCGTCGGCGGAGCTGGCGCTGCTGGTGACGTTGATGCTGCGCGGACCGCAGACCGTCGCCGAACTCCGCGGTGCCGCCGCCGCGCTCGGCGGTCCGGCCGACGCCGACACGGTGGCGCAGGGCCTGGAGCGGCTGGCCGATCGTGCCCAACCGCTGGTGGCGGCGTTGCCGCGGCAGCCGGGCCAATCGGCGCTGCGTCATGCTCACACGCTGTGCGGCGAACCGCCCGCGGCGGCGGCCGAGGCATTGTCATCGACACCGGGCGGCGGCGAACTGGCGCAGCGGCTGACGCGGCTCGAAGCGAGGGTTGCGGAGCTGGAGGCACGGCTGCGCGGCTGCGCGGCTGAGCCGATTTTCTGACGCAGCAGCCGGCTGTGGGACAATCCACGGTCGATTGGTTAAGACTTAAAGACTGCCGAACGCCATGCCCGCACCCCGTCTGCCCGCCGCCCGCCCGCCGAGCGGCGCCGCGCCTCCACTGGCCGAGCGGCTGATCGTGGCGCTGGATCTGCCGAGCGCACAGGCCGCGCGCCGGCTGGTCGGGCGCATCGGCGATGCCGCCTGCTTCTACAAGATCGGACTGGAACTGGCGATGGACGCCGAGTTTTTTCCATTGCTCGCCTGGCTGCGGGGCCGCGGCGCCAGGGTGTTCGTCGATCTGAAATTCTTCGACATCCCGGAGACGGTGGCCCGGGCGGTGGCGCGGCTGTCCGGGTATGGCGCGCAATTCTGCACCGTGCACGGCAATCAGGCGATGATGCAGGCCGCCGCCGCAGCCGCCGCAGCTGGGCTCAAGGTGCTGGCGGTGACGGCGCTGACCAGCCTCGACCGCGGCGATCTGGACGATCTCGGTTTCGCCTGCGACGTCGATGCGCTGGTGCTGTCGCGCGCGCGCCGCGCCTTGGCTGCCGGTTGTCACGGCGTGGTGTCCTCGGGACTGGAGCTGGCGCGGCTGCGCGCCGAGGTGCGGCGCGAGCCCGGGAGTCACATGATCGTCGTCACCCCCGGCATCCGTCCGCTGGATAACCGCGCCGGAGCATCGTCATTTCGGAGTGGGCAGAAAAGAGTGATGACCCCGGCCCAGGCGATCGCCGCCGGCGCCGACTATCTCGTCGTCGGCCGGCCGATCCGCGACGCCGCCGATCCGCGCGCCGCGGCGCTGGCGATCCAGGCCGAGATGGCGGAGGCTGCCGGTGGCTGAACCCCTGCGCAACGACCGCCTGCTGCGCGCCCTGCGGCGTCAGCCGGTGGACCGACCGCCGGTGTGGCTGATGCGCCAGGCTGGCCGCTATCTGCCGGAGTACCGCGCGGTGCGCGAGCGCGCCGGCGATTTCATGACCCTGTGCAGAACCCGGGAATTGGCCTGTGAAGTGACGCTGCAGCCGGTCGAGCGCTTCGACCTCGACGCGGCGATTCTGTTCTCTGACATTCTGACCGTGCCGGACGCCATGGGCTTGGGACTGCATTTCGTCGAAGGCGAAGGACCGGCGTTTGCGCGCCCGCTGCGCAGCGCGGCGGAAATCCGTGCGCTGCCGGTGCCCGATCCCGAATCCGAGCTGCGTTACGTGCTCGACGCGGTGCGCACCATCAAGCGCGCGCTGGCGGCACGCGTGCCGCTGATCGGTTTTGCCGGCAGCCCGTGGACGCTGGCCTGTTACATGCTCGAAGGTGGCGGCTCGCGCGAGTTCGTCGGTGCGCGCCGGCTGCGTTTTGAACGGCCGGCACTGCTGGCCCAATTGCTGGACACGCTGACGACGGCGGTCGCGCGCTATCTGGCCGCGCAGGCGGCGGCCGGCGCCGACGCGCTGATGCTGTTCGACACCTGGGGCGGGCTGCTGGATGCCGAAGGTTTCCGGCGTTTTTCGCTGGCGCCGCTGCAGCGGTTGACCGCCGAGTTGGCCGCCGCCGCGCCGGGGGTGCCGCTGATCGTCTTCAGCAAGGGCGCCGGCACGCGGTTGTCCGAGCTGGCGGCGACCGGCTGCGCCGGCCTGGGCGTCGACTGGAGCGTCAGCCTCACGGCGGCGCGGGCGGCGGTGGCCGACGGCGTCGCGCTGCAGGGGAATCTCGATCCGACGGCGCTGCTGGCGAATCCGCGGGCGATCCGCGAGCGGGTCGCCGCGGTGTTGAAAGACTACGGCGACGCCCCCGGACACGTGTTCAACCTCGGTCATGGCATCCTGCCGGCCACACCGCCGGAGCACGTCGCGGTGCTGGTCCGAGCGGTACGCGAGCATGCCGACGGAGTCGCGGGCTAACGTGCGCGAACGGCTGCGGCCGGTGATCGGCGCGGCGACGTTCGTGCTGATGCTGGCGGCCCTGCTGTTGTGTTCCATCGGGCTTCTGCCGATGTCTCTGATGAAGGCGCTGCTGCCGTTGCCGGCGATGTCGGGTGCCTGCACGCGCGCGCTGGTCTGGATTGCCGGTGTGCCCTGGGTCGGCGCCAACCGACTGATCTACCGTCTGCTGCATGGCCCGCAGCGCGGCATGGTGCTGGACGTCGCGCTGGATCGCCGCAAGAGCTGGCTGGTGATCAGCAACCATCGTTCCTGGGCCGACATCCTGCTGCTGGTCGATGCCTTGTGGCTGCGCGCGCCGTTCCCGCGGTTTTTCCTGAAGCGCGAACTGATCTGGATCCCGATCATCGGTTTCGTTTGCTGGGCGATGGACATGCCGTTCATGCGCCGCCACTCGCGCGCCGAAGTCGCCGCCAGCAAGGATCCGGCGCGCGAGGATCTGGAGGTGACCCACCGTGTCTGTCGGCGCTATCGCGGCATTCCGGTCACCGTGATCAACTTTCTTGAGGGCACCCGTTTTTCCGAAGCCAAGCGCCGCGCCCGGGGCTCGTCGTTCACGCATCTGCTGCGGCCGAAATGCGGCGGCCTGGCGTTTGCGCTGGCGGCGATGGGCGACCAGTTCGACGGGCTGGTCGATGTCACCATCGCCTACCGGCCGACCCGCCGCAGCCTGCTGTGGAGTTTTCTGTGCGGCGAGCAGACGGGTGCCGCGGTGCGGCTGCGCGTGCGGAAGCTGCCGGCCGACCTGATCGACGGCGACTATCAGGGTGACGCCGAGTTCCGCGGCCGTTTTCAGGCCTGGGTCAACCGGCTGTGGCACGACAAGGACGCCGAACTGGCGGTCCTGTATGCCGCACAGGCGCCGCTGGAACAGCTTCGCTCCGGACACTCGGCGGCGTAGAGTGTATGCGGCGTTGTCGCCGACCGCGCCCGGAGATGCACCCGTGAGCATGAAACTCAACCCGCTGGACGCCGCCTGGCTGGCGGTGGAGTCGCGCGATACGCCGATGCACGTCGGCAGTCTGCTGGTGTTCTCCAAGCCGGCCGGCGCCGGTGCCGATTACCTCCAGCAGTTGATGGCCTGGCTGCGCGGTAGCCGCGACTTCGCGCCGCCGTGGAACCTGAAGCTGCGCCCAGGTGCATTCAAACGCTTTCTGCCGGTGTGGGAGTCAGAGCCCGACGTCGATCTCGAATATCACCTGCGGCACTCGGCGCTGCCGGCACCCGGCGGCGAGCGCGAACTGGGCATGCTGGTGTCGCGGCTGCACAGTCATCCGCTGGACTTCTCCCGCCCGCTGTGGGAATGCAATCTGATCGAGGGTCTGGCAGGCGATCGCTTCGCGCTGTACACCAAGATGCACCACTCGCTGGTCGACGGCATCGGCGGCATTCGCATGCTGCAGCGGGCGATGGCCCACGACCCCGAACTGAGCGACCGGCCGCCGCCGTGGTCGGCGCACGTACTCACCGACGACGATAGTGCGGCGCGGGAACCGAGCGCCGGCGGCGCGCTGCGGCACCTGCTGCGGGCGGCGCGGGGGCAGGCGGCGTCGATGCCGGAGATGCTGCGCGCCTTGCGGCATCTGTACGCCGATGCCGAGCGCGCCGGGTTGACGGCGCCTTTCGCCGCGCCGCGCTCGGTGCTGAACGCCCGTATCACCGGCCAGCGGCGCTTCGCCACCCAGCAGTACGACATGGCGCGGATCAAGGCGCTGGCGCGCGTCGGCGAGGCATCGTTCAACGACGTCGTGCTGTGGCTGTGCGCCACCGGACTGCGCCGGTTGCTGAAGGAACTGCAAGTGCTGCCGAAGCGGTCGTTGACCGTCGGCATCCCGGTCAACGTGCGCCCGGCCGGACAGATCGCGGTCGGCAACGCGATCACCTTCATTCTCGCCGACCTGGCCACCGCCACCGCCGACCCGCGGCGGCGGCTGGAGCGGATCAAGACTTCGACCGCCGGCGCCAAGGCCAACCTGCGGAGCTTGCCGAAGGCCGCGCTGACCGGCTACACGGTGCTGGTGATGGCGCCGTTCATTCTCGAACTGCTGACCGGGCTGGGCGGACGCACGCGGCCGATCTTCAACATCACCATTTCCAACGTGCCAGGGTCGCCTGAACCGCTGTACCTGCGCGGTGCACGGCTGGAGGCGATGTACCCGTTGTCGCTGGTGGCGCACGGCCAGGCGCTGAACATCACCTGCCTGTCTTACGCCGGTACGCTGAACTTCGGTTTCACCGCCTGCCGCGACTGCCTGCCGCACATGCAGCGGCTGGCGGTTTACTGTGGCGAGGCGCTGGACGAGCTGGAGGCGGTGCTGGGGGCACGCCGGGTGCGCGCGGCCAAAGCGCGTAGCCGCGGTCGCAGCAAGCCGACGCAACCTCGCTGAAGTGCCGCCGCCTCGGCCAACGCCGCGATCCCGCTATCGAGATTGCTGCGTCCCGCCACGCCGGCGCTCGCGGCTGAAGGCTCGGCTTCCCGCAATGACGTTGTTTACGCCTTTGAGGTGAGGCCTCGCGCCGGCTGGTGCAGCCCTCGGCATGACGGCGGCCCCCGTTCAGCGCACGGCGTGCAGTACCGGCTTGAGCGTCGGCCACAGCGCCTCGAGCAGCTTCGGCTGTGCGGCGGCGTTGGGGTGGATGCCGTCGGGCTGAAAGGCGCTGCGATCGGCGGCGATCGCCGCCAGGAAGAACGGAATCAGCCGCACCTGCTCGGCGTGCGCAACCTGCGTGAAGCTTTCGGCAAAAGCCTGCGAGTAGGCAGGTCCGTAGTTGGTCGGGATGCGCATCGCCATCAGCGCCGGTTCGGCGCCGGCGGCGCGGCAGCCGTCGATCATCGCCCGCAGGTTGTCGCGCATCGCCGTCAGGCTCAGGCCGCGCAGGCCGTCGTTGCCGCCGAGTTCGATCAGCACCACCGCCGGGTGCCAGCGTTCGAGCGCCGCAGGCAGCCGCGCCAGTCCGCCGGCGGTGGTCTCGCCGGAGACCGAGCCGTTGACCACGGCGAACGCGGGACCTTGCTTTTGCAGGCGCTTTGCCAGCAGGCTGACCCAGCCCTGGCCTTGGTCCAGCCCGTAACCGGCGGCGAGCGAATCGCCCCAGACCAGCAGCGTCGGCGGGCGCGTCGCCGCCGCCAGGGTGGTCGCGACCAGCAGCAGGCCCAACAGGAAACGCCGCAGTATGACGAGTAAGGACACGGTGATCGTTGC
Source organism: Gammaproteobacteria bacterium (assembly GCA_028871525.1). Lineage (GTDB taxonomy): Bacteria > Pseudomonadota > Gammaproteobacteria > Nevskiales > Nevskiaceae > SCRT01. The sequence goes on from JAGWMX010000009.1 coordinate 10,947, forward strand.
CGAAGCGGTCGACAAGCAGATTAGCAGCGGTGGCGGGTCGCTGGCGATTCTGCGCCGGTTGAGTCTGTCCGTCGCCGCCGGGCAGAGCGTGGCGATCCTCGGCCGCTCCGGCTCCGGCAAGACCACGCTGCTGTCGCTGCTGGCCGGACTGGATCTGCCGGACGCCGGCCGCATCTGGCTTGACGGCAGCGAGTTGACCGCGCTGGATGAAGACGGCCGCGCCAGTGCCCGCGCCGGCCGCGTCGGTTTCGTGTTCCAGTCTTTCCAGTTGTTGGCCGGCCTGAGCGCGCTGGAAAACGTGATGCTGCCGGCCGAGCTGGCCGGCGCCGCCGACGCGCGTGCGCGCGCGGCGGCGGTGCTGTCCCGCGTCGGCCTCGGCGACCGCCTTCGGCACCGGCCGCGGCAGCTCTCCGGCGGCGAGCAGCAGCGGGTGGCGCTGGCGCGGGCCTTCGTGGTGCCGCCGCGGGTGCTGTTCGCCGACGAGCCCACCGGCAATCTCGATACCGCCACCGCCGCCGAGATCATCGAGCAGCTGTTCGAATTCAACCGGCGCGACGGCACCACGCTGGTGCTGGTGACCCACGATCCGCACCTGGCCGGGCGCTGCCAGCGCACGCTGTTGCTCGAGGACGGTCGCCTGCATGAGTGAACCGGTCGCGGCGGCGCGTTACGCGCTGCGCCGGCTGCGGCGCCGGCCGCCGCGCGAGCTGACCGGCCTGCTCGGCGGGCTGGCGCTGGCGGTGGCGGCGGCGGCAGCGGTGGGCCTGTTCGCCTCGCGGGTGGCCGGCGCGCTCGGCGCCGATACCGGCGCGGTTCTCGGCGCCGATCTGAGGGTTACCGGCGTCGCACCGATCGGCACCGACCTGCTGCAGCGCGCCAGCGCCCTGCGGCTGTCGGCGGTGCGGCTCGATCGGTTTCCGAGCGTCGTCGCCCATGGCGAGCGATTTCACCTGGCCACGGTGGAAGCGGTGGAATCCGGCTATCCGCTGCGCGGGCAACTGCTGATCGCCGACGCACCGTTCGCCGCGCCACATCCGGCCGGCGGCGTGCCGCCGCCGGGGCAGGTGTGGGTCGATGCCGCGCTGTGGACGGCGCTGCAACTGTCGCCCGGCGCCGTGCTCGAACTCGGCCACCTGCGGCTGAGCGTCACCGCGGTCATCGTGCAGCAGCCCGGCGCGGTCGGGTTTTTCGACACGCTGGCGCCGCGGCTGCTGTTCAACCGCGCGCAGCTGGCCGCGTCCGGACTGCTGGGTCCGGGCAGCCGGGTGGAATATCAACTGCTGCTGGCCGGCTCGCCGGCGGCGCTGCAGCGTTTCCGACGCCAGTTGCCGCCGAGGCTGCGCGCCGAAACGCCGCGCCAGGCGCAGCGCACGCTGGACCGGACGCTGGATCGCGCCGCGCGGCTGCTGCGGCTGGCGGTGCTGGCCACCGCGCTGCTGGCGGCGGCGGCGGTGGCGCTGTCCGCGCGCGCGCTGGGATTGGCCTGGCGCGACGAAGTGGCGCTGGTGAAGACGCTCGGTGCGCGCCGTCGCTTCGTCGCCGCCGCGCTGTGCGCCGAACTGGCGCTGATCGCGCTGCTGGCGATCGCCATCGGTCTGGCGCTCGGCGCGCTCGGCCAGGCCGTTCTGGCGCATCTGGTGGCGCCGATGTTCAGCCGCGGGCTGCCGCCGCCGCAGCCGGCAGGGCTGTTGCCGGCGCTGGCGCTGCCGCTGCCGCTGCTGCTCGGTTTCGCCGGTGCGCCGCTGTGGGCGGCGGCGCAAACGCCGCCGCTGCGGGTGTTGCAACGCACGCTGGCCGCCGCGGTGCCGGGCCGGCTGGCGGCGGCGCTGGCAGTTGCCGCGGTGCTGGCGCTGCTGTGGCAGCAGACCCGGGAGCTGCGTCTGGCCGGCATCGTTCTCGGCGGTGCGCTGGCGACGCTGGCGCTGCTGGCGGCGGCCGCAGCGGCGCTGCTGCTGGCGCTGCGCCGGCTGCCGCGGCGCGGGCGCGGCTGGCGCCTGGGGCTGGTCGCCCTGCAGCGGCGCGGTGCGGCGAGCCTGGCGCAGATGCTGGCGATCGGTATCGCACTGCTGGGGCTGCTGCTGGTCACCCAGGTGCGCGCCGGGCTGGTCGCCGCCTGGCAGGCGCGGCTGCCTGCCGATGCGTCGAACCTGTTCCTGATCAACCTGCAGCCGCCGCAGTTGGGGGATTTTCGCGCGTTCATGGCCGCGCACGGCTATCCACGGCTGGATCTGCAGCCGATGGTGCGGGCGCGTCTGCTGGCGATCAACGGCACCGACGTGCGGCGACTCGAAACCGGCGCCGGTACCCGGCGCTGGATCGACCGCGAGTTCAACCTGTCCTGGCGTGCCCGTCTGGGCGCCGACAACCGGGTGCTGAGCGGTCGCTTCTGGAGCGCCGACAGCCGCGGCCGGCCGTGGCTGTCGGTGGATCGGTCGATGGCGCAGCGGCTGCAGCTTGCGCTGGGCGACCGGCTGCGCTTCGACGTCGGCGGGCAGCCGCTGGAGCTGCGCGTCACCAACATCCGCGAGGTCCGCTGGGACAGCTTCCGGCCGAACTTCTTTCTGCTGGCCCCGCCGGGCGTGGTGCCGGCGGCCGACGCGCAATGGATCACCAGCCTGTATCTGCCGCCGCCGCGCCGCGATTTGCTGCGCGAACTGGTGGCGCAATTCCCGAATCTGACGGTGTTCGACATCGATGCGATTCTGCAGCAGGTGCGGCAGACCCTGGCACGGGCGTCGCGGGCGGTGGCGCTGGTGTGCGGATTCGCGCTGGCGGCCGGCGTGCTGGTGCTGCTGGCGGCGCTGCAGGCCGGCCGCCCGGAGCGCGCCCGCGAAGCCGCCTTGTTGCGCGCGCTCGGCGTTTCGCGCGCGCTGCTGTGGCGCGCCTGGCTGGCCGAGTTCGGCGTGCTCGGCGCCGCTTCCGGGCTGGTCGCCGGCGCCGCGGCGCAGGGGCTGGGATGGGCGCTCGGGCGCTGGGTGTTCGAAGCGCCGTTCGGCCTGCATCTGGAACTGCTGTGGCAGGGCGCTGCGGCCGGTGCGCTGCTGGTGCTGGCCGCCGGCTGGCTGGGATTGCGCCGCCTGCCGTCGACGCCGCCGCGGCAGGTGCTGGACGCCACCGCCGGCGATTGAGACCGCCGCTAAGTCCATGCGCCCGCGGCCTGACAGGCCGGGCGCCTTCGGCTATCCTCGCAACCCCGTTTTCCCCGCACCACCGGAGCCAAGCCGATGAAACCGCCCGTTCACGTCGCCGTCACCGGCGCCGCCGGCCAGATCGCCTATTCGCTGATCTTCCGCATCGCCGCCGGCGAGATGCTCGGCAAGGATCAGCCGCTGATTCTGCATCTGCTCGACATCCCCGAGGCGATCGACAAGCTTGCCGGCACGGTGATGGAGGTGCAGGACTGTGCGTTCCCGCTGGTGCGCGAGGTGCTGCCGACCGCCGAACCCGAAGCCGCGTTCGCCGGCTGCCGGTACGCGCTGCTGGTCGGCGCACGGCCGCGCGGGCCGGGCATGGAGCGCAAGGATCTGCTCGAAGCCAACGCCAGGATCTTTTCGGCGCAGGGCAAGGCGCTGGCGGCGGCGGCCGATCCGGGGGTCAAGGTGCTGGTGGTCGGCAACCCGGCCAACACCAACGCGCTGATCGCCCGCGAGAACGCCAAGGCCAAGCTCGATCCGCGTCAGTTCACCGCGATGCTGCGGCTGGATCACAACCGCGCGATCGGCCAGCTCGCCGCCAAATGCGGCGCGCAGGTCAGCGACGTCGAGAAATTCGTGGTCTGGGGCAATCACAGCTCGACCCAGTATCCGGACCTCTCGCACGCCACCGTCAAGGGCCGGCCCGCCGCCGGGCTGGTCGAGCGCGAGTGGTACGAAAAAACCTTCATCCCCACCGTGCAGCAGCGCGGTGCGGCGATCATCAAGGCGCGCGGCGCGTCCAGCGCCGCCTCGGCGGCGGCGGCGGCGATCGATCACCTGCACGACTGGGCGCTGGGTTCCGACGGCCGCTGGGTCAGCATGGGCGTGGCCAGCGACGGCGGCTACGGCATCAAGCCGGGCGTGGTGTTCGGCTGCCCGTGCGTGTGCAAGGGCGGGGATTACCAGATCGTCCGCGATCTGCCGCTCGACGCGTTCTCGCGGCAGCGGCTGAGCGCTACCGACACCGAGCTGCGCGAAGAGCGCGCGGCGATCGAATCGCTGCTCGGGTGAGGGCCGCGTTTAGCGAGTGCCGGTGGCACTCGCGGCGGCCCGAACGCCGGGCCATGGCTGCGCGGCCGGGGCCGGATCGAAGCCGCCGGCGTCGCGCAATGGAGGGCAGATGACGAAACATACAATCGCGTTGGACGTGGCGTAACGGTGCAGGTCTATCACTTTCTGCCGGAGCAGGCGCCGCAGGCGCTGCCGGCTCTCGAAGCGCTGCCGGACGCCGGCTTCGTCTGGCTGGACCTCAGCCGCGACCAGGCCGCCGGCTTCGAGCAGCAGGTCGAGCGTCTGACCGGCGCGCGTATCGACATCCAGCACATCGAAGACGCCATGAGCGCCAGTCACGTGTCGTTTTTCGACGGCACCGACGACTACGACATGGTGATCTTCGAAAGCCTGGGGCCGAAAGACGAACCGATGCTGCTGGAGACGCGCAGCTCGGCGCTGTTCGTGTTCGACCGGCTGCTGGTGACGGTGCACGCGGCCGACGCCGCCAGCTTCGAGGCGATCAGCCGCAGTTGCGAGGCCGGCGGCAAGCGGCCGCCGCGCAGCGCGGTGGGCCTGGCCTATCGCATCCTCGACGCCATGATCGACCGTTTCCTGGCGCTGCGCGACGCCATGGCGCGCCGCGTCGAATCGTTGCAGGACGCGATGCTGCACGCGCGCGCCGGCGGCCGCGCCGACTGGCGCGAACTGATGCGCGCGCGCCGCTCGATCCGCCGCCTGGCGCGGCTGGCCGAAGACCAGTGGGAGACGGTCGAAGGCTGGCGCCGCGGCGGCCGCCTGGACTGGGACGAGGTCATGAACGTGCGGCTGCGCGACCTGCTGGAGCACATCACCCGCATCCGCGACCTGGCGGCGTACCTGGAGCGCGACCTGGATACCGCGCTGCAGCTCAACTTCGCGGTGATGTCGCAGCGTCAGAACGAAATCATGAAGGTGTTCACCGTGATGGCGGTGGTGTTCATGCCGCTGACGCTGCTGACCGGCGTCTGGGGCATGAACTTCGAATTCATGCCGGAGCTGCACTGGCGCTACGGCTATCCGCTGGCGCTGGCGCTGATCGTCGCCGTCGGCGTGGGCATGTTCCTCTGGTTCAAGCGCCGCCGGTTTTTTTGAGACGGGCGTAGTAGAAGCCGTCGAAGTCGCCGCCCGGCGCCAGGCGCCGGCCCACGCTGCAGGCTTCGCCCCAATCGCCGCGAACCGGCAGCTCGATCGCGTCGGCGTGTTCGCCGAGAAAGGCGCCGGCCACGGCGGCGCCTTCGGCGTTCAGGATCGAGCACACCGCGTAGACCAGGATTCCGCCGGGCGCCAGCAGCGGCCACAGCGCCTGCAGCAGCGCGCGCTGGCGCAGCGCCAGCGCCGCGACGTCGCCCTCGCAGCGCAGCCATTTGATGTCCGGATGGCGGCGGATCACGCCGCTGCCGGAGCATGGCGCGTCGACCAGGATGCGGTCGAACGGCCGGCCGTCCCACCACGCGGACGGCCGCGTGGCGTCGCCGACCGCGAGCCGCGCGCGCAACCCCAGCCGTTCGAGCGTGGCCGCGGTGCGGCGCTGGCGCTGTGCGTCGACGTCCAGCGCCAGCAGGTGCAGGTCGTCGATGCGCTCGAGCAGGTGCGCCGCCTTGCCGCCCGGCGCGGTGCAGGCATCGAGCACGCGCTGGCCCGGCCTGGCGTCCAGCAACGGCGCGCCGAGCTGGGCGCCGGCATCCTGCACCGACACCCGACCTTCGGCAAAGCCGGGAATGCGTTCGACCGGCAACGGCGTGGCCAGCCGCACCGCGTCGGCCGCGGCGGCCACCGGCCGTGCGGTGAATCCGTGTTGCAGCAGTTGGTCGAGATAGTCCTCGCGCGTCAGGCGCCGGCGGTTGACGCGCAGCACCAGCGGTCCGGGCTGGTTGCCGTCGGCCAGCACCTGCGGCCAGTGCCGCGGCCAGTCGCGCGCTAGCGCAGCGGCCAGCCAGTCCGGATAGGAATGCAGGATCTCCGGCCGCTGCGGCAGCCCGGCTTCGAGGGTCCGCTGCTCGCGCAGGGTGCGGCGCATCACCGCGTTGACCAGTCCGCGCGCTGCCGGCTGCCCGAGCGCCTGCGCGGCGGCGACGGTGGCCGCTACCGCGGCGTGCGGCGGTACCCGCATCGCCGTCAACTGATACAGCCCGACCAGCAGCAGCGCCTGGATTTCAGCGCGCGGACGGCGGGTGCTCGACAGCAGCCGTTCGCGCAGCGCTTCCAGGCGGCGGCGCTGGCGCAGCACGCCGTAGGCGATGGCGCGCAGCAGCGCGCGGTCGGCTGCGCCCAGATGCGCCTCGACCGCTTCCAGCGCGGGGTCCAGGCTGCGGCCGGCGAAGACCGCGCACAGCGCCCACGCCGCGGCGGCGCGCACCGCCGCGCCCGGCTCGGGGCGGGCGCGGATCTCAGGCAAAGCGTCGCCCGCTAAGGCTCCAGCCGCGTGCGGCAGCGCTCGCCGCCAGTGCGCGGCCGCCTTGCCGCTGCAGTTCGTCGATCAGCAGCACGCCGTCGCCGGTGGCCACGCGCAGGCCGTCGGCGTCCACGCCCAGAATCGTGCCGGGTGCCGCGCCGGCCGGCTGCGGCAGCGCCCGCGCGCGCCAGATGCGCACACGCTCGCCGTCGAGCAGGCTCCACGCCACCGGCTGCGGATTGAAGGCGCGCACTCCGCGCGCCAGCTGCGCCGCCGGCCGGCGCCAGTCGAGCCGCGCTTCGTCCTTGCTGAGCTTGCGCGCATAGCAGGCGCCGGTTTGCGCTTGCGGCCGCGGCGCCAGCCGATCGTCGGCCACACCGTCCAGCGCCTCGACGATCAGCCGGGCGCCCAGTTCGGCGAGAACGTCGTGCAGTTCGCCGGCAGTCGTGGTCGCGCCGATCGGCACCGATTCGGCGAGCAGAACCGGCCCGGTATCAAGGCCCTGGTCCATGCGCATGATGGTGATGCCGGTGGCGGTGTCGCCGGCCTCGATGGCGCGTGCGATCGGCGCCGCGCCGCGCCAGCGCGGCAGCAGGCTGGCATGGATGTTCAGGCAGCCGAGCGGCGGGATCGCCAGCACTGTAGGCGGCAGCATCAGGCCGTAGGCGACGACCACGATCACCTCCGGGGCCAGTCCCTCGAGTTGCGCCTGCGCGTCGGCGTCCAGCCGCCGCGGCTGCAGCACCGCCAGCCCCAGCATACGGCCGCGCCGCGCCACCGGCGGCGGCTGCGGCCGGCGACCGCGGCCGGCGGGCTGGTCCGGCTGCGTCAGCACGGCGGCGATCCGGTGCCCGGCGGCGTGCAGCGCCTCCAGCGCCGGCACAGCGAACGCCGGTGTGCCGGCGAAAATCAGTCGCACGGCGATGCGCGTGTGGCCAAGATCAGGCGCTTTCGCGCTGCAGCTTGGTGAGCCGTCTGCGGATGCGCTCGCGCTTGAGCGAGGACAGATAGTCGACGAACAGTTTGCCGTCGAGATGGTCGATCTCGTGCTGGATGCACTGCGCCAGCAGACCTTCGGCGTCGAGTTCGAACGGCTTGCCGGCGGCGTCCTGGGCGCTCAGCCGCACCCGGTTGTAGCGCCGCACCGTGTCGCGCACCTCCGGCACCGACAGGCAGCCTTCCTCCATCTGCTGCAGGTCTTCGCACGAGCGGAGTTCAGGGTTGGCGATGACGATGCGCCGGTCGCGGGACTCCGAGCAGTCCATCACCGCCACCCGCAGCGGCACCCCGATCTGGGTGGCGGCCAGGCCGACACCGGGGGCGGCGTACATGGTTTCGAACATGTCCTCGATCAGTTTGGCCAGGTCACCGTCAAAGGCGGCGACCGGGCGCGCCTTGTCGCGCAGCCGCGGGTCGGGGTGGTGGAGAATCTTCAGCAAGGCCATACGCGCGATCGTGAAAACAAGCCAGGCTCGAGCGGCGGCCGTGCGGTGTGGCCCGGCTTTGTGCCAGAATCCCGGTTGCCACAAAAAGGGAAGCCGCTGATGGACCAGTTTACCGTGTTTCCCCACGGCCGCGCGCGCATCCGCGCGTTGGCGTTGCTGTGCGGGCTGGGCATCGCTGCCTGCAGCCAGCAGCCGGCGACGCCCGCCGGCTATCCGCTGCACGTACCGGCCAGTCAGCCGCAGGCCGCGCCGGCCGCGGCCGAGAGCAGCCCGGCCGCGGTGACCGACCTGGGTCAGGCACGCGCCGCGGCGGGCGATCTGAGCCTGCGCACGGATGCGCCGTTGCACTACGTGGTCAAGCGCGGCGACACGCTGTGGGCCATCGCCGGCTATTTTCTGCGCAAGCCGTGGCAGTGGCCGCAGCTGTGGTACGAAAATCCGCAGATCAGGAACCCGCACCTGATCTATCCGGGCGAAGTGCTGACCCTGGTCTGGGTCGGCGGTCGTCCGCGGCTGACCGCCACCGAGCGCCTGGAGCCCCGCGTGCGCGAGGAGTCGATCGCCCAGGCGGTGCCGACGATTCCGCTGGACGCGATCCGCGCCTTCCTCGATGGCCCGCGGCTGGTGGATCGCGACACCCTCGACCGGGCGCCGGCGATCGCCGCGTTTGCCGAGCAGCACCTGATGGCCGGCGCCAACGAGATCCTCTACGCCGTCGGCCTGCCGGCCGGCGCGGGCGCCGATTGGCAGGTGCTGCGGATCGGCCGCGCCTACCGCGATCCGGATACCGACGAGCTGCTCGGCTACGAGGCGGTGCCAGTCGGTTCGGCGGTATTGCAGGCGCCGGGCAATCCGGCGCAAATGCTGTTGACCAAGACCAGCCGCGAGGCGCTGGTTGGCGACCGGCTGCTGCCGCCGGAGGCGGATCGCTATCAGGCCGATTTCTACCCGCACGCGCCGGCGCAACCGGTGCACGGCCGCATCATTTCGGTGTTCGACGGCGTGGCCGAGATCGGCCAGTTTCAGATCATCGCCATCAACCGCGGCGCGCGCGACGGCCTCGATGTCGGCACCGTGCTGTCGATTCTGCAGGCCGGCAACCGCGTGCCCGACCCGCGCGGCGGTGGCTCGGTGCAGTTGCTGGACCGGCCGGCTGGCATTGTGCTGGTGTTCAAAGTGACGCCGAAGCTGGCCTACGCGCTGGTGATGAGCGAGACGCAGGCGGTGCACGTGCTCGACAAAGTCGCGCCGCCGGTGCTGCCCGGCGCCTGAAGCGCGGGGGGCCGGCAGCGTGGCCGCCACCTCTGCCGGACTGCGGGCCTGGCTGACGTTGCTGCGCGTCTCTGGATTGGGTCCGGCGCGGCTGCTGGGATTGATCGAAACCGCCGGCGGCGCCGAGGCGGCGCTGGCGGACGGCGCCCGGCTGGCGCGCGCCCAAGGCCTGCCGGGGGCGGTCGTCGACACGCTGGCGGCGGCGCCGGACCAAGCCGCCGTCGAGCGGGATCTCGCGTTCCTGGCGCAGCCGGACTGCGCGCTGATCACCTGGGACGACCCGCGTTATCCGCCGCAACTGCGGGAGATCCAGCTGCCGCCGCCGGCGCTGTTCGTGCGCGGCTGCGTCGAACTGCTCGGCGCAGCGCAGTTGGCGATCGTCGGCAGCCGCAGCGCCACACCGCAGGGAAAGCAGGACGCGCGATGTTTTGCCGCCGAGCTGTCGGCCGCCGGATTGGTCATCACCAGCGGCCTGGCGCTGGGCATCGACGGCGCCGCCCACCGCGGCGCGCTGGAGGCCGGCAGACCGACCGTGGCGGTATGCGGCAACGGCCTGGATCGCGTCTATCCGGCGCGCCACCGCGAGCTGGCGCATGCCATCGCCGAGACCGGTGCGCTGGTGTCCGAATTTCCGCCCGGCACGCCGCCGAAAGCCGAGCATTTCCCGCGGCGCAACCGCATCATCTCCGGGCTGGCGCTGGGCGTGCTGGTGGTCGAAGCGGCGCCGGCTTCCGGTTCGCTGATCACCGCCAGGCTTGCCGCCGAACAGGGCCGTGAAGTGTTCGCCGTGCCCGGCTCGATCCACAGCCCGCGCGCTCGCGGCTGTCACGCGCTGATCCGCGATGGCGCCAAGCTGGTGGAGACCAGCGCCGACGTGCTCGAGGAGCTGCGCCTGCCGGCGCCGGCCGCTGCCGCAGCGGCGCAGCCGCCGGCCGCGGCAACGCCAGCGGACCCGTTGCAGGCGCGCATACTCGAGGCGATCGGCGACGCCGCGGTCAGCGTCGATACGCTGATCCAAAGCCTCGACGAGCCGCCGCAGCGGCTGCACCCGGCGCTGCTGGCGCTGGAACTGGACGGCGCGATCGTCGCCGGCCCCGGCGACACCTACAGCCGGCTGCGATCGCGCTAAACTAGCGGCCTACGCCCGGACAGCCGCTGCGCCCGACTGCTTCCGCAGTTCTTTCACCTTTGAATATGCTCCCGTGCCTGCCATCCCTGGCGCGACTTCGGTGGCTTTCGGATAGCCCGGCCCGGCCATCCCTGGCCGGGCGTTCGGATGTCCCGCGGCCAGTGGCCGCAAAGCGGACACCCTCACCCGTCGTAAGGCCGGTGCGCGGCATTGCGCTCAATCCACGGTGGACTGCCGATGAAAGAAACGCTGCTCGACGTGTTGATGTATCTGCTCGAGAACTACCACGACGGCGAATTCGCCGACACCGACAACCAGCCGACCTTGCGCGTCGAACTGGCCGCGGCCGGCTTTCCGGAGGACGAGATCGCGCATGCCTTCGCCTGGCTCGAAGGCCTGGCCGCCAACCGCGGCGCGGTGCGCCAGTCCGGGGGTGCGGGAGCGCTGCGGGTTTTCGCCGACCGCGAGCTGAAGAAACTGACGGCCGAATCGCGCGGTTTCCTGCTGCGCCTGGAGCAGCTCGGCATTCTCAAGCCGGCCAGCCGCGAGCTGGTGATCGAGCGGCTGCTGGCTCTGCACGAGGAGATCGACCTCGAGCGCGTCAAGTGGGTCTGTCTGCTGGTGCTGGTCAACCAGCCGGGCGAGGAAGAGGCGGCGGTGCACCTGGAAGACATGGTGTACTACCACGGCGAGTTTCTGCATTGATGGGGATCCTGCCGATGGCCGCCGCGGGTTGCGCGGGCGATCGGTGATGAATCCCCGGGCCGCCAACGACGACTGGGCCGAGCTGGCGGTGTTTCCAGACGAGCTGACGGCCGAGATCTACGCCGGCCGGTTGCGCGCCGACGCGGTGCCGGTGCGCGTGCACTCGCTGGCGCCGATCCCGGGCCTGCAGCTCGGCAGCCGCCTGTACGTGCCGGCGGCGGTGCTGGAGCGTGCCCGCGCGCTGCTCGCTCACACAGAGCATGATTTTTTCCATTGATCCGGCAACCTGGGAACGGCATCGGCCGCAGGCGGTAGCGGCGCGAGCGCAGCCTTGTTCAAACATCGTGTTGCCGGATCAATAGGCCGTCGCCGGCTGGACAGCCCGGCGAGCCACCGCGTATAAGCTGAAGCCCCGCGCGTGCCACGCGCTTTCGCCCCGAGCAACGGATGAGCCGAAATCTCGTCATCGTCGAGTCGCCGGCCAAGGCCAAGACGATCCAGAAATACCTGGGCAGGGACTACGAGGTGATGGCCAGCTACGGCCATGTCCGCGACCTGGTGCCGAAAGACGGCGCCGTCGATCCCGCGCGCGGCTTCGAGATGAAGTACCAGCTGATCGACAAGAACGAGAAGTACGTCCGCGCCATCATCAGCGAACTCAAGCGCGCGGACGTGCTGTATCTGGCCACCGACCCCGATCGCGAGGGCGAAGCCATCGCCTGGCACCTGCAGCAGGCGCTGCAGGAGAAGGGCGCGCTCAAGGGCAAGCCGGTGCACCGCGTGGTGTTCTACGAGATCACCCCGCGCGAGGTGCAGCGCGCCATCAACGAACCGCGCGAGGTCTCCGCGCCGCTGGTCAACGCCCAGCAGGCGCGCCGGGCGCTGGACTATCTGGTCGGCTTCAACCTGTCGCCGCTGCTGTGGCGCAAGGTGGCGCCGGGCCTGTCCGCCGGCCGCGTGCAGTCGCCGGCGCTGCGCCTGATCTGCGAGCGTGAACTCGAGATCCGCGCCTTCCAGCCCAAGGAATACTGGACGCTGGACGCGCGCTGCGAAAAAGACGGGCAGCCCCCCGCGCCCTCGGGCGCGGGTCAAACCGTGTTCACCGCACGGCTGCTCGAATACGACGGCAAGAAGGTGGAGCAGTTCACGCTCACCGATGCCGGCGGCGCCGAGGCCGCGCGCGCGGCCATCGAGCGGGTGGCGCAGGGCGCGCTGCGCGTGGCCAGGGTCGAAAAGAAACAGCGCAAGCGCACGCCTGGCCCGCCGTTCACCACTTCGACGCTGCAGCAGGACGCCAACCGCAAGCTCGGCTTCACCGCCAGCCGCACCATGCGCACCGCGCAGCAACTGTATGAAGGTGTCGATATCGGCGGCGAAACGGCCGGTCTGATCACCTACATGCGGACCGACTCGGTCAGCCTGGCGGCCGACGCGCTGGCCGAGATCCGCGCGATGATCGGCAAGCGCTACGGCGCCGCGTCGGTGCCGGAGTCGCCGCGTTACTTCAAGGCCAAATCGAAGAACGCGCAGGAGGCGCACGAGGCGATCCGCCCGACCGCGGCGGCGCGCGCGCCCGATCAGGTGGCCCGCTTTCTGACCTCCGACCAGGCCAGGCTCTACGACCTGATCTGGAAGCGCGCGGTGGCCAGCCAGATGACGCCGGCGGTGTTCGACACCGTTACCGCGGAATTGAGGGCAGGCGCAGAACACGCTTTCAGGGCCACCGGCCAGGTGCTTGTGGAACCCGGCTTTCTCGCCGCTTACGGCCTGAGCGCCGACGACGAGACCCAGGGCGAGGACGACGACAAGCGGCTGCCGCCGCTGGCCGAGGGCGAGACGGTGAAGCTGCTGGACCTGCTGCCCGAGCAGCACTTCACCCAGCCGCCGCCGCGCTACACCGAGGCCTCGCTGGTGAAGACGCTGGAGGAATACGACATCGGCCGGCCGTCGACCTATGCCAGCATCATCTCCACCCTGCAGTCGCGCGACTACGTGCGGCTGGACGGCAAGGCCTTCACGCCCACCGATGTCGGCATGATCGTCAACCGCTTCCTCACCGATCACTTCACCCGCTACGTCGACTACGAGTTCACCGCCAGGCTCGAGGATGAACTCGACGCCATCTCGCGCGGCGAGGCCGAGTGGGTGCCGCTGCTGGCGCGCTTCTGGGGCGAGTTCAAGCCGATGGTGGATGCGAAGATGGAGCTGTCGCGCTCGGCGGTGTCGGAAGCGCGGCAGATCGGCACCGATCCGGCCAGCGGCAAGCCGGTGTCGGCGCGGCTGGGCCGTTACGGCCCATTCGTGCAGATCGGCACCAAGGAGGACGCGGACAAGCCGCGCTTCGCCAGCCTGCGCGCCAGCCAGCGCATCGACACCATCACCCTCGACGAGGCGCTGGCGCTGTTCCGGCTGCCGCGCCGGCTGGGCACGCTGCCCGGCGGTGAAGAGGTGCAGGTCAACATCGGCCGCTTCGGCCCCTACGCGCGCTACGGCGAGCAGTTCGTCAGCCTGAAAAAGGACGACGACCCCTATACGGTGACGCTGGAGCGCGTGACCGAACTGATCCAGGCCAAGCAGGCGGCGCTGGAGGCGGCGACGATCAAGCGCTTCGGCGACACCGGCATCCGCATCGTCAAGGGCCGCTTCGGGCCGTACATCACCGACGGCAAGCGCCGCGCCCGCCTGCCCAAGCTGCGCGACGCGCAGAGTCTGTCGGTGTTCGAATGCGAGGCCTATCTGCACGACGCCGAAGCCGCCAAGCCGGCGCGCAAGGCGGCGCCGAAAAAAACCTCCCGGCGCAAGCGCGAGTCCTGAGGCGGCGATGGCCTCGGCGCTGCAACTGGCCGCCGCGGCCCGCGCGCTGGCCGCCGGCGGCATCATCGCCTATCCGACCGAAGGCGTCTGGGGCCTGGGCTGCGATGCGTACAACGCCGGCGCGGTATCGCGGCTGTTGCAGCTCAAACGGCGCGACTGGCGCAAGGGCCTGATCGTCGTCGGCGCCGATTTCGAGCAACTGCGGCCGTTGCTGCGAGCGCCGTCGCGCAGCGCGCTGCGGCGCGCGCTGGCGGGCTGGCCGGGGCCGATCACCTGGGTGTTCCCCGCCGCGCCCGCCGCGCCGCCGTGGCTGACCGGCGCCCACGGCTCGATCGCGGTGCGCGTCACCGCGCACGCGGTCGCCGGCGGTTTGTGCCGTGCGTTCGGCGCGCCGATCGTCTCCACCAGCGCCAACCGCAGCGGTCAGCCGCCGGCGACCGGCGCCGCGGCGGTGCGGCGGCGTTTCGGCGACGCCCTGGCGGCGGTCGTCCCCGGCGCCCTCGGCGGTTTGTCGCGGCCAACGCCGGTGCGCGACGCCGTCAGCGGGGCGCTGCTGCGGCGTTGAGGCTTGGCTCAGCCGGCAAGCGGCAGTTGGGGATCGAATGATCGGCGAAGCAGGCGAGTCAATAGTGGCTGCATGAGTCGATGTTCATCGCCCAGCTTCGCTATCGTTACCAATTTTCACCAGCCAAAGTCCAGCGCCATGCCAACATCGAGGACACCGAAAGCCGATATTCCGGACATCCGGTCGATTAACCGCGCCGGCATCGAGTTGTCGCGCACGGCGATGGCCAAACTTCGCATTGCCGTGGTGCAGATCAATCGCGGTCACTTCGTCGAAACCGCCACCTCGTCTGAGACTGTCCGATACCTCGACCGGCGCAGATGAAACGCGCACGGATCTCCCCGCTGTTCGATCAGCAGTGGAGCCGTTTGCTCGAAAGTGGGCGTAGATCTGGTTTTAGCGCGACAAGTGATCGCCGATCTGCAGCGTGGCCGTGTGGTGATGGGTCTGCGCGATCATCCGTTGAAAGGCAAGCTATACGGGTGGCGCGCCTGTGAGATCGGCGTGCTGGAAAGCGGCCGCAGCCTGATGCTCGTCTGCTACGTAACTGACAGCCACGTTTATCTGATCACCATTGATGCGGCACTTGAATAGTACGAACCTGCGATGCTGATCCGAGCGCTGCGAGAAGCTCGGCGTGCTCGGCGTCGCCGCATCAATAGCACAGAGCATTGTTCGGTTATTGCTCCGGCACGCCCGCCCGGATCAGCGCGATCAGACACGAGCCCCGCCTGAGGAGAAGTTGATACTGTTTGCGTGCCGGATCAATATTGCCGAGCACGATGCTGCTTACGAATCAGCCAAGACGGTGCGTGCCGCCGGTGCCGGCCGGCCCTCAAGGCGAAAACGCTGACGCGCGTACCCGGGGGTCAACCGCCGGCATCCGCCAGCGCCGCGTCCTCGGCGGCGTAGTCGATCGGCGGCCCCGGCAAGGGATGGGCCAGCTCCCATTCGACGGTGCGCGTCAACGCGGTGGTTTCGTCCACCGGTTCGCAAAAGCCCAGCTCGCGGCGCAGCCGTGCGGTATCGGTCCACAACGAGTAGTCGAAGTTCAGCGGCAGGCGCAGCGGCGGCGGCAGCGCCGGCTCCGGCACGCTGCACGGCTCGCCGGTCCAGCCTGCGGCTGCGCCCAGCGCGCGGATGCGCTCGATCTCTGTCGGCGTGCGCGCCTCGCCGAGGTTGTAGGTGCCGCTGGCCGCGCGCGCGTCGGTGGCCGCCAGCGCCACCGCCGCAGCGACGTTTTCGATATACCCGCGCGTGAAACGCCACAGCGCCTGACGTGCACCCAGCAGGATGCGCGGCCGGCCGTCGCGCATGCGCTGCAGGTATGGCCAAAGAAGCCGCTGGTGGTCGCCGGGGCCATAGACCAGCGGCAGCCGCAGCAGCGTCAGCGGCAGGTCCGCGGCGCCGGCGGCCGTGCGCTCGACCGGAATCTTGTCGTAGTCGTCGCGGTACGGCACCGCGATGCCCGCTTGACCGCGGTACGGATACAATCGTTCGCGCAGCGGCGCGTCCTCGGCCAACGGCGGCGGATCCGGCCGATGCTCGCTGCGACGGCGCAGGCCGTCGTAGTTGCGGTAGACGTCGGCGCTGCCGATCAGCAGCAGCCGGCCGGCATGGCCGTCGAACACCTCCACCAGGTCGCGGGCGTGCTGTGCGGTCATCGCATAAGCGTCGATCACCACGTCCGGCCGCAGGCGGCGCAAGACGCCGCGCTGTGCGGGCAACGCGTCGCGGTCGGCGATCAGCGTGCGCACTGCGGCCGGCAACGGTGCCGGCTGGCGGCCGCGGTGCAGTACGGTGACGGCGTGGCCGGCGGCGAGCAGGCACGCCACCGTGGCGCGGCCGATGAAGCCGCTGCCGCCGATGACCAGGATGTTCATCGCGAAAATCCTTTAACATTGAAACTGAAACGCCGGACCGCGGCCGGCCCGTTTGCGTGGTAGCCAACGGCACGGCGCGGATGCGACGATAGCAGGCAACCCAGGGGATGGGACGGCTATGCGGCCGAGGATCGCTGTGCACGGCAAACGACGTTGTATCGGCCGGCCGGCCGCGACGGCTGCGTTGACGGCGCCTCGCGCATCGCTGGCGCAACGCCGCCATCCGCCGGCGGCGGGCCGGGTGCGGCCATGATCCGGCCGCGCCTGAGCGTCCGCCAGCGGCTGCTGGGCCTGGTCCTGGCCCTGCTGGCGATTTTCGCCGGCATCAGCCTGCTGCTCGGCAACCTGGTGATCGGCAATCTCAACGATCAGCGCGCTATCCAGGAGCAGTATCGGCGGTTTGACGTGATTCAAACTGTTGCACAAGACCTGCTGGTTTACCGCCAAGAAGGCGGCAAATGGAATCTTGCCATGATGCGGGAAGCTCCACCGGCTGAGGTACAGCGAGCGCGGGCGGGACTGGATCGCGCCAGGCACACGCTGGATGAACAGTTACTGCGGCTGAAAGCGTTCGATCCGGCCGTGGTCAGGGTCGTCGACGCTGCTTTGCAGGGCCTGGACGTCAATGCCAAGAGCGCCGTCGAGGCCACCCTTCAACAAGATACCAAAACGCTTGCCGCCCTTATTCGCGACATCCAGGCACGTTTCGATCGGATCAGCGACTCGCTGGGTGACGCCATCGCTCGCCAACAGACGGTATCAGACACCATTCTGCAGCGCAGCGCGCAGCGGGCCGAAACCGCGGTAACAGAGGCCGGGATGGCGATCGCGTTGGGCAGCGCGTTGGGCCTGATGCTGCTGCTGATGGTGCTGCGCTCGATCCTGCGGCCGCTGCGGACGCTGACCGCGGCCATCCGTCAGGTCAACGCCGGGCAGACGGTGATCGATCTGCCGCAGGTGACGGCGGACGAGTTCGGCGAAACCGCGCTGGCGCTGCATCAGTTCCGCGACCACGCCGAGAAGCTGCAGCGGCTGGCCTACGAGGATCCGCTGACCGGGCTCGGCAACCGCGCGCGGCTGGAACAGCGGCTGCGGGCCACGATCGCCACGCACGGCGACCGCCGGCAGTGCTTCGCGCTGCTGTATCTGGACCTGGACAACTTCCGCGCCGTCAACGACCGCTTGGGCTACCGCGCCGGCGACCGCTACCTGGTCGAGGCGGTGACGCGCATGCGCCGTTTCGCGCCCGACGACGCGCTGCTGTGCCGGT
This sequence comes from Gammaproteobacteria bacterium, assembly GCA_028871525.1. Taxonomy (GTDB): domain Bacteria; phylum Pseudomonadota; class Gammaproteobacteria; order Nevskiales; family Nevskiaceae; genus SCRT01. The sequence goes on from JAGWMX010000009.1 coordinate 28,648, forward strand.
TCAGCGGCGACAAGTTCGTGGCGGTGGTCGAGGAGCTGCCGCCGGCAGCGGCCGAACACCTGCAGCGGATCGCCGACGCCGTGCTGCGCGGCCTGGCCGAACCGTATCCGGTCGGCGCCGAGCTGCTGAACATGTCGGTTTCGATCGGCGTCGCGCTGTATCCGGACGACGGCGGCAGCGTCGAGCAGTTGATCAGTAGCGCCGAGGCCGCGGTCTATGCCGCCAAGCAGAGCGGGCGCAACAACGTGCGCTTCGCCTCCGGCAGCCTGACCGCCGCGCTGCGGCAGGAACTGGCGCTGGCCGGCGAGATCCGCGCCGGCCTGCAGCGCGGCGAATTCGAGCCGTTCTACCAGCCGATCGTCGACGTCGCCGTGCACCGCGTCGCCGGCGCCGAGGCGCTGCTGCGCTGGCGGCATCCGCAGCGCGGCCTGCTGCTGCCCGACGCCTTCATCGCCGCGGCGGAGAACCAGGGTCTGATCGCCGAACTCGGCGAACACATCCTGCGCAGCGCCCACGCCCAGGTGCGGCGCTGGCGGCTGCTGCGCCGCGCCTGGTGCGTCGGGGTCAACCTGTCGGCGCGGCAGTTGCAGCAGGCGCGGATCCTGCCGCCGCTGCAGGAGCTGCAGCGGCAGGACGCCGCGGCCAGCGCCGCGCTCGACCTGGAGCTGACCGAGAGCGTGCTGTTCGACAGCTCCGAGGTCACGCGCCGCACGCTGGAGGCGATCAAACGCCTGGGCTACCGGCTCGGCATCGACGACTTCGGCACCGGCTATTCGTCGTTTTCGATGCTGCAGCAGTTTCCGATCGACAAGATCAAGATCGACCGGCAGTTCGTCGTCACCATGGAGCGCTCGCGCGCGGCGCAGGCGATCGTCTCGGCGATGCTGACGCTGGCCGCCAGCCTCGGGCTGGAGGTGGTGGCCGAAGGCGTCGAGACCTCCGCGCAGTCGCTGCGCCTGCAGACCCAGGGCTGCCGGCTGCAGCAGGGGTTTTTCTTTTCGCGCGCGATGCCGGCCGGGGAGTTCGAGCGCTGGACCGCCGTCTTCGAAGGCGGGTCCGAGCCGGTCGACGACGCCTGAGGACGGCTGCCGGCCGGCGCCGCGTCAGTCGCCGTGTTCCGCCAGCCAGCTGCGCGCGGCTTCGGCCACCAGCGGCTCGCGATCGCCGCCGGCGCGCCGCCACAGTTCCGCCGCCGCCGCGGGCGCCATCTGCGCCAGCGCCGCGTAGGCCGCCAGCCGCGTGCGCCGGCACGGGTGGGTGCGGCTCAGGCCGTCCAGCAGCTCGCGGGTGTTGCCGTCGCCGGCGAGGCCGGCCAGACGCAGCATCGACACCCGCCGCGAGGCGTCGTCATCCGCCGGGTAGTCGAGCAGGCATTTGCGCTCGAGGTCGAAGAACAACTGGTCGCGCAGCCGCACCTCGGGTCCGGCCACCATCAGGTTCAGGCTGATGCTGAAGTCTTCCGGCGGATACTGCACGTGCAGGTCCTGGCTGGCGCGGTACAGCATCACCATGCCGCTGCGGAAATGCACCGTCTCCAGGAAGCGCATCTGCACCGGCTCGCCGGGGTGGCCCGCCAGCGCGGCGAAGTCGTAGTCGTAGATGTCGGTGCGGTAGCCGGGGCCGAAGTGGTTGACGGTGAGGAAATCGTAGTTGTGATCGTGCGCGATGTGGTACGAAAAGCGGTCCTGGTAGATGCGGCCGGCGGAGATGTCGGCGTTCGACGGCCACAGGTTGGCGCGCACGTAGAAGCCTTCGCCGGCGCCGAGAAAGATCGACTGCGCCGAGGGGCTGACTTCGCCGGTGAACAGGTTTTCCACCAGCGCGTTGAGCCGACGCGCCACCAGTCCGCGGTCGTTGGCCAGCGCGCGCAGCCGCGGCGCGGCGCCGAGCAGGCTGTCGCGGTCCCGCAGATCGACCTCGCGGTTGACGAAATCGATGAACTCGTCCAGGCCGACGACGTCGTCGCGATCGACCGCCAGCGTGACCGCCATCGTCAGCCCGGCTGCCGCAGCGCCTGCAGGCTGCGCTGCGCCGCCTTGCGCAGGTGCGGGTGCGGGTCGCCGTCGGCGGCGCGCTGCAGCCGCTCCAGCGCCGCGCTGCGGTTGACCCGCGCCAGGTTCTGGATCGCCGCCCAGCGCACCGCGTGGTGGGCGTGGCCGCTCAAAAAACTCAGCGGCTGCGCCGAAGACGGCTGCGCCAGCCGGCCCAGCACGTGGGCGGCCACCCGCAACTGGGTGAAGTTCAGCGCGGCGTCGTTGGCCTGCCAGGCGTAGCGCGTGTCGCGCTTGAACAGCCATTCCAGCGGCCGGATGGCGGCGCTGGTGAACTTGAGAACCGGCAGCGGCCGCGCCGGCGGCTTGAAGTCGTAGACGTACTGCTCGCCGCGCAGCAGCAGCAGGCCGCCGGGCCCGGTGCAGCCGGCGCCGGCCGGCGTCAGGCGCTGGCCCGGATCGAACACCTCGTTGCGGTGGTCCGGCGGCAGCTGGTACAGGTCGTAGCGCAGGCTGTCCGCGCCCAGCGGCGCGAACATGCCGTGAAACGGCGTGCTGTGCAGGTACTGCCGCGGCTGCTCGAACAGCCAGATCGCCAGCGCCCAGCCGCGGCCGCGGTGGGCGATCAACTGGTTCAACTGCCAGTCGCCGAAGTGGCCGGGATCCAGGCACAGCCGTTCCAGCTCGCGGTTCAGGTACGCGGCGGCCCAGCCGCTATGCGCCAGCGCGCAGAACTCGTCGCCCAGCGCCCAGAAGCTCTGCGGCCGCTCGCGGTCGTAGCGGCCGCAGACCTGCTCGACGAAAATGTCCAGTGCATCGGGCGCGGCCGGCCGGCGGTCATCCATCGGGACCATCCATCGATACAGGGGCCATCGGTACAGGGAAACCTCAAAGGAGTCGCCGGCATCATGCGCGCACGGTGCCGACGCGACAAGCCCCCGCGGCCCGACGGCGGCGGGGGCTTGTGGCCAAGCCGGTTAAGCGATGCCGATCAAGTCAAAGTCAAGTCAAAGCGGCCGCAGCCGCTTTGACATCACTCCAGCCGGCGCTCAGAGCGCCGGTTCGGGCAAACGGTAGAAATACGCGCTGAAGTAAGCCGCCTGGTTTTCCTGCGCACTGCAGGTTTCGGTGGCGCCGACGCCGGCCACATCGTACTCCAGGTCACAGACTTCCAGCGCGCCGTTATCGATCATTTGCCGTTGCATGGGTTGGGTCTCCAAAAAAGCCTGAATGATAGGGGGTATTTATAGACTACAGGCCGCCGGCATCCGCTGTAAAGGAGTATAATGAAACACGTAATGTAATGTTTTACCTTAGTTTTTTTTTGTAATTCTATAAATTGTAAGCTGAAACTTTATTTACGCGATAAAATCGGCTCCCGCAGAATTTATCGGCCGGCGCCACGCGCAGCGCTCGGCGGCCGCCGCAGGTGCGCCGCGCCGGCCGCTGCGCCTAGACTGGCGGCCATGCAGCAGGACATTGATGCGGCGGCGGTCGAACGCTATCTGCGCGCACTGCAGCAGCGGCTGTGCGGCGCCCTGGAAACCTTCGAGGAAACCTTCGAGCCGCAGCGGCGTTTCGCGGCCGACCTCTGGCGCCGCGCCGAAGGCGGCGGTGGCGAGACCCGGGTGCTGGCCGACGGCCGGGTGTTCGAGCAGGCCGGCGTGGCGTTTTCGCGGGTCAGCGGCGAGCGGCTGCCGGCCGCGGCCAGCGCGCAGCGGCCGCAGCTCGCCGGCCGCCGCTGGACCGCGATGGGCGTGTCGCTGGTGGTCCATCCGCGCAATCCGTACCTGCCGACCAGCCACTGCAACCTGCGTTTTTTCGTCGCCGGGGCCCCCGGCGAGCCGCCGCGGTGGTGGTTCGGCGGCGGCTTCGATCTGACGCCGTTTTATCCGTTCGACGACGACTGCCGTCACTGGCACCAGGTCGCGCTGCAGGCCTGCGCGCCGTTCGGCGAGTCGCTCTACCCGCGGCTCAAGCGCTGGTGCGACGACTACTTCTTCCTGCCGCACCGCGGCGAGGCACGCGGCATCGGCGGATTGTTTTTCGACGACTGGACCGAAGGTGGCTTCGACTCCGCCTTCGCGCTGGCGCGCAGCGTCGGCGATCACTTTCTGCCGGCCTATCTGCCGATCGTCGAGCGCCGCAAGGACACGCCGTACGGCGCGCGCGAGCGCGACTGGCAGTTGTACCGGCGCGGGCGCTACGTCGAGTTCAACCTGGTGTGGGACCGCGGCACGTTGTTTGGGCTGCAGTCCGGCGGGCGCACCGAATCGATCCTGATGTCGATGCCGCCGCTGGCGGCTTGGCGCTACGGCCAGCCGCCCGCCGCCGGCCCGGCCGAGGCCAAACTGCGCGACTACTTGTGCCCACGCGATTGGGTGAGGGGCTGCGCTTCGTGACCGCCGGTCACGGCAGCCCCGAACGCCCGGCCCAGGATGGCCGGGCCGGGCTTGGGTCGAAGCTGCCGGCGTCGCGCCAGGGATGGCCGGCACGCAGGACATACAAGGAGCTGCGCTTCGTGACCGCCGGTCACGGCAGCCCCGACGAATTCGCCGGGAGCGAATTCGAGCGAGCGGCCGCGAGTCCATGGGATGCGGCTCACGGACGAGCCGCACAACGCCCGGCCAAGGGTGAAGCCCTGCGCGTTGCGAGCGCCGCTCGCTGCAGGGCTGAACGGGCACGCCATGGATGGCGTACCCCGGCTTGCCGGCGGCGCAAGGATTGCGCAGCCGAGCAAGGCCGGGCCGGGCGATCCGCAGGCCACCGCAGCCGCGCCAAGGATGGCAAAGGCGAAACATACAGACCGCTAATGTCCGGAGCATCATTAGCTGCGCGACATCCTTGGCGCACACCGACGGACACGTTGGCCCGCGTCCGCCGGCACTGCTGCGCATTCGCCGCCCGGGCGACGATTCAGCGCCGAGTCTAACCCAATTGCCGCAACGATTGGAGACCCCGCCGGCCGGCGCCGGCGAGGCCTGCGCTGCGGCCGCGTCAATGCGCTGCGGATGACGGTGCATAATGGCTGGATGACGCTGACCGAGCTGCGCTACCTGGTCAACCTCGACAAGGAGCGGCATTTTTCGCGTGCCGCCGAGCGTTCGTTCGTGTCGCAGCCGACGCTGTCGGTGGCGCTGAAGAAGCTCGAACAGGAACTCGAGGTGGTGCTGTTCGAGCGCATCCGCGGCGAAGCGCGGCCGACTCCGGCCGGCGAGCGCATCATCGCCCAGGCCCGGCGGGTGTTGACCGAGGCCCGGCGCATCGAGGACATCGCCCGCGAGGGGCGCGACGAGCTGATCGGGCCATTGCGGCTCGGCGCGATCTACACCGTCGGTCCGTATCTGCTGCCGTCGCTGGTGCCGGCGCTGCGCGCGCGCGCGCCGCAGATGCCGCTGGTGATCGAGGAAAACTTCACCGCCATCCTGCTCGAGCAGCTGCGCGACAACGAGCTCGACGCCGCAGTGCTGGCGCTGCCGGTGGACCTGCAGGGACTGGCGAGCTGGTCGCTGTACGACGAGGATTTCGTCTGCCTGCTGCCGCCGGGACATCGCTGGAGCCGGGTCGGACAGATTCCGGCACGCCGGCTGGCCGAGGAACATCTGCTGCTGCTCGGCCCCGGTCACTGCTTCCGCGAGCAGGTCATCGCCGCCTGCCCGAAATGCGTCGAGGGCGATTCCGGTCTGCGTCCCCACACCGGCAGCTCGCTGGAGACCATCCGCTACATGGTCGCCAGCGGTCTGGGTGTCACCGTGCTGCCGCGCGGTTCGCTGGAGAACCGCCCGACGGAGCCGGAGCCGCTGGCCTGGGTGCCGTTCGCGCCGCCGGCGCCGAACCGGCGCATCGCGCTGCTGTGGCGGCGGACCTTCCCGCGTCTGGCGGCGATCCGCACGCTGCGCGAGGCGATCATCGGCTGCGGCCTGCGCGGCGTGCAGTGGCTCGAAGCCGAACCGCCGGCGGCGGCCGGCGCGTAAGCCCCGGTGCAGGCGATCGGCCGGGCGCTGCGCGCGGCGTTGCAGGATCTGTTGACGCCGCGGATGCTGGGTTTGGCGCTATGGCCGGTCTTCGGCGCCGCGGTGGTCTGGGGCTTGATCTTCTGGCTCGGCTGGTCGCACTGGCTGGCGCTGCTGCAGAATCTGCTCGGCGGTGATCCCGGCGGCTGGCTGGCGGCGCACGCCGGCGCCTGGCTGTCCACTGCGCTGGCCTGGCTGATCGCCGCGCCGCTGCTGCTGATTCTGGTGCTGCTGACGGCGCTGCTGGTGACCTCGATTCTGGCGGTGCCGGTGATGCTGCGCGCGATCGCTGCGCGCGACTTCCCGCGGCTGCAGCGCCGCCGCGGCGGCAGCCTGGCCGGCAGCCTGGCCAACGCGCTGTTCGCCACGGTGGTTTACCTGCTGCTGCTGATCATCACGCTGCCGCTATGGCTGATCGTGCCGTTCGGTTTCCTGATCTTCCCCGCGCTGCTCAACGGCTGGCTCAACGCGCGGCTGTTCCGCTACGACGTGCTGGCGGAGCACGCCAGCCGCGACGAGTATCGGAGCCTGATCCGGCGCCATGGGCACGAACTGCTGCTGCTGGGTGTGGTGCTGGCCAGCGCGCAGAGCGTGCCGATCCTGAACCTGCTGGCGCCGCTGCTGGCGGTGTATTCCGCGCTGGCCTTCGTGCACTACCTGCTGGCGCGGCTGGCCGAGCTGCGCGCCGAAGCGGCTGACGACACGGAGGTCGTTGCGTAGAAACCTCATTGCGACGTTCTTTCGCGTGCCTGCAGGCAAGCGCCGGGACCGGTGCCTCCCCCGGTGTCGGATTTCCGGTTAAACTGCATCCTCCTTGGGGAGTAGCCACCCGCCGCTGTGCGACGGGGGGCGCGTCAACAGACTCGGGCGCGTGAAATGAAAACCGCGCCCGTGGCGCGTCCGGGCCGCGCCGGGACGGCACTTGCCCGTGCCCCCGGCCGCCGCCGACCGGCGAGACCACGGTTCGCGACGCCGGCGATCGCCGGGCCGGGGTCGCGCGCCGTGTATCTTCCGCTCCGGCCAGGGAACTCCGATGCAGGCATTTGCGCTGAGCGCATTGACGGTTTTCGTCGGGGAAATCGGCGACAAGACCCAGTTGCTGGCGCTGGCGCTGGCCTGCCGTTATCGCCGTCGGCTGCCGCTGGCGGCCGGCATCCTGGCGGCCACGCTCGCCAATCACACGCTCGCCGCCTGGTTCGGCGTCGAGCTGCATTCGGTCCTGAACGCCGCGTCGTTGCGCTGGGTGGTGGGCTTGAGTTTCCTGGCCACGGCGGCGTGGGCATTGCGCGCGGACGACCCGCCGGCGGACGCGGCAACGGCGCGTTCGTCGCAGGGTGTGTTCTGGATCGCGCTGATCAGTTTCTTCCTGGCGGAGATCGGCGACAAGACCCAGATCGCCACCGCGCTGCTGGCCGCGCGTTTCGACGCCCTGGCGAGCGTGGTGGCCGGCACCACGCTGGGCATGCTGCTGGCCGATCTGCCGGTGGTCTGGTTCGGCAGCCGGGTGGCCGGATTACGGTTGGGCTGGCTGCGCGGGATCGCCGCGCTGCTGCTGGCCGCGCTCGGCGTCGTCACGCTGCTGGGCTAACGGCGCACGCTGGCCGCGGCGGAATGGCCCTTGAGTTCGATCTCGACTTTTTCGTGCTCGCCCAGACCCCGGTAGTAATCGCGCAGAATCGCCAGCACTTCCGGCCGCGAGAAATGCGCGGGCACCTCGCCGCCTTCGGACAACAGCTTGCGCAGCTTGGTACCGGACAGCAGCAGCCGTTGATGCTCGTCGTGCGGGCAGGTCCGGGCGCTGGCCATGCCCGCGCAGGCATTGCAGTAGAAAGTCCAGTCGATCTTCAGCGGCCGGGTGGCCAGCGCGTCGTGCGGAATCTCGTCGAAGATCTTCTGCGCATCGAACGGCCCGTAGTAATCGCCGACGCCGGCGTGGTCACGGCCGACGATCAGGTGCGAGCAGCCGTAATTCTGCCGGAACAGCGCGTGCAGCAGCGCCTCGCGCGGCCCGGCGTAGCGCATGTCCAGCGGATAGCCGGACTGGATCACGGTGCCGGTGACGAAGTATTTGTCGATCAGCGTGGCGATCGCGCGCTGGCGCACCTCGGCCGGGATGTCGCCGGGCTTGAGCTTGCCCAGCAGCGAGTGGATCAGCACGCCGTCGCAGACCTCGATCGCGATCTTGGCCAGATACTCGTGGCTGCGGTGCATCGGATTGCGGGTCTGGAAGGCGGCGATGCTGCGCCAACCGCGTGCGGCGAACGCCGCGCGGGTTTCCGCCGGCGTCATGAAGATACCGGGATAGCGTTCGCCGAAGCCGCCGTCGGAGAGCACCTTGACCGGGCCGGCGAGGTTGTAGCCGCCCTGCGCCATCACCATCTTAACGCCGGGGTGGGCCTGGTCGACGGTGCGGAATACCGAGCGGCATTCGTGCGCCTTGTCGATGCGGTAGGTCTCGGCGACGCGCATCGATGCCAGGACTTCATCGCGCTCGGCGTCGTACAGCGCGATGTCCTCGCCGGGCCTGAGTCCGGTCGCCAGCTCGGCGTCGGCGGACAGCGTGATCGGAATCGGCCAGAACGGGCCGTCGACCAGACGCATCTCGTCGCACACCCGCCGCCAGTCGTCGTGACCCATGAAGCCGTCCAGCGGCGTGAAGCCGCCGATGCCGAGCATGATCAGATCGCCGGCTTCGCGCGACGAGATCGGTATGCGCTTGAGCGTGGCCGCGCGCGCGCGCTCGGCAGCCAGCGCCGGGCCTTGCAGCAGCAATGGATGCAGCGCGCCGCCGCCGTGTGGCGGTACCGTCGCTGCGGCCGGCAAAGATTCAGGCATGGCGGGGTACCTAGGGTCTGTTCACACTCCCGCGATCATCGCGTTGCTGCCGGATTGGCGGCCATGCGGCGTTGCTCGTCGCTCGCGTACCTCGAGTACGCCGCGCTCCTCCTTCCTTGCGCTGCGCCAAAATGACCTCCGCCGCGGCGACCGCGGGAGTGTGAACAGACCCTAGTCCCGTCTCAGAAATTCGCCTGCGAACTCGCCGGTCTTTTTCGCGCCTGGCGGCGTTGCGCCTCCCCGCCATAGGCCCACTATGACTCGTCGTCGCGCCTTGCCAATCACGAAAAATCTTCGGCAATTTCATCAAGGAACTCCTGAGACAGGACACTAGGAAAATCCGAGCGCCGATCGCGCTTAAGCATGGTGCGGGTCAGCGATCCGGCTCCATCGGCGCCGAATCATACCGAAGTTTGCCGCTGCAACGGCGCCGGCAACCGCAGAGCTGATGCGGCCGGATCCACAGCATCCGGCGTGGCCGTGGCGGGCGGCGTGGCGCCTGCGCCGGCTGCAATAGAATGTAGCGGATGAAGCAGGTGCTGCTGCGCGCCGTGCAGGTGCTCGCCCTGGCGTTGCCGGCGTTGGCGGCTGCCGCCACCGGCGGCGATGACCGCGCCGCGCGCGCGGCCTTTCGCGCCGCCTGGCAGCGCGTCGCGCAGGGGCTTGCGGATCATCCCGATCCACCGCTGCTGCGGCGCTACGTCATCTATCCGTACCTGCGGGCCGCACGGCTGCAGCGCGATTTGACCGCCGGCGACGATATCGACGCCCGCGTCGAAGCCTTTCTCGCCGCCCACGACGGCCAGCCGGTCAGCCTGCAGTTGCGCCGCGCCTGGCTGCTCGAACTGGCACGCCGCGAGGACTGGCCGCGCTTCGTCTCTGACTACCGTGCCGATGAAGCCGATGCCCAACTGCAATGCGACGAACTCGTCGCCCGCCTGGTGCTGGCGCCGGACGCCGGGCTGACCGAACGGATTCAACGCCGGTTCGTCGCCGCGGCCCACAGCCCGCAGGCCTGTGAGCCGGCGTTCGACTGGCTGCGCCAGCAGCATGCGATGACCGCGGACATGTTGCTGGCGCGTTCGCGGCTGGCGTTGGACGCCGGCGATGCCGGTCTGGCGTTGCGGCTGGCGGACGCGCTGCCGGCGGCGGCGGCGGCATCGATCCGCGAACACGCGGCACTGGTCGCACAGCCGCAGCGCGCGCTGCAGCGGTTCATCGACCAGCCGCGGTCTGCGGTGGACGATGCCGCGCTCATCGACGGCTTCATGCGCCTGGCGCGCCGCGATCCGCGCAGCGCCGAGCGGCTGTATCCGCAACTGGTCGCTGCACGGGTGCAGGACGCGGCGCTGCGCGATTCGCTGCTGCGCGCGCTGGCGCTGGGCGAAGCCTGGAGCCGGTTGCCGCAGGCGGTCGCGCACTTCGCGGCTTTCGAACCGAAAGCCGACGATGACAGTGCGCTGGGCTGGCGGGTGCGCGCGGCACTGTGGAACGGCGACTGGCGGCTGGCCCGGCGATGGCTGGCGGCGCTGCCGCAGACGCTGGCCGATCGGCCGGCATGGACTTACTGGCGCGGCCGCGCCGCCGGCCATTTCGGCGATGCGGCGGCCGCGCGCGCGCTGTACCGCCGCGTCGCCGGCGCCGACGGCTATTACGCGCTGCTGGCCGCCGACCGGATCGGCCGGCCGTACCGGCCGCAACCGCAGCCGTTGGCCGACCGGCCGGCGCTGCGCGCCAGGCTGCTCGGGCTGGCCGGCGTGATCCGGGCGCGCGAGCTGTTCGCCGTCGCGCTCGAGCCGCAGGCGAGCGTGGAGTGGCGGCGCGCGCTGGCGCACGCCGGGGCGGATGCGCGGCTGCAGGCGATCCGGCTGGCCCGGCGCTGGGGCTGGTATCAACAGGCGATCGCCACGGCGGCGCAGCAGGGCGTGTTCGATGCTTACGCACTGCTGTATCCGTGTCCCTACGCCGATGCCGTCGCCGCCGCGGCACGCGCCGCCGGTCTGCCGCGGCAGTGGCTGTATGCGGTGTTGCGCCAGGAGAGCCTGTACGACGTTCGCGCGGTATCCGCCGCCGGCGCCTACGGCCTGCTGCAACTGCAATTGCCGACCGCGCGCGCAGTGGCGCACCGTCACCACCTGCCGCCGCCGGACGATGCCGAGGCGCTATTCGACCCGCGGCGCAATCTGCTGCTGGGCGCACTGCGTTTGCGCGAACTGCTCGACCACGACCAGGACCGGCTGGTGGTGGCGCTGGCCGCCTACAACGCCGGCCGCAGCGCGGTCGTGCGCTGGCTGCCGGCGCAACCGATGGACGCCGACATCTGGATCGAAAACATTCCCTATAACGAGACCCGCGGCTATCTGCAGCGCATGCTCTGGCACCTGGCGATCTTCGGCTGGCGCAGCAGCGGCAAACCGCAGGACCTCGCCGCATTGCTGACGCCGGTGGCGGCGCACTGAGCTGTACCCGCCCTGGCCGGTGCCGCCCGTGGCCGCCTCCGGTTACAGCTTGTAGAACAGCCCGATGCCGGTCAGCATGACGTTGAAGGCCAGGCTGATGCGCTGCCCGCCCTTGGTCGGCATCTCGTAGCCGTGCCGCAACTGACTCGGGAACAAATAGGCCAGACCCGTGGCCGACGGATAGGCGATGCGGTTGGCGGTGAAGATGGTCTGCTCGCGCGTGGCGATGGCGATGTAGGGCTGGGTGTTGAGTTCCGGCTTGTCGAAGATCAGCGGTGCGCTCAATTTTGCGTCGGCTTTCAGGTAGTAGACACCCGACACCACCGAGTTGCCGTGATAGTGCATCCGCTGATAACCGCCCTCCGGCGCGCGGTTCACCCAGGCGTGGACGATCTCGAAGCGCTCGTACCGATAGCAGTAGACGTTGTCGAGATAATCCTGCACGCAGTCTTCCAGAAACGCGGCGATCGGGCCGAAACGTTGCTCGCGCAGGACGTTGCGGTCCTGGCTGGTGGACTCGGTGCCGGAGCCGAGATTGGGAAAGAATTCGAGACCGTCGAGCGGGACTTCCGTGGCGACCGGATTCTGGTAGCGCACCACCGCGCCCGCCGGAAAGATCGGCCGGACTTCGCCTTTGGACTGGTTCATCAGTTGTGCCCCTCGTGCCCTGGCGCGCCGCCGCCGGCCCCCGGCCCGATCGTAATCGGCTAGTCTGCCACGTATGCTAGCCAGCCACCGCAGCTGCGTCCACGCGCGGGCACGCACGCAACCGGCAGACCGCGCCGCCGCGGCATGAAGCGCTACCGGGTTGGGCGAGGAGCGCCGCTTCACGAGCATTGCTCGTGGGCGTTTCGAGCGCCCGGCCGGGGATGGCCGGGCCGGACCACCGCGTCACGAACGGCTCGCAGCCGTGAAATTTTTTTATGAAACGCTACCTCGTTGGAGGTGCAATCCGCGATGAGCTGCTGGCGCTGCCGGTGGTCGAGCGCGACTGGGTCGTCGTCGGCGCCACGCCGGAACGGATGCTGGCCGCCGGCTTCAGGCCCGTCGGCAAGGATTTCCCGGTGTTTCTGCACCCGCAGACCGGCGAGGAGCACGCGCTGGCGCGGACCGAGCGCAAGTCCGGCCCCGGTTATCACGGCTTCGTGTTCCACGCCGGTCCCGAGGTCACCATCGAAGACGACCTGAGCCGGCGCGATCTGACCGTCAACGCCATCGCCCGCGACGACGACACCGGCGAGCTGATCGATCCTTACGGCGGCGTCGCCGACCTGCGCGCGCGGCTGCTGCGGCACGTCGCGCCGGCTTTTGCCGAGGATCCGGTGCGGGTGCTGCGGGTGGCGCGGTTCGCGGCGCGGTTCGCGCCGCTGGGTTTCGCCGTCGCGCCGCAGACGCTGGCGCTGATGGGCGCAATCGTAACCGCCGGCGAGGTCGATCATCTGGTGCCGGAGCGGGTGTGGAAGGAGACCGAGCGCGCGCTGTCCGGCGACGGCCGCGCCCCGGCCGGCTACCGGCCGTCGGTCTTCTTCCGCACGTTGCGCGCCTGCGGCGCCCTGGCGCGGATCATGCCGGAGCTGGACGCGTTGTTCGGCGTGCCGCAGCCGGTGCAATATCACCCGGAGATCGATGCCGGCGATCACGTGATGCGCTGCATCGACGTCGCGCAGGACCTGGGTTTCGCGTTGCCGGTGCGGGTGGCGGCGCTGCTGCACGACCTCGGCAAGGCGGCCACTCCGCGCCAGCAGTGGCCGAGCCACAAGCTGCACGACCGGCGCGGCGTGCCGCTGGTCAAGGGGTTCTGCGAGCGACTGCGGGTACCGCGGGCGTATCGCGAACTGGCGGTCGTCGTCGCCCGCGAACATTTGCACGTGCACCGCGCCGGCGAGCTGCGCGCCGGCACGCTGCTGGCCCTGCTGCAGCGGCTGCGCGCGTTCCAGCGCGGAGATTTCTTCGAGCAGGCGTTGAACGCCTGTCTGTGCGATGCCCGCGGCCGTCTGGGCTGCGAGCACTGCGACTATCCACCGGTGCCGTATCTGCGCCAGGCGGCCGCGGTGGCGGCGCAGGTGCAGGCACGGCAGGTGATGGGCGAAGGCGTGTCCGGGGCGCAGGTCGGTTCGGCGCTGCGCCGTGCGCGCGCGCAGCGGCTGGCCGCCTGGAGTCTGGCGCGGCGCGGCCATGCCGCCGGTACCGAATGATTGACCCGATACCCCGTCCGTCGGTCGCGCAGCGGGTGCGCGGACGGCGCGCGGTCGACTGAGAAATCTGCGGCGGCCGCCGCCGCCCCGGCCTCTATCATGAGGCCGCAACCGACGACGACCGGAGCCGCCAGCGATGCCTGGACCGAGTCATGTAGAGAAGCATTTCACCGCCGGCGATACCGTCCGCGATCTGGTGATCGGCATGTCCGACGGCCTGACGGTGCCGTTCGCGCTGGCCGCCGGTCTGACCGGCGCCATCGCGCAGTCGCGGCTGATCGTCATCGCCGGCGTGGCCGAGATCGCCGCCGGCGCCATCGCCATGGGATTGGGCGGCTATCTGGCCGCGCGCAGCGACGCCGAACACTACCGCAACGAGAAGGCGCGCGAGCGCCGCGAAATCCAGGTGCTGCCGGAAACCGAGGCCGAGGAAGTGCGGGAAATTTTCGCCGGCTACGGAGTCGCGGCAGACGATTGCGACAGCGTGGTGCGCTCGCTGCGGCAGCGGCCCGACGACTGGGTCGCGTTCATGATGCGTTTCGAGCTGGGCCTGGAGCGACCCGAGCCGTCGCGCGCCTGGCGCAGCGCGCTGACCATCGGCGGCGCCTACGTGATCGGCGGGCTGATCCCGCTGTGCGCCTACTTCCTGGTCGACGACGCACGCCGCGCGCTGCCACTGTCGGTGGGGGTGACGCTGGTGGCGCTGGCGTTGTTCGGCGCCGTCAAGGGCCGCTTCACCGGCGTTCCGGCGTTGCGCAGCGGGGCGCAGACCACGCTGATCGGCGGGCTGGCGGCGGCGGCGGCGTTCGCCATCGCCCGCTGGATCACCTGATCCGGGCCGGCTCAGTGCACCAGCGTCAGCAACACTACGCCCAGGACCAGGCGATACCAGCCGAAGCCGTTGAAAGAGTGGCTGCGGATATAGTGCAGCAGCCAGCGTACTGCGACATAGGCGGTGATGCCCGAGACCACGAATGCCAGCGCGACCGCGGTCCAGTCTTCGCCGCCGACGCCGTGGTGGCGCACCACTTCGAACAATTCGAAACCGCTGGCCGCAAACATGGTCGGGATGCCCAACAGGAATGAAAACTCGGTTGCCGCCGGGCGCGACGACACCCCGGCCAGCATCGCCGCGAAGATCGTGCACAGCGAACGGCTGGTGCCCGGAAACACCGCGGCGAGGATCTGTGCGGCACCGACGAACAGCGCCACGCCCCACGAGATCTCGGCGTTGTCGCGCCGCTGCCGGCGCACGCGCCATTCGATGCCGAAGATGAAAACTCCTCCGATCAGCTCGGCCCAGGCGATCGGCCGCACATCCTCCGGCAGCCTGAAGCCGAAGTGCTTGGCCGCCAGCGCGCCGGCCGCCGTGATCGCGAACGCCGCCGACAGCTTGGCCAGATAATCGAAATTGGCCGGCGCACGCCACTGTGACAGCAACTCCCACAGCCGCCTGCGGTAGATCAGCACGACGGCGACGAAGGCCGCGGCCTGGATCACGACGTTGAAAAATTCCGAGCGCGCGCCGAGCCAGTGCTCGGCGATCAACAGATGGCCGGTGCTGGAGATCGGCAGGAACTCGGTGACGCCTTCGACGATGCCGAGGATCAGGGCGCTGAGCAGGTCGTGCAAGTTGGTTTCCCGCTGAATCCGCGGTGCGGTGGGCTTCGTAGAATGGCGGTCGGACGGCCGGCGCACAGCATACAAGGAGTGTCATGACCCTGCCGCAGCAGTTTCCCGTGGTACTGGTGACCGGCGCCGCCCGGCGCATCGGTGCCGCCATCGTGCGCGCGCTGCACGCCGACGGCTGGCGGGTGCTGATCCATCACCGGCGTTCGGCGCAGGCGGCGCGGCAGCTCGCGGCCGAGCTCAACGCCGTGCGCGCCGGCAGCGCGGCGACGCTGGCCGCGGATCTGCTCGAGGTCGACGCGCTCGGCGAGCTGGCGGCGCGGGCACACGCGCGTTTCGGCCGGCTCGACGCGCTGGTCAACAACGCCTCCGGTTACTACGCCACGCCGTTCGCGCAGCTGACCGCATCGCAGCTCGACGAACTGCTGACCACCAACTTCAAGGCTCCGCTGCTGCTGACGCGCGCGCTGCTGGCCTATTTCGGGCCGGATGCGCGGGTGGTCAACGTGCTCGACACGCTGGCGCACCGCGCGCGTCCGGGGTTCATCGCCTACGGCAGCGCCAAGGCCGCGCTGTGGGCGGCCACCGCAACGCTGGCCGCGGAGCTGGCGCCGGCGGTGCGGGTCAACGGCGTCGCACCGGGACACATCCTGTGGGCCGAAACCGTCGCGCTGGGCGAGGCCGGGCGCCGGCGCGAACTCGAGCGGGTGCCGCTGGGCCGGCTCGGCACGCCGCAGGAAGTCGCCGCGGCGGTCCGCTTTCTGCTGTCGCCCCAAGCCGACTATCTGACCGGCACGATCCTACCGGTCGACGGCGGCCTGTGCCTGCGCTGACGTCAGCGCGCATTCCAGCGCCAGCAGCCTGCGCTTGCGCCACAGCCCGCCGCCATAGCCGCCCAGCGCACCGGAGGCATTGACCACCCGGTGACACGGGATCACCACGGCGATCGGATTGGCGCCGTTGGCCTGACCGACCGCGCGCATCGCCTGTGGCCGGCCGACGGCGGCGGCGATCTCGGCGTAACTGCGCGTCTGGCCATAAGGGATTGCGCACAGCGCCTGCCAAACCGAACGCTGGAACGTGCTGCCGTGCGCCGCCAGCGGCAGCTCGAAGCACCGGCGGTGACCGGCGAAATACGCTTCGAGCTGGGCGCGCAGCAGCTCCAGCAGCGGGTGCGTGCCGGGTTGCAGCGGCGCGCCGAGACGCCGCTGCCAGCGCTCGATCTGATGCGCCAGCTCGGCGCCTTCGCCGGCGAACTCGAGCAGGCGCACACCGGTGGCGTCGACCCCGAGCAGCAGCGCACCGACCGGGCTCGGCATCCAGTCGACTGTGATCGGCTGCAGCCGTAACGCGGCCCGCGGGCTGGCGCCGAAAGCCTTGGCGAAAGCGGCGCGGAAGCCACGTTCCGAGGTGAATCCGTGCGTCAGCGCGGCATCGGTCACGCGCTGTCCGTGGCGCAGGTCGTTGAGGGCTCTTTGCATGCGTTTCTGCCTGGCGAATTCAGCGAAAGTGAGTCCGAGATGGGTGCGGAAAGCGCGCCGCACGCGCGCCGGATGCAGGCCCAGGGCGCGCAATTCGGCGGCGCGCAGCGATCGGTCCGGGGTGGCGTCGAGCTGCGCGATCAGACGCTGCATCCACTCGGGCAGGCGGCCGCCGCCGTGCTGCGGCTGGCAGCGCTTGCACGGGCGGAAGCCCGCCGCCTGAGCGGCGGCGGGGTCCGCGAACCAGCGCAGATGTTCCGGCCGCGGCCGCGGCGCCGGGCACGACGGCCGGCAGAAAATGCCGGTGCTGATCACGGCGTAGACGAAAGCGCCATCGTAGCGGCGGTCGCGGCGGGCGACGGCGCGCCGCAGCGTCGGCGCGGGCGGCATGGTCAGCATGCGCTGATGGTAGCCGGCCCGACATCGCGCCGCCGGCAAAAAAGCGCCGTCTCAGACCCGCGCGCGGGTTTCACCGAGAAAAACCCCCTCGGCGCCGAAACGGCGTTCGACCAGCACCACGCCGCCATCGCGCTCCACCCACCCTACCGTCGAGCAGCGGGTGCCGTAGCCGCGCCCGCGGATGAACGGCGGCGACAGCCGGCGCTCGGCCTCGGCCCCGACACCGGTGTCCGGCAGCGCGCGGCTGGCCGCCGGGCGGTCGTCGGCCAGCGCCGCGAACAGCGGCTGCGGCTCCGGTTCGCCGCGCGCGTCGAGCTGCGGCAGCCAGCGTTCGAGGGCGTCGGTCAACCTGCGCACCTTCGGCCACGGCTGCGCCGAGGCGACGAAGCTCGGCGCGCCGTTGGAGACGCCGTGCACGCCGGGCGCCACGCCTTTCCAGAGCGGCCGCGGCCGGCTCGTGGTCCACACCAGTTCCTCGCCGTCGTAGGACAACAGGTTGAACGGACCGTACTGATCCGCGGCGACTTCGATGGCGCAGGCAAAGGCGGCAGCGCGGACCTGCGAGCGGAGGAAGTCGCTCACCAGCAGGCCGCGCGACCGCGGTGCCGGCAGCGGCTGTGACTGCCGATAGTTGGTGACCGCAGCCAGCCGGCCGCGGGTCGCCGCCAGCCAGGAGCCGCCGCCGCGCAGATCGCGGCCGCCGATCACCTCCGGGA
Organism: Gammaproteobacteria bacterium; assembly: GCA_028871525.1. Lineage (GTDB taxonomy): Bacteria > Pseudomonadota > Gammaproteobacteria > Nevskiales > Nevskiaceae > SCRT01. Next base: position 46,366 of record JAGWMX010000009.1, read on the forward strand.
TATCGTCCCAGCGCGCCAGCGCTGCGCTCGGGCGGTCGTGGAACTCGTCCCGGTTGGCAGCCAGCACCAGCGGATAGCGCCGGTGTGCGTGCCAGGCGACGGCGATCAAACACATGGGGGGTAGTGTAAGGCGGGGTCAGGGGTCAGAGAAAAAATGAAGTCTGAAAATGACAGCTTGGAAAACCGACTGGGACAGAATCCGTCGTTGAACTCAGTGCCCTGCTTTTCCCTGATCCCTGACCCCTGATCCCTGATCCCGAGCCGCTTGAGCTTGCGGGTCAGCCCGCCACGGCGTTCACGCCGCGGTGACCAACCGTCGAATACGCGGTGGCGCGGCCGCATCGATGCGGTGCACTCAATCCTTGATCCCGAGCCGCTTGAGCTTGCGGGTCAGCCCGCCACGGCGTTCACGCCGCGGTGACCAACCGTCGAATACGCGGTGGCGCGGCCGCATCGATGCGGTGCACTCAATCCTTGATCCCGAGCCGCTTGAGCTTGCGGG
>JAGWMX010000010.1 GCA_028871525.1 Gammaproteobacteria bacterium
CCGACGCCGCTACTGCATCGGCGTCGGACGCCGGCACTGAAGGTCAAACGGCACGCGCGGCTGAAATCCGTTGTGAGCACAGTCCCGAATTACCGGGTCTGCTGCAGCGGCTTGGCGTGTCGCTGCTGATCAGCACCTATCAGGCTGGGAAGGTGATCGTTGTTCGCGGCGACGGCGAAAAAATTGACTTCCAGTTGAAAGATGCCGACAAGCCGATGGGCATTGCGGCAATGGAGGGCTTGCTCGCGGTCGGCGTGGCCGGAGAGATCCGCCTCTACGGCGACATCAAGGAAAACTGCCGCAAGGTGCAACCGCCCGCGGACTACGACGCCTGCTTCGTCGAGCGCATCAACCATTTGACCGGCGGCATCGACATCCACGAGATGGCGTTCGGGTCGGACCGCCGTTTGTGGTTCATCAACACCCGATTCTGTGCGCTGTGCACGCTGGATCAGACGACCAGTTTCGTCCCGGTGTGGCGGCCGCCGTATGTTTCCAGCTATGCGCCCGAAGATCGGTGCCACCTGAACGGACTCGGCATGTTCAACGGCAGGCCGCGGTTTGTCACGGCGCTCGGCGAGAGCGACAAGCCGGCCGGTTGGCGCGAGCGCAAAGCCGACGGCGGCGTGTTGATCGATCTTTCGACCGGCAAGACCTTGTGCCGCGGTTTGTCGATGCCTCATTCTCCACGCTGGTATGCCGATCAACTATGGATCTGCGAGTCGGGCCAGGGCACGCTGGCCAAAGTAGAGACGAAGGCGGGGACGGTGAAGACCATCTACGAATTTCCCGGCTTTACCCGCGGCCTGGATTTTTACGATCGGTATGCGTTCGTCGGTCTGTCGCAGATTCGCGAAACCACGACTTTCGGTGGTTTGCCGATTGCCGAGAAAGTCAAGGAACGCAACTGCGGCGTCTGGATCGTCGACATCGTGACCGGTGAACTGGCGGGTGTAGTGTTCTTCACCCAGGGCGTGCAGGAGATTTTTGCGGTGCAGGTGCTGCCCGGGATCCGCTATCCGGAGATCCTCAACAAGAAGGATCCGCTGGCGCTGGAAACCTACATCCTGCCGCCGGAGGTGCTTCCCGAGGTGCGCGAAACGCCCAGGTCGCCCGCCGCCGCAACCGACTCCCAGCGGCCGGATCAAGGCGACCGTGCGACGGTGCAGGACGCACCCGAGACCACGTCGCGTGGCAGCGCGTGAAACGGTTGGAGGACACCGGTGTTCCGAGAGATAAGAGGCCTGTTGTCGGCCGCCGAAGTCGCCAGAGCGCGGGAACTTGGTGCAAAGCTGCAGTTCGTCGACGGCCGCGCTTCCAATCCGGCGAACACGACCAAGCAGAACCAGCAGGCTGACCAAGCCGATCCCCGTTTCGCCGAATCGGTGAAGCTGGTTGCCGACGCTCTGGCCCGCAGCCGTGAACTGTTCGAGTTCGCGTTCCCCAAGCGCATCGCGCCGCCGCTGCTGTGCCGTTATCAGGCCGGCATGCAGTACGGTGCCCATCCCGATGCCGCTATTCTCCGCGGGCCAACCGGCGCGCTGCGCTCGGATCTGTCCTGCACTGTGTTCATATCCCCACCTGAAAGCTATGCCGGAGGCGAGCTGGCGATACGCCTCGGCGAACGTACGCTGACTTTCAAGGGCAAGGCGGGCGATGCCATCGTGTACCCGTCGACGACGTTGCACGAAGTCAGAGAAGTCACCGGCGGCGTGCGTCTGGTGTCGATCACGTTCATCGAAAGCCTGATCGTCGACTCGACGGCACGCGAGCTGTTGTTCGAACTCAACGAAGTGCGCGCGCTCGAAGGCTTCAATATCGCCTGGGAGAACCGTCTGCGCCTGGAACTGGTCAGCCAGAATCTGCTGCGGCGCTGGTCGCAGTCCTAAAGGACGGTGGCTTGCGTGCGGCGACGCATAGCATGCCGACGGCGACCTGCGCTTGCCGATGCCTGATCGCCGGGAACTTGAATCGATCAAGTGCCTGACTGACCGCGCATTCCGGCAAGCCGTTATCGAAGCGGCCAGCAAATGTATGAACACCGCACAGTATTTTCCGCAAGTGCGGTATGCGAATCGCACAGTGTCCAATGACCGCTTCAATAACAGAGCGTGGTTTTTGCCATTGATCCGGCAGCATCGGGGCCTCATCGACCGCAGGCGCTATCGGCTGGAGCGTAAGCGTCGCTCAACCATCATGTTGCCGGATCAATAATGCCGGGATTGCTCGCCGAGCAGCGACGCGACCACTGTGCTGTCGTGTCCGAGCCGCTCCAGCCAGCGCCTGCCGCGTCGGATCTCGCGTGCGTGTTCAAGCCGGGTCTGCTGCAGCAATTCTGCCCGTAATTTCGGTGTGTAATGGAAATCCGTTGCTTTCGAATACTGTCCGAACAACGGGCAGTTCGCCACATCCCGCAAGCGCACGGGGTCGAAAGGCAGATTCAGGTGGCGCAGGATACGTTGCAGATGTTGACGTGGCTCATCGAGTAACGCATCGAAATCGACGTCGAGGATGCGGTCGCCGACGGCCTGGAGTGCTCGCCGGCGCGTCAGGTCCTCACACAGCCAGCTCATCGCCGCCAGTTCTCCCGCCGTCATCAGCGGCGGCGGTGCGAAGCCCAGCATCGATTGCAGGCGTGCCAGACGTTCGTCGCGGAACCCACCCAGGTCCGACAAGGTGCCGGGCTTCGACAATAGTGTCGCCAGGTGCTGGTGAGCACCTAATCCCAGATAGATTGCCCGCGAACGGGGGTGAGTCTGGATGATCGCCTGTGCATGCCGGGCGCAATAACTGGTCGCTTTGACGATCACCGCGCGCGTGTCTTGAAATCCCCGGCGCCAAAGGCGCCAGGTGGTGCTCCACATCGGCTGCAGCGTCGCGTCGGCGGACCCGGTATCCAATGCGTCGCAGAGCTGACGCAGCGGCAGCGGCTCCCGCAGCGGCAGGATCGGACTCAGCCAGTCCAGCAGGCGGCTCACCAGCGTCGAACCGGCGTGCCCGGTGTGGAAGATAAAGTGCAGCGGCAATTCGGGCGCAATCCGCGCCAATTCGCGGTTTACGCTGCGGCGGTCGAGCCAGCCATGCCATGCGCCGGGCGTTAGCGCGCGGCGATCCAGGAACGATTGCTGCCGATAGCCGTCTTCATCCAACGCGATGAAGCAAAAAGTCTGGCCTGGCAGATCGCACTGGTACGGGTAGAACCGCGCCGAGCGGCCAAGCGCCTTCATCCAGTCATCGTCGATTTTCACGAATTTCCCGCCTCTTGCGCAGTTACGTCGCTGCTTGGGCGTCCCGGTCTGTTTTCGTCAGGATAGCCCGGGACAGCGAACTCGTGTGCCGCGTTTTTGCAAGCGTTTGACCGGATATTGCTTCAAGATTAAAATTCATGACTGATGGCGGAAACCCGCCAGGTTGCCGGTCTTGTGAGCAATGGGAGGCAAGAGGCGATGACCATGAAGATTCTGGCATCACGCGGGCAGAGTTACATATCGATTCGAATCCCTGCCCCGCTGTTGATCTTTCTATTGATCGTTGGCGCCGCGCTGGCGAGCGGATTCGCCTTTGCCGCGGACGGCCGATCTTTCCCGGTTGATCCAAAGCTGTATCAGGCGCTGAGATGGCGCAACGTAGGCCCGTTCCGCGCTGGCCGCACGACGGCGGTCGCAGGCCATGCGGATCGACCGATGACGTTCTATCTGGGTGCCTCCGGCGGGGGCGTCTGGAAAACCACCGATGCCGGCACTACCTGGCACAACGTTTCCGACGGCTTTTTCCACGTCGGCGGCATCGGGGCGATCAGGGTCGCGCCTTCTGATCCGAACGTGATTTATGTCGGGACCGGCGAGGCATCCGTGCGCGGTCAGACCACATCGCCGGGCGACGGGATATATAGATCGGACGATAGTGGCAAGACGTGGGTGCATCTCGGTCTCGTCGATACCCGGCACATTGCCGCTATAGAAGTCGATCCGCACGATCCCGACACTGTCTTCGTGGCCGCGCAAGGCAACCCGTGGATGCCCTCCAAGCAACGCGGCGTGTACCGTTCCCGCGATGGCGGCAAGACCTGGCAACAGGTGCTGTTCGTCAACGACACCGCCGGCGCTCATGACTTGAGCATCGACCCCAACAACCCGCGGGTCTTGTATGCGGCCATGTGGGATTATCGACATCGGCCCTGGACAGTGCGCAGCGGTGGACCCGGCAGTGGCCTGTGGAAATCGACTGACGGCGGCGATACCTGGCGGCGCTTGAGCCAAGGGCTGCCCAAACTGATGGGCAACACTGCGGTATCGGTCTCGCCGGTCGATCCCGACCGGGTTTATGCGATGATCGAAGCCGTGCACGGCGGCGTGTTCCGCTCCGATGACGCGGGACAGAGTTGGCGGCGTGTCAACGGCGACGCTGGAATCCGCGATCGGGGCTGGTATTACACGCGTATTTTCGCCGATCCAGTGCAGGAAGACACGGTCTTCGTGCTGGCGAATTCGTTGGTGAAGTCCACCGATGGCGGCACGATTTTCGGCCAGATCCGGAACCCGCACGGTGACAATCACGCTCTGTGGATCAACCCGCGCAACGACAAAATCATGGTCGAAGGCAGCGACGGCGGCGCGGTGGTCACGCTCAACGGCGGGCAGACGTGGTCCAGCGATCTCAACCAACCCACCGGGCAGTTCTACCGCGTTTTCGCCGACAATGCTTTTCCCTACCGGATCTACGGCGGCCAGCAGGACTGGGGCACGGTGAGTCTGGCCAGCCGCTCCCAGCATAACGGCATCGGTCCGCGGGATTGGCACGACATAGGCGGTGGCGAGAGCGCGCAGGTCAGCATGGACCCGGACCATCCGGATCTCGTCTACGCCACCGGCATCCTCGGCTCGATCACCGAGTACGACCAGCGTACTGCAGCGGTTCGTGATATCCAGCCATACCCCTATTTCGCCGGCTTCCGTCCACCGAAGGAACTCAAATACCGCTTCAACTGGAGTCCGCCGGTGCTGGTGTCGCGGTACGATCCAAAAGTGATTTACCTCGGCGCCCAGGCGCTGCTCGAATCCACCGATCGCGGCCTGACCTGGCAGGCGGCGAGCCCGGATCTGACGCGGCACGACATCAGCAAGGAAGGCACCGACGGCGGTCCGATCAGCATCGAAGGAGCCGGAGGCGAGACGTACGGCACGATCACCTACATCGCCGAATCGCCGCAAGCAACCGGCACGCTGTGGGTGGGGTCCGATGACGGGCTCGTGCACCTGACCCGAGACGGCGGCAAGACCTGGATGAATGTCACGCCGCCGGGAATGAATGAGGCGCAGGTCGAGGCCATCGAGGCGTCTCCGCACGCTCCGGCCAGGGCTTACGTTGCCGCCAGCCGCTACGAGTTCGGGGATTTCACGCCGATGATCTACCGCACCGACGATTACGGGCACAGTTGGCGGCGTATCGTCGAGGGCATCCCGGCGCAGGCATTTGTCCGCGTCGTGCGTGAAGATCCCGAGCGCTCCGGGCTGCTGTACGCCGGCACCGAGGCCGGCCTGTTTATTTCCTTCAATGACGGCAAGGACTGGCAGCCATTCCAACTCAACCTGCCGCTGGTCCCGGTTACGGATCTCAAGGTCAGGGATAATGACCTGATCGCTTCCACCGAGGGGCGTGGCTACTGGATCCTCGATGATCTGACCCCCCTGCACCAACTCGACGCCGAGGTGGCGCAGGCGGACATGTACTTGTTCAAGCCGCGCCGTACCTACCGTCTCGATAATTACGGTGGATTACCGCAGCCTGGACGGAATCCGCCTGACGGCGTCATCATCCGCTACGAGTTCGCGAAAGTGCCGGATACGGCTTCCCATCCGGTCGTACTGGAGATTGTCGACGGCCGGAATCATGTGATCCGCAGCTTCACCAGCGCAGTGGCTGAATCCGAGGCGCCGAGCCTGGTGAAAGGCGTCGAGAAACTGCCGCCGCCGCCGCCGGTGCCCGCTCAAGCCGGCATGAACACCTACGTCTGGGATTTGCGGGTGGCGCCGTACACGCCGGTGGCCGACACCATCCGCTACGTCAGCCAGCTGCCGTACCGTGTCGCGCCGGGCATCTATCGAGTACGCCTGAGTTATGGTGGCAAGTCCCAGACACAAAGCTTCGAAGTGGTGAACGATCCGCGCCATGGCTCTCGCCCCGCCTCGGAATGGTCGGAGCAGCAACAACTGCTGTCGAGTCTGCGCGCGCTGGTGGACGACATACACCGCTCGACCAATCAGCTGCGCTCGGTCGCGCAGCAGGCGGATGAACTGATGCACCTCACCGCGGGCAACGCCCAGGCCGGGAACATCAGATCGGCCGGTCGCGCGCTCATCGCCCGCATCGCCCGCTGGGAAGAGCAGGTGCCGCAGCCGGAGCTGCCAAACCACGTGCAGGACTATGTCTCCGCGCCCAGCCGCCTGCTGAGCACTCCGGTCCTCAACCTGATTTCCGTGGTGGATCAGGATCCGCCCGTCACCGCGGCGGCCAAGGCTCAGGCCCAGGCGCTCGAAGCGCGCTGGTCCACGATCCAGGCGGACAGGCATGCGATCGAGCAGGGTGAGCTGGCGAGGTTCAACGCCAGCCTGAGTCAGGCGGGCATCCCCAACGATATCGTGCCGACCGGAACGGACCGTACGCCGCCGCGGGTCATCGCTCCGGAAAACGCCATGCCGGGAGATGCCGCAAGACTCCACCGGCGATAAACCCAGGATTACAGCTTATGCGCTGGCGCTCACCGATTGCGTCGGAGCGACGCCTCACTGCGGTTCGAGGCGAGCGACTTGCCGCAAACATTTCGTGGTCCCGGGCTGCGGTGTGGTCGGAGCGGCGATCCGCGGCAATTCGGTGCCGGCTCCGCGGCGCTAACGCCGGGCAAGACGTTGCAGCGCGCACCAGTGGGCGAACCGCGCAGATTCGTCGAACAGCACGAAGCGGATGCGGCGCAATGACGATAATCCGGGCAGCATTTCCAGCACCGTGCCGACGGCGATCTCCGCAGCCGGTTCCAGCGGATAGCCGAAGGCGCCGGTGGAGATCGCAGGAAAGGCGATCGAGTTCAGGCCGCGGCTGTCGGCCAGTGCCAGCGCATTGCGGTAGCAGTCGGCGAGCAGACGCTCGGCCGGCTGGTCGACGCCGTAGATGGGGCCAAGGCAGTGGATGACGTTGCGGTTGGGCAGACGATGGGCCCCGGTGATCACCGCCTGGCCGCAGCGGATCGGCGCCAGCGGGCGGCACTTCCGTTCCAGGTCGGGGCCGGCGGCGCGGTGGATGGCGCCGGCCACGCCGCCGCCGCTGCGCAGTTGCGCGTTGGCGGCATTGACCACCGCGTCGATGTCGGGCTGTGCGGTGATGTCGCCGCGCAGGCACTCGATAGTCACGCCGCCGACGTCGAGCGGTTCCATGGTCGCGTTATGGCCCCGGGTATCACCGGCGTCAAGACCCGCCGGCGCGGTACCGGTTCGCCAACGCCTTTTCGAAGCGGGCCTGCTGGCGGTCGATGGATTCCAGCAGCGGCGGATCCTGTTGATAGACGTCGGGATTGAATGCCACCCGGCCGTCGTCGAGCGTGTGGACGGTCCAGTACAGCAGCAGCACCGGCACCGGGTGCGCGAGCGGCACATTGCGCGTTTCGCCGGTGGCCACGGCGGCATCGAGCGCAGCCCGGTTCCAGTGCTCCGGGTCGTCCAGCAGCAGCTCGGCCAGTTTCAGCGCGTGTTCGACACGGACACAGCCGGAGCTGAAGGCGCGTTGTTGGCACGAAAACAGCCTGGTGTGCGGGGTGTTGTGCAGATAGACGTGGTAGGGGTTGGGGAAGCGGATCGCCACCACGCCCAGCGCCCCCTTGGCGCCGGGATCCTGGCGCAGCGTCAGGCCTGACGGAGGGTGTCTCCAGTCGATCGTGCGCGGGTCGAGTTCGCGGCCGGTCGCGTCGAGCACGTGCAGCCGATTGCGCGCGAAGTAGCCCGGATCGCGTCGCGCCCTGGGCAGGATGTCCTGGCGTAGGATGGTCGGCGGCACCACCCACTGCGGATTGAGCGTAATGGCGTTGATTGTCGAGCGCAGAACCGGCGTGGGACGTTTCGGCCGTCCGACCTGGATGCGTGCCCGCCACACGGGTTTGGCGCCGTCGAAGTAGGTCAGGCGGTAGCCGGCGATGTCGACCAGCACGTAGCGTCCCGGCAGCCGGGGGAGAAACCACCGGGCGCGCTCGAGGTTGGCTCGCAGTTGGCCGCTGCGCGTCGCCGCCGTCACGTTCAGCGCGGCGAGGGTGGCCGGACCCAGGACGCCGTCGCTGTCCAACAGGTTCCGTGCCTGATAGCGGCTCACCGCCGATGCGATCGCCATGTCGTAGAAATCCGGGTCTGTAACGACGTCACCGGCAGTGGGTACTCCGGCCAGGTCGAGGCGTCTACGTAATTCGGGCACGCGCGGGTCGCGCATGCCCGGCTTCAGCGAAGGACCGGGTGCCAGCGTCGGCCAGCCGCCGGCCGACGCGACCGCCCGCAGATGGGCCAGTTCGTTGCGCAGCGCCGCGTAAACCGGCTGCTGCGGGCGCGCGCGGTCGAAGGCTTGCGCGATGCGACTTTGTTCCACGGCTTCCACCACCGCGCGCAGCGCCGCGTCCGAATATCCGGCCGGCGGTGTGAGCGCAAGATTCGGATACACGCTGCGCGGATTCACCACACCGTGTGCGAGTTGATACAGCGCCAGCAGACAGGCTGCGGTGGCATGCACGTCCATGTCGGCGCGGTCGGCAACCGTGACGGGCGGAGTTTCAGTCATTGCATCCGCGTCTCGGGCCAAACGGTCCACGGCATAATTCCTCGGGTCCAGGCCATCGTCGGCAAGGCCGTTCAGCGCCGCGACCAGTTGCTTAAGGCGCACGGGCGACTGCCACAACAAGGCCCCGTCGTGCAACTCGTACATGCGCTTCACGTCGGCGGCCAGAGAAGCTTCGCCGAGCGTAATCCTGGCCAGAGGGTCTTGCTGCTGTGTGGCGTCCAAGCGGGCGTCGAGCGGGGCGGGTGCCGGTTGGTTCGCGCCGCAGGCACCGCCGATCGCCGAGGCAAAAAGAGTCAGTGCGAGGGCGATACGTCGCATCGTATTTACGGATGAGCAGATCCTGATCATGACCCGGCCCGGCGCCTCATGTTATGCCCGTCGATGTGAATTTCGCTTCGATTCGTTTACGATGCTCGGCGATTCCCGTATTTGGTATTCATCCCGAAACGCCATGTTGCTCGCGCGTGCCGTCGTCGCTTCTGCCCTACTGTCCTTCTTGGCCGCGGCATCTGCCGCCGAGACGTCCGTTTGGAGCAGTTTGGCGCAAGCCGCGCCGAGGGCCAATCCGCAGATGCTGCGGCTGGCCGTGGAAGCGATGCATTGTGCGGTTGCGCACGGCACGCCGGATTCCAGCAGGTTGGCGGTGATCGACTACTCCTTGCCTTCGACAAGCAAACGGTTGTGGGTGTTCGATCTGCAGACCCGGCGCCTGCTGTTCCGCGAACGGGTCGCCCACGGGCGCAACTCCGGCGGCAATTTCGCACGGTATTTCTCCGACCAGTCCGGCAGCCTGGCATCCAGTCTGGGGCTGTATCGGACTCTCGGAACCTATTCCGGACACAACGGCTATTCGCTGCGACTGGAAGGTCTTGACGATGGTTTTAACGATCGCGCGCTCGAGCGCGCGATCGTGATTCACGGCGCCCCTTATGTCAGCGAAGAGTTCGCCCGCCGCGAGGGCCGCATCGGTCGCAGTTGGGGCTGCCCGGCGGTGCGCATGGGGATCGCACGGCGTCTGATCGACGCGCTCAAAGGCGGCCAGTTCGTGTTCGCCTATTATCCGGATCCGCGTTGGCTGTCGGACTCGACGTCGCTGCGCTGCGACGTTGCCGGGCGCAGCCGACGCGAAGTGTCGTTGCGAGGGGACGTCATTGCGAGGAGGGCGGAGCCCGACGAAGCAACCGCGGGACGAAAGCACGGCTTCGATCAACGTCACAGCAGCGTCCCGGGGTTGCCACGGCCAGCTACGCTGGCCTCGCAATGACGTCCGTGTCGCGAGCCGACGGCTCAATCTCGAAAGCGCTTGACCAGATCCGCGTAGGCGTCGATGCGCCGGTCACGCAAAAACGGCCACCAGCGACGCACCTGTTCGCTGCGCGCCGGATCGACGTCGGCCACCATCACCTCGGCCTCGTCGCTGCCGGCCTGGGCGAGCAGCTCGCCTTGCGGACCGGCGACGAAACTGCTGCCCCAGAACTGCGCGCCGGGCGTGGCGCCGCTGGGGTCGGGCTCAAAGCCGACCCGGTTGGCCACCAGCACCGGCAGGCCGTTGGCCACCGCGTGGCTGCGCTGGATGGTGATCCAGGCCTCGCGCTGACGGCGGCGCTCGGCTTCGTCGTCGTTCCCCTCGCCGGGCCGACCCGCCCAGCCGATGGCGGTGGGGTACAGCAGCAGTTCGGCGCCGGCCAGCGCCATCAACCTGGCGGCTTCCGGATACCACTGGTCCCAGCACACCAGAACGCCGAGCCGGCCGACGCTGGTGTCGATCGGCGCAAAGCCGCCGCCGGCGTCTCCGGGCGTAAAGTAGAACTTCTCGTAGTATCCCGGATCGTCGGGAATGTGCATCTTGCGATAGCGGCCGGCGATGGCGCCGTCGCGTTCCAGCACTACCGCGGTGTTGTGGTACAGTCCCGGCGCGCGGCGCTCGTACGGCGAGATCACCAGCACGATACCGAGTTCGGCCGCGAGCCGGCCGAAGGATTCAGTCTGCGGGCCGGGAACCGGCTCGGCCAGATCGAACAGCGCCGGATCCTCGTGTTGGCAGAAATACCGATAGGTGTGCAGTTCCTGCAGCAACACCAACCGTGCCCCGCGGCCGGCGGCCTCGCGCACGCCATTTTCGGTCCGGCGCAGGTTTTCGTCGCGCTCGGCGACACAGGCCTGTTGCACCAGCCCGACGCGCAGCGGCGCCTTCGTCATCCGCGTTGCTCCGTCGATGGCTGCGCTGTCCGCCGGGCACGCCACAGGGTGCCGAACAGCCAGTCGCCGATCGGGTAGGTGATGTTGAAGTTGTAGTGCGTCATCAGGGCGGGATCGTGGTGCGCGGTGTGCAGGCGCCGCAGCACGGCCATTCCCGGCAGTCGCGCGAGCCGCGAATCCGGCCGGGTGTGGTAGCAGTAGTGCAGCAGTTCGTAGTTCAAAAAATAGGCGGTGGCGGTGGCGGCGAACAGCCAGCCGACATTGGGCGCCGTCGTCAGACCCAGCAACACGCCGATCGGTGCGCCGAAACCGCCGAAGAAAAACAGCAGCATCACCGGTGGAAACAGAACCGCCTTGTAGTCGCGGCTCGAATCGAAGGCCATGTCCCGCGCGGTAAAGAAACGGTGATGCTGCTCGGTGTGGCGGTGGAAAATCAGCCGCAGCCCGGGTCGCGGGTGATGCATCGGGCCGCGGTGGCCGAAGTATTCGGCCAGATTGGCGTAGACGAAGATCGCAGGAACGGTCAGCCACTGCAGCGGGGTCACCGCGTGAAGCTGCAGCACGCATACGGCGATCGCCGCGCAACAGGCGCCGACCGTCAACCCGAGGTGCGCCGGGCCGCTGTAGCGGGGACCGATTTCTTCGCGGCGGAAGGTCTGCCGATAGGTCTCGGCGGTCATGACGGGCAACCCACGGGTCGCGGGATCAGGCGGCTGCGCGCTTCGACGTCAGCCGTTGCAGCAGCAGCGCTGCGACTGCACCGGCCGCGGCGCCGACCGTGATGCCCGCCGCCAGCTTGCCGAGCGCGGCGCCGACCAGCGCGCCTTTCAATGCGCCCGCGGCGGCGCCCAGCCACGCGGCGTCAGCGGGGTTCAGATTCACTACGGCGTTCGGTTTCCACATGGGGCGATTTTAGCCGTCCGCGGCTATGACTGCCTGGGACGATGGAATCTGCATGCTGACGCAGTGCAGGCTGCCGGATTGACGGATCAACGCGCGGCAATCCACGCCGACGATCTCGCGCCCGGGAAAAGCCGGGCGCAGCCGCTCCGCCGCCACCGCGTCGGCCGGGTCGGTGTAGGTTGGTAGCAGTACTGCGCCGTTTAAAATCAGGAAGTTGGCATATCCAGCGGGCAATCGGCGACCTCCGGCGTCATGCAGCGAGCGTGGCAGGGGCAACGGAATCAGCGCGTAGGGTGCGCCGTCGGCGCGGCGCAGCGCCTCGAGTTCGCGGCGCATCGCGGCCAGTTCGGCGAAGTGCGGGTCATCGCGATCGTCGCAGGCTTGGTAGGCGATGGTTGCCGGGTCGCAAAACCGCGCAAGCGTGTCGATATGCCCGTCAGTGTCATCGCCGAGCAGGTCTCCGCGCGTAAGCCACAGCAGGCGCGTGCAGCCGAGCTGCTCGCGCAGCACGCTGGCGATGCGGCTGCGATCCAGTCCCGGGTTGCGGCTGTGATGAAACAGGCAGCGCTGCATGCTCAGCAGCGTGCCGGCGCCGTCGGTTTCGATCGCGCCCCCCTCCAGAACGAAATCGACCCGCCGCAGCGGGAAGGGCAACGCGCCGAGCTGCGCCAGCCGCGCCGTCAGTGCATCGTCGCGCGCGTGCGGGAACTTCCCGCCCCAGCCGTTGAAGCGGAAATCCAGGTGCAGCGGCGCGCCGTTTTCGAACACCGTGACCGGTCCGTGGTCGCGTGTCCAGACGTCGTCGTTCGGGACCTGCCACAGGCGCAGCCGGGATTCCGGGACGCCGGCATCCAGCAGCCGGCAACGCAACGCAGCGGGGTCGTCGGCGGTGCTGATCCACACCGGCTCGAAGCGGGCGATCGTCAGCGTCAGGCGCGTGAAGTTGTCGACGACCTCACTCAGCGCGTCGGCGAAATCGCCGTCGGCGCGTGGCCAGGTGAGCAGCACCGCCGCCTGCGGCGCCCATTCGGCGGGCAGACGGCGGTTCACCGTCGCCGCTCAATCCGCCGGCTGCAGTTGATTGCGGTGGCTGATCGGCGGCGGCTGGCCGGGGATCACGCTGTCGAGTACACGGTTGCGTTCGAAGAAAACCGAGAACTGCGTGTAATCCCAGCGGGTGATCGGCGGATGTTTGGGCGAATCGCCGCCGGCCGGCGGATGGCGTTTGACCGGCGCGCCGAAGCGCTGTTCGACGGTCCGCATCGTCGCGCCGCGCTGCGGCAATTCCGGCGTGGCGACGGCTGAGGTTCCCGGCACGGCCGGCAGCCGCAACGTATCGGCGCGGGCCACCGATATCAGGCTGAGTCCCAGCAACCCCGCTAGCAATGTCCGCATCGTCCGAGCCGGATAGCATACCCGGCTGCAACTATAGCATCGCCGGCCGTTGGTGCACGCTCAGTCCGGTCGCTCCAGGTCCGCGATCAGCGCGGCCAAGAAACGCGTGGCTTCGCCGCCGGTCACGGCGCGATGGTCGAAGGTCACCGACAGCGGCAGCACCGGGGCGATCGCCGGTTTGCCGTCAAGCGGCACGACGGCGTCGCGGGTGCGGCCGGCGGCAACGATCGCCACCGTCGGCGGCACGATCACCGGCGTAGCGTATTTGCCGCCGAAACGGCCGAAATTCGACAGTACGATGGTGTAGCCGCGCAACTCTTCCGCCGGCACGGTACGGTTGCGCGTGTCGACCTTCATCTTCTCCAGACCCTTGCGCAGGCTGTCTTCGTCGCGGTTCTGCACGTTCTGCAGCACGCAGACGAACAGGCCCTCGGCGGTGTCCACGGCGACGCCGAGGTGGATCTTGTCGAGCACGCGACGGCCCAGCTCGTGGGCGTCGAACCAGGCGTTGAGCGACGGCTCGGCCTTGCAGCCGGCGACCATCGCCCGGATCAGGCGATTGGTTAGATCCTGCTTGCCGCTCCAGGCGCGGAGGACGGCGTCGTCGGTGACGGTGGCCGGCATCACCTCGTCGCGCGCCTGCGCCATGGTGTGCGCCATCGCCCGGCGCGGGCCGCGCAGCTTTTCCAGCGGGCCGACTTCGGTCAGGATCTTGTGCACCCGCTGCACGTCGGCCTGGGTGATCATGCCGTCGGGGCCGGTCGGCGTGATGATGGTCAGATCAACGTTGAGCCGGTGCGCCAGCGCACGCACTGCGGGCGTCACTTTGATGCCGACCGCGGTGCCGACCGCGGCCGCTTTGTCGGCGACCACCTCGTTGCCGGATTTCATCGCGCCGACGACGACGCCGGTGTCGCGAATCTCTTTTTCGTTGACGCCAGTGTCGCCGTCCCTGACGCGGCCTTTGTCAGATTCTGCGACCCCGGCCCGGTCTTCCTTGGCCGGGCGTTCGGAAGCACCGCGACCAGTGGTCGCGGAGCGCGCTTCCTCACCCTCGAACTCCACCAGCGGCTTGCCGACTTCCATCATGTCGCCGGCTTTACCGTGGAGCTTGATGATCTTGCCGGCGCGCGGGCTCGGCACTTCAACCACCGCCTTGGCGGTCTCCACCGAAACCAGCGGCTGGTCGGCCTTGACGGTGTCGCCTTCGGCGACCAGCCACTCGCGGATTTCCGCTTCTTGAAGACCTTCGCCCAGGTCCGGCAACTTGAAAATACTCATTGGGATTCCTTTAGTTTTTGGGCGCTATCTCAAACACTTTGCGCACCTCCTTGAGGATGCGCTCGACGCCGGGAATGAAGAGTTTCTCCATCCGCGCCAGCGGCATGATGGTGTCGTAGCCGGACACTCGCATCACCGGCGCGAACAGGGACAGCAGGCCGTGCTCGGCCAGGCCGGCGGCGATCTCGCTGCCCCAGCCGCCGGCGCGCGCGGACTCCTGCGCGATCACGCAGCGGCCGGTCTTGGCCACCGAGGTCAGGATGGTCTCCAGATCCAGCGGCTTGAGCGTGGCCACGTCGATCACTTCCGCGGCGATGCCTTCCTCGGCCAGCAGGTCGGCGGCGCGGCGTGTGTCGTGCATCATCGCGCCCCAGGACACCAGCGTGATATCGCTGCCCTCGCGCTCGACGAAGCAGGTGTCCAGCGGCAACGCTTCGCCGTTGTCCTCCACCGACTGTTTGAACAGACGGTAGCAGCGGGTCGGCTCCAGGAAGATCACCGGGTCCGGATCGCGGATCGCCGCCAGCAAAAGGCCGTAGGCGCGCGCCGGACTCGACGGGCAGACCACGCGCAGTCCCGGCATGTGCGCGAATGTGGTCTCCAGCGATTCCGAGTGATGCTCCGGTGCGTGAATGCCGCCGCCGTTCGGCGCGCGGATCACCAGCGGGCAGCTCATGCGGCCGCGGGTGCGGTTGCGATAGCGCGTGGCGTGGTTGACCACTTGATCGACGCAGGGATAGAGGAAGCCGGAGAACTGGATCTCGGCCACCGGCCGCAGGCCCTGGGTGGACAGGCCGATGGCCATCGCCGCCACCAGCGTTTCGGCCAGCGGCGTGTCGATCACCCGGCCTTCGCCGTAGGCGTCGAGCAGGCCGACGGTGGCGCGGAACACGCCGCCGTTTTTGCCGATGTCCTCGCCGAGCACGACGACGTCTTCGTCGCGGCCCATCTCCGAGTGCAAGGCCAGGTTGATCGCTTCGATCAGCGCCAGATTTTTTGTGGCTGTTTTTCCGCTTTCGGCCATCTTAGTGATCCTCGCCGATCGGGCCGGCGGCGATGACTTCCTCGCGCTGCCAGACGAGCGATTTCGGCAGGCTTTCGTACAGCGTGTCGAAGATGGCCGCCGGCGGCTCCGGCTCGGTGTCGAGAAACGCCTGCACCTGCGCCTCGACCTCGGCGGCGGCCTCGGCCAGCAGTCGCTGCTCGTCGGCGTCGCTCCAGTGGCCGCTGCGCTGCAGGTAGGCTTTGGTCCGTTTGATCGGACAGTTTCCCCAGGCCGCCTGGACCTCCTCGTCGGGGCGGTAGCGGCGGGCGTCGTCGGCGGTGGTGTGATCGTGCAGGCGGTAGGTGATCGCTTCAACCAGGCTTGGACCTTCGCCGTTGCGCGCGCGCGCTATCGCCTGGCTCAGCACCTCGCGGGTGGCGACGGCGTCGTTGCCGTCGACCTGCTCGCCGGGCATGCCGCCGGCGATCGCTTTCTGCGCCAGCGTCTGCGCGCCGGTCTGCTTCTGCCGCGGCAGCGAGATCGCCCATTGGTTGTTGTTGACCAGGAACACGATCGGCAGATCCCAGACTTTCGCCGAACTCACCGCCTCCAGGAAATCACCCTTGCTGCTGGCGCCGTCGCCGCAGGACACCAGCACCACCCGTTTTTCGCCGCGCAGCTTGAACGCATAGGCGACCCCGATCGAGTGCGGCACGTGGGTGCCGATTGGCACCGACAGCGGGAAATCGTGGTAAGCCGGTGTCCCCTCGGGATAGACCATGCCGCGTTCGTCGCCGCCCCAATACAGCAGCACGTCCTTCATCGGTACGCCGCGTGCGAACTGCGCGGCGTATTCGCGGTAAGCGGGCATGAACACATCGTCTGCGGCCAGTGCGTGACCGATCGCCGCGCCGATCGCTTCCTGACCGAGGCAGGCGGCGTAGGTGCCGAGCTGGCCGGTACGCTGCAGCGACACCGCTTTCTTGTCGAACACGCGGGTGCGCACCATCAGCCGGTATAACTCGCGCAGCGATTCGGGTTTTTGCGCCCAGACCGGCCATTCGGCGGTCGGACGCCCTTCGGGGTCTAGGTACTGGGTATGGAAAATCTCGAAGCTGGCGACCTTGCGGTGCGCCGTGTCATTGGGTGCATTCACGTCTTTCCTGTTCCTTAGAGCTTTGCTCCGGTTTAGCGCACGAAAATAACCAAAGGCGCTGCCCGCTTTGGCGCGAACGATAGCATACCGCCGGCCGCGGGCTCCTCAGTTCAACGAAGGCTTCCAGCCGAGTGCGCGCATGCCGCGGTAGACCAGCGCGTCGGTGACCCAGACCACCAGCAAGGCGCCGAGCGCATCGGACAGGAAATGCCCGCCCTGGGCCATGCGCACCATCGACACGCCGGCGCCCAGCGTCAGTCCCAGCGCGAGCCACAACCGGCGGCGGCGGCGGTCGACCCAGGCCAGTCCGATCAGCCAGAACGCCGCCGCGCAGTGGCCGCAGACGAAGGAACAGTTGCGATCGCATTGTGTGCTCGGCACACCCGGCGGTACGTAGTGCATGGTGCCGCCGAAACGTTCCAGCTGATACGGCCGCGGCCGTCCCCAGTGATCCTTGAACACGCCGTTGGCCAGCAGGCCGGGGCCCAGCGCCAGCGTGAGCAGCAGGAAGGCCAGCGGCGCGCGCAGCGCCCGCCATTCCGGCGAACGGCCGATCAGGCTCATCAGCAGACCGATCGCCAGACTGGCGGCGATGCCGCCGACCAGCCACGGCAGCCCGCGGTAGATCCATTGCACCGGCGGGCGCGGGTCCATATAAAAGCCAAAGCCCGGTCGCCAGAAATGCGCCGCCAGCGCCAGATCCGCATGCACCAGCAGTACGCAGGCGCCGGCGCCGAGCGCCAGACCCAGCGCCAGCGCCAGCCAGCGGACGCGCGTATTCATCGCGGGACCTGCCGCATCCCGGCGTAGCCGCGGAAGTCACGCAGCAGCCAGGCGTGATAGTCGAGCGCGTAGCCGGGATCGATCGGGATGTGGATCGCCCCCAGGTCGTCGGCTGCGGCAAAGCTCGCCCGTACCCGCGCATCCAGCGCGGCGGGTGGACCCAGGTAAAGGAAATCGCGTCCGCGCTTGTCGTTCATGGTCGTGGTCAATGCGTACTGGTTGTCGATCGATCCGTCGGGGTTCCACAGCACCACCTCGGCCGGTCGCGGCTGCAGGTAATAGCGTAGCTCGGCGATGGTGTCGCGGGCATCGGCCAGCAACAGCGCCCGCGGATACCGCCGGCGCAGTGCGTCGAACGCCTGTGCCAGCCGTGGCCAGCCGCGCACGCGTTTGTACGGATCGGTATGCGTCGTCAGCCGGACCCCGGCCACACGCGTCCACCAGTCGAAGTGATAGGCCACCGGCATCAGCAGTGCGTTGAACACGATGCCGGCGAGCAGCAGGCGCAGCGCACCGAGTTGCAGCAGCCGGGCGACGACGAAGATGGTGCCGGCGGCATAGGCCATCGCGCCCCAGTTGGCGTTGGCGCGGCCGGCCAGCGCCTGACCGCAGATGATGACCAGAAACGGCAGCCCGAAGCAGCCCAGCAGCCGGTAGCGTGGATCGGCCCACCAGCGCGCCGGCCGCCACAGCGTCAGCGTCGTCCAGGCGGCGAACAGGATCGGCCCCATCACTGCGAACTGGCCGGCCAGAAAATCGCCGAGGTGGCTCCAGTGCAGTCCCGGGTTGCTGTCCAGGTGCGAAATGTCCTCGGTGTGACGCAGCGTCGGCCAGCCGTGGGCGGCGTTCCACAGCAGATTCGGCAGGAAAATCAGCGCCGCCAGCAGCATCGCCGTCCACAGCTTCGGGCTGCGCAGCCGCGCGCGCAGCGCCGGCGTCGCCGCCAGGTGCAGCAACACCGACGCCGGGAAGATGATCATCGTGTACTTGGTCTGCAGTCCGGCACCGCCGGCGATGCCGGCCGCCAGCCACCAGCCCCAGCGGTCATAGTCCAGCGCACGCAGATAGGCATACAGTGCCGCGCACCAGAAGACGAAAAACGGCACGTCGGTGGAGATGATCAGGGAGGAGAACGACACGCCAGGCAGCAGCAGAAAAGCCAACGCCGACCAGAACGCCACCCGGGCATCGAACAGATGCCGGGCGATGTGCCAGATCAGCCAGGTGGAGACCGGATACAGCAGCAGCGCGCCGAGCTTGATCGCGGTCACGCCGTTGCCGAACAGCGCGGTGGTGGCGGCAATCACCAGCGCGATCATCGGCGGCTTGGAGTAGAAACCCCAATCCAGTGCCTGCGCCCAGGTCCAATACTGCGCTTCGTCAACGTAGAGATTCAGGTGCCCGAAAACCAGCGCCAGGCCACGGTAGGCCGTAATCAGTATCACCGCCGCCAGCAGACGCCAGGCCCAGCGGCGTGCATCGCCCGCCGTCGCGGTCTGCGCGGCGCGGCTGGCCGCGGGTATCGTGGCATCGGGCATTTTCGCGGGCTGGCCTGCGGTCGACGGCATTGCATCATTATGCCCGTGCCGTCTGTGGTCTAATGAGCCTTCCATGCGCAACCCGTTCGAGCTCTACGCCGGCCTGCGCTACACGCGGGCTAAGCGCAGCAACCGTGCGATCTCGTTCATCACCGGCGTGGCGATCGTCAGCATCGTCATCGGCGTGATGGCGCTGATCACCGTGCTGTCGGTAATGAACGGTTTCGAGGCCAAACTGCGCTCGACCATCCTCGGCATGAGCGCCGACGCCACCATCAGCGCTGCCGACGGCGGCGGTCTGACCGACTGGCGACAGGTGCAGGCTGCCGCGCTGAAGAACCCGCTGGTTACCGGCGCCGCACCATACGTATTCGGCCAGGGCATGCTGCGGGCAAGCTCGGGGTTGTCCGGAATCGAGCTGCGCGGCGTGGCGCCGGCCGAGGAGCGCACCGTTTCCGACGTCGGGCGCTACATGATCGCCGGCCGGCTGTCGGCATTGACGCCGGGCAGCTTCAAGATGGCGATCGGCGCCGAGCTGGCTTCGGCGCTGGGCGTGATGCCCGGCGATCAGGTCGATCTGATGATCCCCGACGCCGCGGTGACGCCGGCCGGCATCCTGCCGCGTTTCCGGCGCTTCACCATCACGGCGATCTTCAAGGTCGACAACTACGAGTACGACCGCGGCCTGGCGCTGATCAATCTGGCCGACGCGCAGGCGCTGTACCGGATGGGCTCGGCGGTGACCGGCGTGCGGCTGAAAGTTCGCGATGTCGATCAGGCGCCGCTGATCGCGCGCCAGCTCGCACGCACGCTGCCTGGCATCTACTCCGTCAGCGACTGGACCCGCCAGCACGCCAACTTCTTCAAGGCGGTCGGCACCGAAAAGACGGTGATGTTCATCATCCTGTCGCTGATCGTGCTGGTGGCGGTGATCAACATCGTCTCGACGCTGACCATGGTGGTGCAGGAGAAGCAATCCGACATCGCCATCCTGCGCACGCTCGGCGCGACGCCGCGCTCGATCATGGCGATCTTTTTGGTGCAAGGTTCGGTGATCGGCCTGACCGGCACCGCGGTCGGCGTGCTCTGCGGCGTGCTGCTGGCGACCCACGTCGAGACGCTGGTGCCGCTGCTGGAGACGCTGACTCACCACCAGTTCCTGAACCCGCAGATCTATTACATCAGCGAACTGCCGTCGCAGCTGGAGCCGGGCGATGTCGTGCGCATCGCCTTGCTGACTTTGTTCCTGGGCTTCGTTTCGACGCTGTACCCGGCCTGGCGGGCGTCGAAAGTTCAGCCGGCGGCAGCGCTCCGATACGAATGAACGCCGCCGAGTCGATTCTCGCCTGCCGCGGTCTGGCCAAGACGTTTGACGACGGCCGACTGCGCTTGTCGGTGTTCGAAGGTATCGACCTTGAGGTCGCCGCCGGCGAACGGGTGGCCATCGTCGGCGCCTCGGGCGTGGGCAAGAGCACGCTGCTGCATCTGCTCGGCGGCCTGGACACGCCGAGCGCCGGGCAGGTATGGGTGCGCGGCCGGGAATTGAGCGCGCTATCGGATGCCGAACGCGGCCGCCTGCGCAACGAAGCGCTGGGCTTCGTCTACCAGTTCCATCATTTGCTGCCGGAATTCACGGCGTTGGAGAACGTCGCCATGCCGCTGCTGATCCGGCGCGAGCGCCCCGAGGCCGCCTATGCGCGGGCCAGCGAACTGCTGCAGCGGGTCGGCCTTGGCCAGCGGCTGGCACACAAGCCGGGCGAGCTGTCCGGCGGCGAGCGTCAGCGCGCTGCGGTGGCGCGTGCACTGGTGACGCATCCAGCCTGCATGCTGGCCGACGAGCCCACCGGCAACCTCGACACCCGCACCGCCGCGGCGGTGTTTGACCTGATGCTGGAGCTGAACCGCGATCTCGGCACTGCGCTGATCGTGGTGACCCACGACCCGCGCATCGCCTCGCAGCTGACGCGGGTACTGAAACTGGAAACCGGCCGGCTGGTTGCCCATTCGGCCGCGCCGGCGGTTGATGAGGTCCATTCGCGCTGAACCTGATTGGCAGCGCCATCCGCTGACGCTGGCACTCGGCGTCAGCTTCGGCGCCGGCGCGCTGCTGATGCTGCCGCGGCTGCCGGGCCTGCCGTGGCTGCTTGCGGTCAGCCTGCCGGCACTGCTGCCGTGGCGCGGCCGCGCGCTGTATGCGCTGTGGGTGCTGGGTTTTCAACTGGCGGCGTGGCGGGCCGGCGCAGCGCTGCAGGATCGCTGGCCGGCGGCCCGTGACGGCGAGGTGGTCCAGGTCAGCGGCGCTGTCGCTGATCTGCCGGAAACTGTCGGCGAGGTCGGTGCGCCGATGGCCTGGCGGTTCGCGTTCGCCCCGCAGCCGCGACCGGGATTGCCGCGACGCGTCCGTGCCGCGTGGTATCACACCGGGGTTGTGCCGCAAGGCGGACAGTGCTGGCATTTCTCACTCAAGCTGAAGTCGCCGCACGGCAGCGCCGATCCCGGCGCGTTCGACTACGAACGCTGGCTGTTCGCGCGCGGTTTCGGGGCGACCGCGACGGTACGCCAGGGCCATCCCTGCGGTGCCGCGCCGGGGTACGGCTGGCTGCGGTTGCGTGAGCGGCTGCGTCAGTTTCTCGAGCGATGCCTCGCCGGCGTGCCGGGGCAGGCCTTGGTCGAGACCATGGTGCTCGGCGACCGTTCGCGGTTGACGCAGGAGGACTGGGACGTGTTCCGCGCCACCGGCACCAGCCATCTGGTGGCCGTCGCCGGCTTGCACCTGGCGATCATCGCCACCGCGGCTTTCTTCGTGCTGCGCTGGCTGTGGGTGGTCTGGCCCGGTCTGGCGCTGCGGCTGCCGGCGCAGAAGGCGGCATTGATCGGTGCCGTCGCGCTGGCGGTCGGTTACGCGGCACTGACCGGCTTCGCGTTGCCGGCGGTGCGGGCATCGCTGATGCTGGTTGCCGCAGCGGCAGCGCTGCCGCTCGGCGGCGTGCGCTCGCTGTTGCGAGCGCTGGCACTGGCCTGGCTGTTCATTATCGTCTTCGATCCGCTGGCGCTGTTGGGGGCTTCGCTATGGCTGTCGTTTGGCGCCGTCGCGCTGATCGTCTGGATTACTTACGGTCGGGTAGGGCCGCCGCGAGCCTGGCGGCAGGCGCTCGGTCTGCAGCTCGGCCTGAGTCTCGGTCTGATACCACTGACGCTATGGTTTTTCGGCAGCGCGAGCTGGTCGGCGCCGCTGGCCAATCTGTTCGTGGTGCCGGCGGCGCTGCTGCTGTTGCCGGCCACGCTGGCCACGCTGCTGCCGGCGCTGGTCTGGCCCAGCTTCGGCGTGCCGCTGCTGAAAGCGGCCGCATTGGGTTGGTACGCGGTGCGCGAAGTGCTGGGTTGGATCGCCGCCCAGGCGCCGCCGGTTGCGGCAACGGCTGCCGGCCAGCCGGTGGTTCTGCTGCTGGCGTTGTTCGGCATCGTGCTGCTGCTGGCGCCGCGGGCGTTGCCGGTCAGGCCGCTGGGCCTGGCCTGCCTGTTGCCGCTGCTGTTGCCGGCCACACGGCCGCCGCCGGTCGGCAACTTCGAGATTGCGGTGCTCGATGTCGGCGAAGGGTTATCGGCACTGGTGCGCACGCACCGTCATGCGCTGTTGTTCGACACCGGGCCAAAGTATCCGGGCGGACTGGACATGGGCGAGGCCGTGGTGGTGCCATATCTGCACGAAGCCGGCGTGCGGCGCCTCGACCTGCTGCTGATTTCGCACCGCGATCTGGATCATCGCGGCGGCGCGCCGGCGGTGCGCGCCGCGCTGCCGGTGGCCGCCGAACTCGGTGCCCTGGCCGCCACGCCGTGCCGCGACGGTCAACGCTGGATCTGGGACGGCGTGAGCTTCGCGATCCTCAATCCACCCGCCGCTACCGGCGGCTCGCACAATAACCGCGGCTGCGTGCTGCGGGTGGGCGCCGGCGGCCACGCCGCGCTGCTGCCGGCCGACATCGAAGCACCGGCCGAGCGTCGCTTGCTGCAGGATCATCCGCGGCTGCTGCACGCCGACCTGCTGCTGGCGCCGCACCACGGCAGCGCCGGTTCATCGACGCCGGCCTTCGTCGCCGCAGTGACTCCGGCGCTGGTGATTTATCCGGCCGGTTGGCATAACCAATTCCACTTTCCGCGCCCGCAGCCACGGGCGCGCTACGCGGCAGTCGGGGCCCGGCAGTTGCAGACCGGTGTCGAAGGCGCGATCCGCGTCGAAATCGGGTCGACCGGCGTCAACGCCGTCGATCGCTATCGTTGCCGGCATCCGCGCCTGTGGCGGGTGCCGCCGGCCGGGTGTTGAGCGGCGGCCGCAACCGCGGTCCGCGCCGGCGAGCGCTCGCGCAGAGATGTGCGGGCGGGTGATCGAGAGCGAGCACGCCGCGCCGGGGACGGTTACAGCTTGGTCGGATTCGGCGCGTCGCCGTAGACGTTCTCGGGATCGAAGGTTTTTTCGTCTTCCTCGAAGCGCAGCCGGCGTGCGGCCGGGCCAGGGCCGACCGGTAGCGAGCGGTAGAAGCATGAGCGGTAGCCGACGTGGCAACTCGCATCGCCGGGGATTTCGACGCGCAGCCATACCGCGTCCTGGTCGTCGTCGATGCGCAGCTCGACCACTCTTTGCACCAGTCCGCTGGTTGCCCCTTTGTGCCACAGCACGCCGCGTGAGCGGCTCCAATAATGCGCTTCGCCGGTGGCGATGGTACGGCGCAGCGCTTCGGCGTCCATGTAGCCGAGCATCAGCACCTCGCCGGTGGCGGCGGCAGTGGCGACGCAAGGAATCAAGCCGTGCTGGTCGAATTTCGGCGCCAGTTCGGTGCCTTCCTCGACCTGTTTGACGTTGACGCGATCAGCGAAGCGGATTTCGGTGTTCATGAGGCTGCCGGGCAATATCGCGGCCGTAATATCGCGGCCAGAGTTTTATAGCATGGCCGGCAGTCGGACAGGCTGACGCCGCTTACTGGTTACTGGCGGCTCGGTCGGCCCGGCGCCTGCGGTGCACGCGGACGCGCGCCCGGATGCGTCGACGGCACCGGCGGCGGCACTCGCGGTCCGGGCATGCCGCCGAGCCGGCGCGGCGGCGATGCCGGATGCGGCTGCGGCAGTGACGTCCGCTCGCGCACACCGCCGAGGTCGCCGAGGGTGCGCGGGATGCGCCCGGCTTCAGGCCGATGATCGGCCGGCGGTGGGCGGTTGAGCTGATGCTCTGAACGACGACCGTAGCCGTAGCCGTAGCCGTAGCCGTAGCCGGGGTAGTAATCCCCGGGACCGTAATAGCCCGGCCCGTAATAGCCGCTGTAATAGCTCCCGTTATAGCCGTAACCGCCATATGTCGGCGCGTAGCCGTAATAGCCGTCGCTGTAGTAGCCACTGCCGTAATAGCCATCGCTGTAGTAGCTACTGCCGTAGTAGCCGCTGCCGTAGTAATAGCCGCAATTCCAGCAGCCTTGGTCGTACGCCGGAACCGGCGCGCAGCCGCTCAGGCCGAGCGCAGTCAGCCCGATCGCCAGCAGGCTCGCGCGCATGGCTGTTTTCGTAGGCATGATTCTTATTGAACGCCTTTTCAACTGAATGCGCCCTGAACCGGCCCGGCCTCGGCGACGGCGCCTTTCTGTACCCCTTCGTACGCGCGCACGCGCACGCGCCGGCCCGGCCGCAGCGGTGCCGCCTGCGCGGCGAGCAGCGCGGCGAGGTTTTCGACCGTCGTTGGTGCGTCCAGCAGCGCGCAGCGCGAAGCCGGCAGTTCCAGCTCGAAGGCCCCTTCGCCGGCGCGATAGCCGAAGCGCAGCCGGCCGCCGGCGGCGTGTAACAGATCGTCGCGACGTCCGAGGTAGCGCCGGTGCCAGGCCTTGGCCAACCCGGTTTCCAACCGGCGGTCGCGCTGGCCATCGGTCCAGATCGACAGCCGTGAGCGGTGGCCGTGGGCGATGCGCTGGCAGGGGCCGTCGTGCTGGCGCAGACCGTGGACGTAGCGATAGGCGGCGCCGTCGATCGCCTCTGCGCGCAACTGCAGCCGCAGTCGCGCAGTCGGCGGGTCCTGTAAGGCCAGCCGCGCTTGCAGGTATTCGGTCAGCGTCCCGGCATCGATGCGCTCGGCGTCCAGCACGGCGACGGCGGCTGGCGGCGAGTGATGCTCGATGGCGCCGTCGACCGGTCCGTCAAAGTGCAGGGCCAGTCGCCCGTCGTGCTGCGCCAGCCACAGACCCGGATGACGGCGCGGCACCAGCAGCCGGTGGTCGACCAGGGCATCGAGCGCCTGCTTGAGGCGGCGTTTCAGCGGGCCGAAGTCCTCGACCATGCCCTGCCTGTCGAGGTCGCCTTCCAGTTCCGCGTCGACAATCCAGCTGGCGCCGAGCAGGCCCGCTTCGGCATCCAGCAGGGCGCAGTCAACAACGCTGATCTGTTCGACGAACAGGGTGGCCACCGGCAAAGTTTACGCCGCGCGGCCGCCGCCGGCGCGCCTGTTAGACTGCGCGGCAGCATCCGCACCGCTGCCTTCACCGATGACCGTCGTCACCCGCTTCGCGCCGAGCCCGACCGGCTACCTGCACATCGGCGGCGCGCGCACCGCGCTGTTCTCGTACCTGCACGCCAAGCGCCACGGCGGGCGCTTCCTGCTGCGCATCGAGGACACCGATCGCGAGCGCTCGACCGAGGCCGCGGTGCAGGCGATCTTCGACGGATTGACCTGGCTCGGGCTCACCGCCGACGGACCGCCGGTGTTTCAGACCCATCGCTTCGATCGCTACCGCGAGGTGATCAAACGCATGCTCGCCGAGGGTAGCGCCTACCGCTGCTACTGCAGCAGGCAGGAACTCGAGGCGATGCGTGCCGAGCAGATGGCGCGCAAGCAAAAGCCCCGCTACGACGGCCGCTGGCGGCCGGAACCCGACAAGTCGCTGCCTGCGCCACCGGCCGGGGTGCCGCCGGTGATTCGATTCAAGAATCCGCTATCCGGCAAGGTGGTGTTCGAAGACCTTATCAAAGGGCGCGTCGAGTTCGACAACGCCGAGTTGGACGATCTGATCATCGCCCGCGCCGACGGCACGCCGACTTACAACTTCTGCGTCGTGGTCGACGACATGGACATGGGGATCACGCACGTGATCCGCGGCGACGACCACGTCAACAACACGCCACGGCAGATCAATATCTTGAAGGCGCTCGGCGCGACGCCGCCGGCCTACGCGCACGTGCCGATGATCCTCGGCGCCGACGGCGTCAAGCTGTCCAAGCGCCACGGCGCGGTCAGCGTCATCGAGTACCGCGCGCTGGGTTTTCTGCCCGAGGCGCTGCTCAACTATCTGGTGCGGCTGGGCTGGAGCTACGGCGACGAAGAGATTTTCACGCGCGAGCGGATGATCGAGCTGTTCGACATCTCCCAGGTGCACAAGTCCCCGGCGCGCTTCGATATGGACAAGGCGATCTGGGTCAACCACCAATACTTGAAAAGCGCGGAGCCGGCGACGATTGCGCCGGAGTTCGAATGGCACTTACGGCGTATCGATCTTGATCCGCGCAACGGCTCGCCGTTGACGGCGGTGATCCAAGCCCAGCGCGAGCGCTGCAAGACGCTGGTCGAGATGGCTGAAAAGTCGCGCTTTTTGTACGCGGAATCGGTCGTTTACGACGGCAAAGACGTCGCCAAACACCTTGATGCGGCCGGCCGCGAGGTGCTGGCCGATCTCGGGCCGCGGCTGTCGAAACTGACCCGCTGGGAGGTCGCGGCGCTGCACGATCTGGTGCACGGCTACGCGGCACAAAAGGGTCTGTCGCTCGGTAAAGTCGCCCAGCCGCTGCGCGTCGCCGTCGCCGGCGCCGCGGTCAGCCCGCCGATCGACCAGACGCTGGCGCTGCTCGGCCGCGAACGCACGCTGGCGCGGATCGAGCGCGCGCTCTCCTCACTGCACCAGCGCGCGTAGCTCGCCTTTGGCGTAGCGAGCCGCCATCTTCTCCGGCGGCAGCGGCTTGATCTTCGCGGCCCAGCCGGCACTGCCGAAAGCGATAAAGCGCTGCTTGCAGATATCGCGCGCGGCGGCGGTAGCGGCCTTCAGAAACGCGCGCGGATCGAATTCCTCGGGTTTTTCGAACATCACTTTGCGCATCGCGCCGGTCATCGCCAGGCGGATGTCGGTGTCGATGTTGACCTTGCGCACACCGTGCCGGATGCCCTGTTGAATCTCCTCCACCGGCACGCCGTAGGTTTCTTTGATTTTGCCGCCGAACTCGCGGATCACCGCCAGCCACTCCTGCGGCACGCTGGACGAACCGTGCATGACCAGGTGGGTATTGGGGATGCGCCGATGAATCTCCTTGACGCGGTCGATCGCCAGGATGTCGCCGGTCGGCTTGCGCGAGAACTTGTAGGCGCCGTGACTGGTGCCGATCGCGATGGCCAACGCGTCGACTTGGGTTTTGGCCACGAAATCGGCTGCCTGCTCGGGGTCGGTCAACAGCATCGAGTGATCCATTTTGCCCTCGGCGCCGGAGCCGTCCTCCGCGCCGGCCATACCGGTTTCCAGCGAACCGAGGCAGCCCAGCTCGCCTTCCACCGATACGCCGACCGCGTGCGCGATCTCGGAGACCTTGGCGGTGACGGTGACGTTGTAGTCGTACGGTGCCGGCGTCTTCATGTCTTCCTTGAGCGAGCCGTCCATCATCACGCTGGAAAACCCGCTGCGGATCGAGGCCTGGCACACGGCCGGGCTGGCGCCGTGATCCTGGTGCAGGCAGATCGGAATCTGCGGATAGGCTTCGACTGCAGCCTCAACCAGATGGCGCAGAAACGGTTCGCCGGCGTATTTTCGCGCACCGGCCGAGGCCTGCAGGATCGCCGGACTGTCGGTCTCGTCGGCGGCCTGCAGGATCGCGTGGATCTGCTCCATGTCGTTGACGTTGAACGCCGGCACACCGTAGTCGTGCTCGGCGGCGTGGTCCAGCAGCTGGCGTAGGGAAATCAGGGCCATCGTCATTGCTCCTGTGCGTTAGTCGACGGTTGCGCGTGTCTCACCGCTGCAGGCGCCGGATGGCTGCAGCAGGTCGATCAATGCACCGATATGCGGCAGTATGCGGTCGGGGTTGGCGCTTGCGATGGGTTGGCCGCCGTTGTAGCCGTGCGGCAGCACCCAGCAGGGAATACCGGCGGCGCGACCGGTGGCGACATCGACTACCGAGTCGCCGACCAGCAGCACGCGCGTCAGCGGTACGCCGTGCGCGGCGGCACAGTGTTCGAGCACCCGTCGGTCGGGCTTGCGCACCTGCAGGGTGTCGCCGGCCACGATGGGTGAGAAATGGCGGCGCAGGCCGTGCGCATGCAGCACTGCTTCGGCGAAACGCCCGTCCTTGTTGGTGGCCACCGCCAGCTTGTAACCCTGATGCTCGAGCGTATTGAGCGTGGCCGCGGTGCCCGGATAGACGCGGCTTCGTGTGCCGCAGTGCAACTCGTGCGCGCAGACGAAGTCACGCATCAGACCGCGCATCGTGTCGGCGTCGACCGCCTGCGCGGCCAGCTCCGCCGCCGCGGCGTAAGCGTGGCGCATCAGCTCGCGCGCGCCGTGGCCGATCCATTCGCGGATGTTCGATTCGTCCGCCGGCGGCAGCCCGCGCTGTCGCAGCACGGCGTTGACCGAATCCGCGATTTCCGGCGCGGTGTCGATCAACGTGCCGTCGAGGTCGAAGACGATCAAATCGAACATCAGTTGTAGCCGCAGACGATGTGCGGCTCGCGCTCTTCGGCCAGCCGGTCGCGGCGGTCCCGGCCCAGTTGTCGCACCGCGGCGGCGACGTGCTCGGCGGTGAAGCCGAACTGCGCCATCACCTGGTCACCCGGCGCCGATTCGCCGAAGCGGTCGATGCCGATGACAGCGCCGCTGCGGCCGACGTATTTGCGCCACAGATCCGGGTGCGCGGCCTCCACCGCCACCGCCGGCAGATGGCGCGGCAGCACCGACTCGCGGTAGCTGGCCGGCTGACGGTCGAATACCGAGGTCGACGGCATCGACACCACCCGCACCGGTAGCCCCTCGCGCGCCAGCAGAGCCTGCGCCTCGACCGCCAGCCCGACTTCGGATCCGGTGGCCAGGATCACCGTCTGCGGGGCGCCCTCGGCCTCGGCCAGTACATAACCACCGCGGGCGATGGCCTGCACGTGGGCCGGGACGTGTTGCAGCACCGGCAGATTCTGTCGGCTCAGCACCAGCGCGCTGGGGCCGTCGCCGCGCCCGATCGCCTGCGCCCAGGCCACCGTGGTTTCCAGCAGGCTCGCCGGCCGCCACAGATCCAGGTGCGGGATCAGCCGCAGGCTGGCCAAGTGCTCGATCGGCTGATGGGTGGGGCCGTCCTCGCCCAGGCCGATCGAATCGTGGGTCAGTACGTAGATCGCCCGCAGACGCATCAGTGCGCTCAGGCGGATGGCGTTGCGGGCGTAGTCGGAAAACACCAGGAAGGTGCCGCCGTAGGGGATCAGGCCGCCGTGCAGGGCCAGCCCGTTCATCGCTGCGACCATGCCGAATTCGCGCACGCCGTAGTGCAGGTAGCGCCCGCACAGCCGACCGGGTTTGACCACGGCGGCGCCGTTCCAGCGCGTGTTGTTGGACTCGGACAGGTCGGCCGAACCGCCGAACAGTTCCGGCAGCGGCGGAGCGATCGCGTTCAGCACCGCTTCCGAGGCTTTGCGGGTGGCCAGCGGCTTGGATTGGGTCAGCGCGGTGCCGAACACATCGTCCAGCCGCTGCGGCCAGTCCGCCGGCAGTGCGCCGGATTGCCGGCGCTCGAACTCGGCGGCCAGTTGCGGATGGGCCTGGCGGTAGGCGGCGAAGCGCCGGCGCCAGTCGGCGTGCCGCTCGGCGCCTTTGGCGCGGGCGTCCCAGGCCTGGTAGATCGCCTCTGGAATCACGAACGGCGGATGGCTCCAGCCCAACTGGACGCGTGCGGCGGCGATTTCTTCGGCGCCCAGCGGGGCGCCGTGGGCCTTGGCGGTGCCGCCGCGCTTCGGCGCGCCGAAGCCGATCACGGTCCGGCACAGAATCAGCGTCGGTCGCGTAGACTGGCTCAGCGCCTGCGCGAGGGCGCTGCGGATCGCCTGCGGGTCATGACCGTCGATCGGGCCGATGGTGTTCCAGCCATAGGCGCGAAACCGCGCCGCGGTGTCGTCGGTGAACCAGTCCTTGACTTCGCCGTCGATAGAAATGCCGTTATCGTCGTAGAACGCCACCAGCTTGCCCAGTCCGAGCGTTCCGGCCAGCGACGCGGCTTCGTGGCTGATGCCTTCCATCAGGCAGCCGTCGCCGACGAACACGTAGGTGCGATGATCGACCACGGCATGGCCTGGGCGGTTGAATTCGGCCGCCAGCAGGGCTTCGGCCAGCGCCATGCCCACCGCGTTGCCCAGTCCCTGACCCAGCGGACCGGTGGTGGTCTCCACGCCGGGGGTGAGTCCGTATTCGGGGTGGCCCGGAGTCTGGCTGTGCAGTTGCCGGAAGCGCTTGAGCTGCGACAGCGGCAGATCGTAGCCGCTCAGATGCAGGGCCGCGTACAGCAGCAGTGAGCCATGTCCGTTGGACAGCACGAAGCGGTCACGATCGCGCCAGCCAGGATCCGCCGGGTCGTGCACCAGCGTCTCGCGCCACAGTACGGTGGCGATGTCGGCCATGCCCATCGGCATCCCCGGGTGCCCCGATTGCGCCGCCTCCACGGCGTCCATCGCCAGGGCGCGGATCGCGTTGGCAAGATCGGAATGGCTGGCGGTCGGGTGCGGAGCGTGCGCGTCGGGGTTCATCGGTATCCTCGTCGGTCGGATCAAGTCAGGCGCGGCGTTTCAGATCCATCAGCCGCAGGATCATCGGCGTGAAAATCAACTGCATCGCCAGGCCCATTTTGCCGCCGGGGCAGACGATGGTGTTAGGCCGGCTCATCCAGGAGTCGTGCAGCATCGACAGCAGGTAGGGAAAATCGATGCCCTTGGGGTTGGCGAAACGGATCACCACCATGCTCTCGTCCGGCGTCGGGATGTCGCGGGCGATGAACGGGTTTGACGTGTCCACCGTCGGCACCCGCTGAAAGTTGACGTGGGTGCGCGAGAACTGCGGGCAGATGTGTTTAACGTAGTCCGGCATGCGCCGCAGGATGGTATCGACCACCGCCTCGTGCGAGTAGCCGCGAAGGGTTTTGTCGCGGTGCAGTTTCTGGATCCACTCGAGGTTGATGATCGGCACCACGCCGATCAGCAGGTCCGGGTGCTGGGCGATGTTGAGATCGTCATGCACCGCGGCGCCGTGCAGGCCTTCATAGAACAGCAGATCGGTGTCCGCAGGCACATCCTGCCACGGCGTGAAGCTGCCGGGCGACTGTCCGTAGGGCGCCGCCTCTTCTTCGTCGTGCAGATATTTGCGGCTGCGGCCGGCGCCGGATTCGGCGTAGGCGCGAAACAGCGCTTCCAACTCGGCGAACAGGTTGGCTTCAGGGCCGAAGTGGCTGAGATTGCTGCGTTCTTTTTCGGCTTTTCTCATCTCCTCGCGCATCGCCTTGCGGTCGAAACGATGGAAGGCATCGCCTTCGACGGCGAAGGCGTTGATGCCTTCGCGGCGGAAGATGTGCTTGAAGCTCTGCATCACCGTGGTGGTGCCGGCGCCGGAGGAACCGGTTACGGCGATGATCGGGTGCTGTTTGGACATGCGGGCTCCCTGGCGCTGATCGCTTACTCGGTTTCGGCGCGGTACAACGAGCGTTCGTTGAACAGCGGTGAGACGAACGGCCGGTCGGTGCCCTCGTCGTACTCGCGGTGGTAGCGCTCCAGCCGCTCGACCTCGTTGCGCGAACCGAGGATCACCGGAACGCGCTGGTGCAGCTCGGTCGGCGTCAGGTCCAGCAGGCGGCTGCGGCCGGTGGAGGCCGCGCCGCCGGCCTGCTCGATGAGCATCGCCATCGGCGCCGCCTCGTACAGCAGGTGGTAGCGGCCGCGCCGGCCGGGTTCCTTGATGTCGCGCGGATACAGGAACACGCCGCCACGCATCAGGATGCGGTGCACCTCGGCGCAGATCGAAGCGACCCAGCGCATGTTGAAGTCGCGCTCGCGGATGCCGCTTTTGCCGGCCTTGCACTCTTCAACGTAACGCTGCACCGGGGGTTCCCAGAACCGTTCGTTGGAGACGTTGATCGAAAACGACGAGGTGTCCTCGGCGATGCGCAGATCGGGGTGAGTCAAAATGAAATTGCCGATTTCGCGATCCAGCGTGAAGCCGTGGGTGCCGCGCCCGACCGTCAGCACCAGCAGCGTGCACGGTCCGTATAGCGCGTAGCCGGCGGCCACCTGCTCGGTGCCGGGACGCAGGAAATCGGCAGGGCCTGGCGCCTGGCTGTCGCTGTGGCGCAGGACCGAGAAGATGCTGCCGACGGCGACGTTGACGTCGAGGTTGGACGAACCGTCCAGCGGGTCGAAGCACAACAGGTAGTTGCCGCGCGGGTATTCGCGTGGAATCGGGCAGAGGTCGCGCAACTCTTCGGAGAGCATGCCGGCGACCAGCCCGCCCCACTCGCACTGGCCGACGATGGCATCGTGGGCGATCTGATTGAAGCGCTGCCGCGTCTGCTCGCCACCGGCGCGCAGTTCGGCGGCATCCAGGTGCCCGCCGAGCGCACCGCGCGCGGTGACCGCGGCGATCGATTTGATCGCCGCCGCGACATCGATCAGAAGCGCCGACAGGTCGCTCAGCGCGGCGTCGTCGCGCAACTGCTCGATCAGGAATTTCGACAGCGTGGTGCGTCCGTAGAGCATTGCCTATCTCCGATTTGCGGCGGTCGGCGGATCCGGTCGCTTCAGCGATCCGAAAGCGGCGCGTGCGCAGCCTCGCCGTCTGCGGCTGACGTTTGCCGGAACACGCGACTGGCGAGAATGTCTGCGGCGGTGATGGTCATCAGTTCGTCCCGCCCCGGCGCCTGGCTGCCGGTGGCGGCGGCGCCGAACAGCCGGTTGGCCTGCCGCAGCCGGGCGCGGTCCAGCGCGTTGCGGATGGAGCGGGCATTGGCGAAATTCGGTTGACGAATGCGGCGCGCGACGTATTCCGCCATCGCCGCGCGCGCGCCGTCGTCGAGACGGTAGTCCATTTTCCCGACCATCAACTCGGCGATCTCCAGCAGCTCTTGCACGCTGTAGTCGGGGAAGTCGATATGGTGGGCGATGCGCGAAGCCAGGCCGGGATTGCTTTTGAAGAAACGGTCCATCCGGTCCTTGTAGCCGGCCAGGATCACCACCAGGTCTTCCCGGTTGTTCTCCATCACTTGCAGCAGGATCTCGATCGACTCCTGGCCGTAGTCGCGTTCGTTTTCGGGGCGATAGAGATAGTAGGCCTCGTCGATGAACAGCACGCCGCCCATCGCGCGCTTCAAGACCTCCTTGGTCTTCGGCGCGGTGTGGCCGATGTATTGCCCAACGAGATCGTCGCGGGTCACCGCGACCAGATGGTTCTTCCGGATGTAGCCGAGCCGGTGCAAGATGTCGGCCATCCGCGTGGCCACCGTGGTCTTGCCGGTGCCGGGATTGCCGGTGAAGCACATGTGCAGGCTCGGCGGCCCGGAGGTCAGGTTCTGCGCGCGACGTGCCTTGTCGACGATCAGAAACGCCGCGGTTTCACGGATGCGCTGCTTGACCGGCGCCAGACCGACCAGCTCGGCGTCGAGCTGGGCCAGCACCTCGGCGATGCCGCTGCCGCGGTATAACTCGCCAAGCGAGGCGGTCTCGGTGGTCTGCGGGTGGCTGTCATCGGCCATGGCGTGCGCAGTGGGTCGGATGTCGCGGTCAGTAGCGTTCACCGACCGGCCTGTCGGTGGCGTAGCTGTGGACCGTGTAGCGGATCTTGCGACCCTCGGCTTCCTGCCGCACGAGTCCGAAGCCGGGTTCTTCCGGCGGCCGGTTGACGATGTAGGACATCCGCGGGGTTTCCCACCCGCGCGTCGAGTCGAACGCGGTGACGCGGATGTAGTGCTTGGGATACGCCTTCCTGCACCCGTTGATCTCGTAGAGAATGCCGCCGGCGTCCTTGAGGTCGAACATCGGCAGACCCCACATCTCCCAGTAGGTGTTGCGCGGGTGCGGGTCGTCGGTGAACTCGACCGACAGCGCCCAACCGTTGCCCAGCGCATATTCGATCTGGGCGCGAATCTGGTCGTCGGTCAGGTCGGGAAGAAACGAGAACTGTCCTTGGGTGATGCGCATTGCGGTCGCTCCTGTAGAAAAGCGATCAGGCCGAAGCCGTCTCGGTCGGCACGAAGTCCGGCGTGTCGGTGGATTCGTAGTTGAAGGTGATGTCTTTCCAGAGCTTCAGCGCCTGACGCAGCGGTTCGCACCATTTGGCAGCCTTCTCCAGCACCGCCGGTCCTTCGTTCCAGAGGTCCACGCCTTCATTGCGCGCCTGGATCATCGCCTCCAGCGCGACGCGGTTGGCGGTGGCGCCGGCCTGAATGCCGGCCGGGTGGCCGATGGTGCCGCCGCCGAACTGCAGCACCACGTCCTCGCCGAGGTAGTGGATCAACTGGTGCATCTGCCCGGCGTGGATGCCGCCGGAGGCCACCGGCATCACCTTGCGCAAGCTGGCCCAGTCCTGCTCGAAAAAGATGCCGCGCTGCAGATCGACCTCGTTCTTCGGTTCGCGCAGCACGTTGTAGATCCCCTGCACGGTGTTGGGATCGCCTTCCAGCTTGCCGACGATGGTGCCGGCGTGGATGTGGTCGACACCGGCCAGCCGCATCCACTTGGAGATCACCCGGAACGATACGCCGTGATTCTTGTGCCGGGTGTAGGTGCCGTGGCCGGCGCGGTGCAGGTGCAGGATCACGTCGTTCCTGCGCGCCCATTTGGACATCGACTGGATCGCGGTGTAGCCGATCACCAGATCGATCATGACGACCACGCTGCCAAGCTCCTTGGCGAACTCGGCGCGCTGGTAGATGTCCTCCATGGTCGCGGCGGTGACGTTCAAGTAGTGACCCTTGACTTCGCCGGTGGCCGCCGAGGCGCGGTTGACCGCCTCCATGCAGTACAGGAAGCGGTCGCGCCAGTGCATGAACGGCTGCGAGTTGATGTTCTCGTCGTCCTTCATGAAATCGAGGCCGCCCTTCAAACCCTCGTACACCACGCGGCCATAGTTGCGGCCGGACAGGCCCAACTTGGGTTTGGTGGTGGCGCCGAGCAGCGGGCGGCCGAACTTGTCCAGGCGCTCGCGCTCGACGACGATGCCGGTGGGCGGGCCGTCGAAAGTCTTGACGTAGGCGACCGGAATGCGCATGTCCTCCAACCGCAGCGCCTTGACCGCCTTGAAGCCGAACACGTTGCCGATGATCGAGGCGGTCAGGTTGGCGATCGAGCCCGGCTCGAACAGATCGAGTTCATAGGTGATGTAGGCGAAATACTGCTGTTCGGTGTTGGTGCCGGGACCGGTATTGGGCACCGGATCGACCCGGTAGGCTTTTGCCCGATAGGTTTCGCAGGCGGTGAGGCGGTCGGTCCACACCACCGTCCAGGTGGCGGTCGACGACTCGCCGGCCACCGCGGCGGCGGCTTCCTCCGGCGGTACGCCAGGCTGCGGCGTGATCCGGAACAGGCAAATCAGATCAGTGTCTTTGGGCTGGTAGTCCGGCTCCCAGTAGCCCATTTTTGTGTATTCGATGACACCGGCCTGATAGCGCTTGTCAGTATTGCCGGTCACGCACTGCTTGGCTTCGTCGGGCATGGTCCTCTCCTGGTGAACGCCAACCGATGCTAGCCCCGGCAGCCAGAAGTTAAAACTAAAAGTTTTTTCGCTTTACGTAAGCTAATCCTTATACTTGGCGAAATGAATCTGCTGCGCCGGCTGACCCTGCGTCAGCTCGAGGTCTTTGTCGAGGCGGCCCGAAGCCTCAATCTGTCACGGGCCGCCGAGACGCTGCATCTGACACAGCCTGCGGTGTCGATGCAGATCCGTCAGCTCGAGGACAACGTCGGCCTGCCGCTGTTCGAGCGTATCGGCCGTGGCCGGCGGTTGACCGAAGCCGGCGAGCGTCTGTTGCTCCACGCCTCGCGGCTGCTCGGTGAGGTCAGGGACGCCGAGCAGGCGATGCAGGCGCTCAAGGGCCTGGCCGGCGGGCGCGTCACCGTCGGTCTGGTCAGCACCGCGGAGTATTTTGCGCCGAAACTGCTGGCCGAGTTCAGCCGTCGCCATCCGGCGGTGGACGTGCGCTTTCTGGTCGGCAACCGGGAGGCGCTGGTGCGCCTGCTGCGCGACGCCGACATCGACATCGCGGTCATGGGGCGGCCGCCACCGGAAGTTGAAACGGCCTCCGAGCCGTTGGCCGGCAATCCGCACGTACTGGTGGCCAGCGGTCGGCACCCGCTGGTCGGTCGCCGGCACATCGACTTGCACAGCCTGCGCGGCGAGGCGTTTCTGATGCGCGAGGCGGGTTCCGGCACCCGGTTGATGATGGAAGAGTTGTTCCGCACGCATCTGTTGCGTCCGCTCAAGCTGATCACGCTGGGCAGCAACGAAACCATCAAACAAGCGGTGATCGCGGGTCTGGGGATCAGTCTGCTGTCGTTGCACGCGCTGGGGCTGGAACTGCGCGCCGGCGAAATCGCGGTGCTCGATGTTTTCGGTCTGCCGATGCAGCGCATCTGGCACGTGGTACACCTGCGCGCACGGGTGTTGTCGCCGGCGGCGGGCGCTTTTCGGCGATTCCTGATCGAGCACACCCAGGCCCGGCTTGCCGAGGACTTCGTCGGTTTGCCGCAGCCACCGATCCCGGCACGCGCACGCGCCGCGCGCCGATCGGCGTCGGCCGAATGATATGATCGTCGCGCCCGGTGCGGCCTATCAACGATCGATCAGTTGCAGGTTTCGCCGGGCAACCCTCGAGCCAAGACTGCGCATGCCGATTCAGATCACCTTGCCCGACGGCGCTACGCGGCGCTTCGACGCGCCGCCGACGGCGCTGCAGATCGCCCGCGACATCAGTCCCAGCCTGGCCAAGCGCACGCTGCTGTCGCTGGTCGACGGTCAGCCGTGGGATCTGAACCGGCCGATCGAGCGCGACGCGCGGCTGGAGCTGCTGGCGCGCGACGACGCGCGCGTGCTGGAGACGATCCGTCACGACGCCGCCCACGTGCTGGCGCAGGCGGTGCAGGAACTGTATCCCGGCACGCAGATCACCTTTGGGCCGGCAACCGACAGCGGCTTTTACTACGACTTCGTGCGCGACCAGCCGTTTACCGAGGCTGATCTGGAGAGAATCGAGCAACGGATGCGCGAGATCGTCGCCCGCGATCTGCCGCTGGTGCGCGAAGAGTGGCAGCGCGACGAGGCGATCCGCTGGTTCCGTGAGCACGGAGAAACCTACAAGACCGAATGGATCGAGCGGGGCATCGCGGCCGATGAAACCATCAGCGTCTACCGTCAGGGCGACTGGCTGGACCTGTGCCGTGGCCCGCACCTGCCGTCGACCGGCAAGCTCGGCACCGCCTTTAAGCTGACCAAGGTTTCCGGCGCCTACTGGCGCGGCGACGCCCGCAGCGCGCAATTGCAGCGTATCTATGGAATCGCGTTCGCCGACGAAAAGTCGCTGAAGGAGCGCCTGCGCCAGCTTGAAGAGGCCGAGAAGCGCGACCACCGCCGGCTCGGCAGGCAGCTCGACCTATTCCACATGCAGGAGGAAG
Source organism: Gammaproteobacteria bacterium (assembly GCA_028871525.1). Taxonomy (GTDB): domain Bacteria; phylum Pseudomonadota; class Gammaproteobacteria; order Nevskiales; family Nevskiaceae; genus SCRT01. Next base: position 37,740 of record JAGWMX010000010.1, read on the forward strand.
CGCCCGGCATGGTGTTCTGGCACCCCAAAGGCTGGGTGTTGTGGCAGGCGGTGGAGCAGTACGTGCGTCGCGTCTATCGCGCCAGCGGCTACCGGGAAGTGCGCGCGCCGCTGATCGCCGACGTGAGCCTGTGGAGGCGCTCCGGCCACTGGGACAATTACAAGGAAAATATGTTTTTCACCGAAAGCGAGAAGCGCATCTACGCGGTGAAGCCAATGAACTGCCCTGGCCACGTGCAGATCTACAACGCCGGATTGCACAGTTACCGTGACCTGCCGATCCGTTACGCCGAGTTCGGTTCCTGTCATCGCAACGAGCCGTCCGGCGCACTGCACGGGCTGATGCGAGTGCGCGCCTTCACCCAGGACGACGGCCACATTTTCTGCCTGCCGGAACAGATCGAATCCGAGGTGACGGCGTTCCATCGCCAGGCGATGGGGGTCTATGCCGATTTCGGATTCACGCAGGTCACCGTCAAGCTTGCGCTACGGCCCGAAAAAAGGCTGGGCGGCGACGCGGTGTGGGATCGCGCCGAGAACGCGCTGCGCGCGGCGTTGCGTGCCGCCGGCGTCGAATGGGTTGAGCTGCCGGGGGAGGGTGCGTTCTATGGCCCGAAAATCGAGTATCACCTCAAGGACTCGATCGGCCGCTCCTGGCAGCTCGGTACCATGCAGGTGGATTTCATGATGCCGCAGCGGCTCGGCGCCGAATACGTGGACGAGCACTCGCAACGTCAGCCGCCGGTGATGCTGCACCGAGCCATCGTCGGCTCGATGGAGCGCTTCATCGGTATCCTGATCGAACACTACGCCGGTGCGCTACCCATGTGGCTGGCGCCAGTGCAGGTGACCGTAGCCACCATCGTTTCCGACGCCGACACCTACGCCGTGGGCGTAGGTGAGCAGCTCAAGGCCGCGGGCCTGCGCCTCGAGGTCGATGTGCGCAACGAGAAAATCAACTACAAGATCCGCGAACATTCGCTGCAGAAAATCCCGGTCATCGCCGTAGTCGGGCGCAGGGAGGCCGACGAAAACACGGTGACGCTGCGCCGGCATGGCGAACCGCGGCAGGAAACCCTGGCGCTCGACGTCGTCTGCCGGCAGCTCGCGCAGCAGGCCCAGCCGCCCGCGTAAAGTGCCGAATCGTGTGCAGTGCGAGCGGCCGCGTTCGCGGATTGCGTCAAAGGCAGTGCATGCGACCGCGAACGCCCTGTCGCGGATAGCCGGTCTGCAGCCGGATCGAAACCACCGTAGTCGCGCCGGGGCTGGCTGCGGTGCAGCGTTCGGCGCTAGCGCAGCGAGGCACGTATGCACGCTGTTCGCGTTGCTCGGACTCCAGCTCGTGACCGCCGCGTTCGCCACGGCGCAGGAACCGCCTATCACGATTCTGCGCGGGCAGTGGCGCCAGGGTGAGCTTCTACTCGGCCACGCGCCGCCGGGCACACACATCGAGTTTGACGGCCACGGCGTCGGCTTGACACCCTACGGCACCTTCACCATCGGCCTGGACCGCGACGAGAAATCCCCGGCGGTACTGCAGGTGACCGCCGCCGGCGGCGAGCAGCGGACGCTGCGCTATCCCGTCGCGCCCGGAAACTGGAAGATCCAGGCCATCAACGGCCTGCCGGAAGCCGAAGTCAATCCGCCGCCGGCTATGCTGGCGCGCATCCGCCGCGAGGCGCAAGAGATCCGGGCCGCGCGCAGCGTGGCCAGCCCGGCCATCGGTTTCACCGAGCACTTCATCTGGCCGGTGGTCGGTGAGATCTCCAGTGTCTTCGGCAGCCAGCGAGTGTTGAACGGCCAACCCAGGCAGCCGCACTACGGTGTCGATATCGCCGTACCCAGCGGCACCCCTGTCAAGGCGCCCGCCGCCGGCATGGTCCGCTTGGTGGCGCACGATTTCTACTTCACCGGCGGTACGTTGATGATCGACCACGGCCACGGCGTGCAGAGCGTATTCGCGCACCTGAGCAGGATTCTGGTCGCCGCCGGCGAGCGGGTCGGTCAGGGGCAGGTGGTGGCCCTGACCGGCGCCTCCGGTCGCGCCACCGGGCCGAATCTGCACTGGGGCGTGAGCTGGTTCGACAACCACGTCGATCCGGCGGCGCTGGCAGGGCCGATGCCGGATCGATCGCCGGATACGCACTGATCGTCAAGTGCGCGGCGTTTTACCGGCGGTCGCCGGCGAGCTGCGATCGCCACCGCGGCCGCGTGGGCCATGCGCTGACTGTGCCGCCGGCTGCTTCAGACTCCGATCGGCGGTTCAACGCCGCCGCTCCCTGGCGCCGGTCCGGTGTGCATCGCACAGTCAGGCGAGTGCGAGGGCTTTGCTCGACCCCCCGGCCCGGCGGTATTTGGCCGGGTGTTCGAAGCGCCCGCGAGCCGTGCTGACCAAGCCCGATCCGGCGCAGTAGCCGTCCCTGGCGCGACGTGTGCAGGCCGGACGCACCCCGGGGCGGCCATCCTTGGCCGCCCGTTCGAAGCGCCCGCGAGCAGTGCTCGCGAAGCGGCGCTTCTCACCCCGGCGGCCATTTCAGCGGCCGGCCGGCGAGCACGTGCAGGTGCAGGTGAAACACGCTCTGGCCGGCGGCGGCGCCGTTGTTGATCGCGATCCGGTAGGCTTCGCCGTGGCCGGCGTCCCTGGCCACCTTGTTGGCTACCAGCAGCAGGTGACCGAGCAGCGCCTGATCTTCGGCGGTAGTATCGATCAGCCGCGCGATCGGCTTGCGCGGGACCACCAGCAGATGCAGTGGCGCGCCGGGATTGATGTCCTTGATGACGACGCAATGTTCGTCCTCGTGAACGAAGCTGGCCGGTAGTTCGCGGTCGATGATGCGCTGGAACAGCGTCTTGGTCGTCTGGCTCATGCGTCCTCCGATTCTCGGCAGCAGTTTAGCCTACGGTACCGTCGGGCTATCCGCGCTGACGCCGAGCGCGTGCGCGCGATAAACTCGAGCGTCATGTCCGAGGCCGATTATCGACCCGCGGCCGTTTACCGGCGCCTGCTGCGCTATGCAGCGCCGTATTGGCGCATGTTCTTGCTGGCGGTGCTGTCGATGGCGCTGTTCTCGGCGACGGACGGCGGTATGGCCTGGCTGCTCAAGCCATTGACCGACGGCAGCTTCGTCAAACACGATCCGGTGACCATCCGCTGGATGCCGTGGGCGATCCTCGGCTTGTTCCTGGTCCGCGGCCTGGCCAACCTGGGTTCGACCTATGCGATGGCCTGGCTCGGCCAGAAAGTGGTGGCGACGCTGCGCGCCGATGTGTTCGAACATCTGTTGTTGGTGCCGGTGACCCACCACGACCGTGCTCGCAGCGCCGATCTGCAGACCAAGCTGACCTACCAGGCGGCGCAGGTTTCCGACGCTGCCACCAGCGTGCTGACTTCGGTGATTCGCAGCGGCCTGAGCGCACTGGCGCTGCTGGCGACGATGATCTACACCAGCTGGCAGTTGACGCTGGCGATCTTGCTGATTGTGCCGCCGATCTTCGGCTCGTTCCAGTGGGTCAACCGCCGTTTCCGCACACTGTCCAACCGGATCCAGACTTCCATCGGCGGCATCAACCACTCGGCCGACCAAGTCATCACCGGCCGCCGGATGGTCAAGGTTTACGGCGGCGAATCGCTAGTGTTGGACGCTTTCGCGCGGATCAACGACTACCTGCGGCGGCAGACCATCAAGCTGTCGACCAGCGGCGCGGTCAGCAGCAGCGTGATGGAGCTGCTGGCCGCCACCGGGATCGCGTCGCTGGTATTTCTCGCCACGCTGCCGGCGCTGCACGAATCGCTGACTGCCGGCGATTTCGTGCGTTTCATCGGCGCCATGTTGATGCTGCGTCAGCCGCTGAGTTCGCTTGCCGATCTGTCGCAACGTCTGCAGCGCGGACTGGTGGCCGGCGCCGACCTGTTTGTCTTTCTCGACACGCCGCGCGAGCGCGATAGCGGCACCCGGCGGCTGTCCCGGGCGCACGGCGAGATCGAATTCGCCAACGTCTGCTACCGCTACGACAACTTCGCGACGCCGGCGCTGGACGGCGTCAGCCTGCATCTTGCCGCCGGCCAGCGGGTGGCTCTGGTCGGCCGCTCCGGCTCCGGCAAATCCACGCTGCTGTCGCTGATTCCGCGCTTTTACGACCCGGATTCCGGCCGCGTGTGCCTGGACGGTCACGATCTGCGCGAATACCGGCTGGCCGACCTGCGCCGGCAGATCGCGCTGGTGGATCAAAGCGTGGTGCTGTTCAACGCCAGCATCGCCGAGAACATCGCTTACGGCATCGGGCTGCAGACCGACCAAGAGCGCATCGTCGCCGCCGCCAAGGCCGCCAATGCCTGGGATTTCATCGAGCGGCTGCGTGACGGTATTCATACGCCCGTCGGTCAGGGCGGCGTGCTGCTGTCCGGCGGCGAGCGCCAGCGCATCGCCATCGCCCGTGCGTTGCTGAAGGACGCACCGATCCTGCTGTTGGACGAAGCCACCTCGGCGCTCGACAGCGAATCCGAACAGCTGGTGCAGGACGCACTCGGCCGCCTGGTGATCGGCCGCACGGTGCTGGTCATCGCCCATCGTCTGTCGACCGTGCAGAACGCCGATCGCATCGCGGTGATGCAGGATGGGCGCATCGTCGAACAAGGCACGCACATGGAATTGCTGACGCGCGACGGCGCCTACGCGACCCAGTACCGGCTGCAATTTCGCCAGCCGGCTGCGGCAGCGGTATGAGATTGACGGCGCCGGCGTTCTGGTACCGCCAGACCATTCCACCGCTGTCGCTGCGCCTGCTGGCGCGGGTTTATGGCGTGCTGTCGGCGCGCCGCGCGCGCCGGTTGCGCAGTCTCGCGCGGCGTTTGCCGGTACCGGTGGTGATGGTCGGCAACGTCACCGTCGGCGGCACCGGCAAGACGCCGTGTGTGGCCTGGCTGATCGAAGAACTGCGTGCGCTCGGCCGCCGTCCCGGGGTGCTCAGCCGCGGCTATCGCGGCCACGGCCCGTTTCCGCATCTGGTGGCGGCCGGTGATGACCCGAAGCAGGTCGGCGACGAGCCGCTGTGGCTGGCGCAGCGTTGCGGCGTGCCGGTGGCGGTGGCGCCGGACCGGCTGGCCGCAGCGGCATTGCTGCGGCGCCGGCATCCGCAGGTCGACGTGCTGGTTTGCGACGACGGTCTGCAGCACTACCGCCTGGCGCGCGACTTGGAGCTGTGCGTGATCGATGGCCGTCTGGGGTTCGGCAACGGCTTTCTGCTGCCGGCCGGGCCATTGCGCGAACCCAGGACGCGTGCCGCCACCTGTGCGCTGCTGCTGATCAACGGCGCCGACCCAGCGCCCTACGGCGAACACGCGGTGCGGTTCGATCTGACGGTGGCGATCGCGCGTCGGCTGTGCGACGGCAGCGAGCGGCGGCTGGCCGAGTTCGCCGGCGGCGAAGTGCACGCGCTGGCCGGTATCGGCGCACCGCAGCGGTTTTTCGATGCGCTGCGCGGCGCCGGCTTGGCGCTGATCGAGCACCCGCTGCCCGACCATGCCGGCCTCGACGCCGCGACGCTGGCTTTTGGCGACCGGCGCCCGGTGCTGATGACCGACAAGGACGCCATCAAGTGCCGCGGCCTGGCCGACCCCCGGTTGTGGGCGGTGCCGGCGAGGGTTGCGGCCTCGCCGCAGGCCGCTTCGGCTGTGCGACAATTGCTGCGCACCCTGCCGCATCCGGCAGGCTGAGAACCGAACCAACCTGCGCCAGTATCCTCGCCCTGGAATCTTATGGACAAGCGGCTGCTCGACATCCTCGTCTGCCCGGTCAGCAAGGCGCCACTGGAATGGCATCCCGAGCTGCAGGAGCTTTGGTGCCGTGCTTCGCGTCTGGCGTACCCGGTGCGCGACGATATTCCGGTGATGCTCGAGGAGGAAGCCCGTCCGTTGACCGAGGACGAACTGGGTCGTACGTGATCGGCTTCACCGTCGTGATCCCGGCGCGGCTGGCGTCCACGCGACTGCCGCGCAAGGTGCTGCGCCCGATCGGCGGCCGGCCGCTGCTCGAGCACGTATGGCGCGCCGCGTGTGCCAGCGGCGCCGAGCGGGTGATCGTCGCCACCGACGCCGAGGAAGTCGTCCAGGTCGCGCGCGGTTTCGGCGCCGAAGTGGCGCTGACTTCGCCCGCACACCGCTCCGGCACCGACCGCCTGGCCGAAGTCGCCCGCCGCGGTGGCTGGCCGCCGCAGCGCATCGTCGTCAACCTGCAGGGCGACGAACCGCTGATGCCGCCGCCGGCGATCCTCGAGGTCGCCGAACTGCTGCAGCAGGATTCTGAAGCCGATATCGCGACGCTGGCGCAGCCGCTGGCCGCCGTCGACTGGCGCAATCCGAACGCGGTCAAGGTGGTCCTCGATGCCGCCGGCCGCGCGCTTTATTTCTCGCGTGCGCCGATTCCGTGGCCGCGCGCCGGCCAGGGCGAACAGCCGCCGGCAGGGCTGGCGCTGCGACACATCGGCATGTACGCGTTTCGCGTCGCCGCGCTGCTGCGCTTCGCCGCCCTGCCGCCGGCGGCGCTGGAAGTCTGCGAGGCGCTCGAGCAATTGCGCGCGCTGACGCACGGCCTGCGGGTACGCGTCGGCGTCACCTGCAGCCCGCCGGGACGCGGTGTCGATACCGAAGAGGATCTGCGAGAGGTGGCGCGGTTGCTGGAGACCGGTACTTGAACGATCCGTTGACCGGCGTGTGGTCGTGGCCGGCGGTCGATAGCGGCGAGGCCGAGTTGCGCCGCGCCGCGCATCCGGCGCTGCTGCCGCCGGCGCGGACACCGCGCGGACGCCGGACGCCACTGCGCACCTGGATGGCGGCGCTGTTGCTCGACCATGCGCTGTTACGCACGTTTTTCAACACCCGCGTGCGCATCTCGCCCGGCGTCTATCGCTCCTCGCACCCACTGCCGTACCAGCTGCGCAGCGCGCAACGTGCCGGTATCCGCTCGGTGCTGAATCTGCGTGGAGTCGAGGCGCACGTTGCCGCCAACCGCCTGGAATGGGACTACTGCCGGCGTGCCGGGCTGCGCGTCGTGCATTTTCCTCTGGGTTCGAGGCAGGCGCCTTACCGCGACGAAGTGCTGGCGCTGATCGCGTTGTTCGAGCGTTTGGAGCGGCCGCTGCTGCTGCACTGCAAGTCGGGCGCCGACCGCGCCGGTTTCGCCAGTACGGTGTTTCTGCTGACGCAGACCGGCACGCCGCTGGAAGCGGCGCTGCGACAGCTCAGCTTCTGGCGCCACGGCCACATTCGCCAGGCCAGAACCGGGGTGTTTGACCGTTTCTTCGACACTTACCGCGCGCACCGCGACGCGCACGGCTCGACGTTTGCGGGCTGGGTGCGCGACGTCTATGACCGCGAGCAGTTGATCGCCATGTTCCGTGCCAACTACTGGGCCGACCACGTGGTCGACCGTATTTTGCACCGCGAGTGACGAGCGCTGCCAAGGCACCGCCGCCGTT
>JAGWMX010000011.1 GCA_028871525.1 Gammaproteobacteria bacterium
AGCGCCGGAGGCTTGCCATCACCCGCTCGCCGGCGCTGCGGCTTCTGACGAAGACGTTGCAGTCGTCGGCATAGCGGGCGAAGCGATGGCCGCGCCGGGTCAGTTCCCAATCAAGCTCGTCGAGCACCACATTGGCCAGCAACGGGGACAGCGGCCCGCCCTGTGGGACTCCTTCGGACGTCGATGCCACGTGGTCGCCGATCTGCACCCCCGCTTTGAGGAATCGGCCGATCAGGCGCAGTAGCGCCGCATCGTCGATCCGCTGCCGCAGGCGGTGCATCAGGCGGTCGTGGTTGACGCGGTCGAAGAAGGCTTCCAGGTCGAGGTCGACGACCCAGCTCCATCCGGCTTTGACTTGCGCCTGGGCGTGGCACACCGCTTGGTGCGCCGAGCGCTTGGGCCGGAAGCCGTAGCTGTGCGGATGAAACGTCGGGTCGAAGACGCCTTGCAGCACTTGGGCGATGGCTTGCTGGATGAAGCGGTCCGTCACCGTCGGGATGCCCAGCTTGCGCGTGCGTCCGTCCGGCTTGGGAATCTCCACCCGCTGGACCGGCATCGGCCGGTAGCGCCCGGTCTGCAATTCGTCTCTGATCCGGAGCCAGTGATGCTTCAGATGCTCGGGGAGTTCATCGACCCTCATGCCGTCGATGCCCGGTGCACCACGATTGCGTCGGACCTGTCGCAGCGCACGCCGGAGGTTCTCCTTCTCCAGCACTTGCGCCCACAGCGATGTCACACGCTCGGATGCCGGGGTCGGCCGCGTACCCGTCGCGGGTTCATCGTCCGGCGCAGCGCCGGACGCGGCATTGGCCGCCTGCTCGGATGCACTCCCGTTACGCCACGCCACCGTCCTTCACCCTCCTTCGTGCGGACCTTCGGCCCCGACAGTCGAGCCTACTTTGTCCTTTGCTGACTTCTGTCCGGCGATCACTTCCGTCTCCGAAAGCTCAGTCCGTCCTTGGACACCGGATAGATCTCCCGGGGTAAGACCCGTGACGTTCGCGGCATCAACGCTCGATTTACAAAATGCATTCCGATTGCAGATAGCGGACTTCGCGGTCACGTGCCCGCTCGTCCCGGATGCATCACGCCTCGTATCGAGTTTTTGTCCATCGCCACACCGCTTCGGCTACGGCTTCTTTCAGACCCCGCCTCACGACGACGCCCTTGCCGTTCGCCTCTCCTTCGGCTCTGCGAATACCTGGAACGGGGGCTTGCACCCCGCACGTCACGGGCCATGCCCGGCACACACGCCCAAGCTCAGCCGCGTGCTCGCGAAGCGAGCACGTCGGCTGGAGCGCCTTGTTAGCCACCAGTGGCTGCCGTAAACGCCGCAATTAAGACGGGCCACCACTTCTGACATACATCAGTGACGTCGTTGGCTAAGCCAGTAATCTTTGAGCAGCGTTCGAGCAAAGATTGCGCCACGGTGTTTTGGCGCGCCTCCTTTGGAGTGACAGCTTCTCTTGAAATGACGCTCAAGCTTTCTATCAGCTCGTTTTTTTGGTTTTTCGTCAGATCGCCGCTCTGGAGGATAGCTTCAGAGAGTGCCTTAATTCCCTCTGCCAGTTGCGACTCTCCGCTTTGTTTTAGGACGGATATCGACTGATCCACCGTGCCGATGGAGCCGGTGTTGATGGTCCCGACGACACTATTGTTTACAGAGATGTTGTTCAATTTTGCACCAGAGACAATTACAGGACGTGGCCGAGGTGGAAACCGTGGCCCAATCGGAGGCAGCCCGGAGATTTCGGACATCTGGTCAGCCGCGAAATTGATCATGCGCTCATTGTCTTCGATCTGCTGCTGCAGGATTTGCGAGAACTTGAAGTAGTGATCCAGGCACAGGGGGATGTTCTGCTCCCCGACCTGATACATAGCAGGTGCCGGGCATTGATAGCACTTCACGGTCATGGCCTTTCTGGTGGCTAACTAGACATCAAATTGACGTATAACTCGCCCGTCCTGACGTATAATCTGATCGGGAGCGATGTAACTCTTTGAAAAACATGAAAACCAGCCAGGAAAATGCGTCAAAGGATCGGGTAAGTCCTTCATTACAAAACGAAAAACCTCCAAAACTGCTCGACCAGGTGCGCCGGGCGATCCGAGTTCGGCACTACAGCCTGCGCACCGAGGAAACCTATCTACACTGGATTAAACGCTTCATTTTGTTCCACGGCAAGCGCCATCCGCGGGAGATGGGCGCGCCGGAGGTGGAGGCGTTTTTGAGTGATCTGGCGGTGCGGCAAAACGTCTCCGCCAACACCCAGAATCTCGCCTTATCGGCGATTTTGTTTCTCTATCGTGAGGTGCTCGGCATCGAGTTGCCGTGGTTGGACGGGATCACCCGCGCCAAAAAGCCGCAGCGGCTGCCGGTGGTGCTGTCGCGCAGCGATGCACACTGTTTGCTGGATGCGCTGCCGGCGGATGTGTTGGGGCTGATCGCCCGCTTGCTTTACGGCACCGGCATGCGGTTGATGGAGGCGGTGCGCTTGCGGGTCAAGGATGTGGACCTGTCGCGCGGCGAGATCGTCGTGCGCGACGGCAAAGGCGCGAAGGATCGCGTGACGATGTTGCCGCGGACGTTGGTCGAACCGATGCGCGCGCACTTGGCGGTGCGGCGCACGGTGTACGAGCGCGACCGTGCGCTGGGCCGGGCCGACGTCTGGCTGCCGGACGCGCTGGCGCGCAAGTATCCGCAGGCGGCAACCGATTGGGGCTGGCAGTACGTGTTCGCGGCTGCCGGTTTTTCCACCGATCCGCGCTCGGGCGCGGTGCGCCGGCACCACATCAACGAGCAGCAGGTGCAGCGGGCCGTACGCCAGGCGGCGCAGCGCGCCGGGCTGGCCAAGCCCGTTTCACCGCACGTGCTGCGGCACTCGTTCGCCACGCACCTGCTGGAGTCCGGGTACGACATCCGCACGGTGCAGGAGCTGCTCGGGCACTCGGACGTGAGTACGACGATGATCTACACCCACGTGCTCAACCGCGGTGGGCGAGGCGTGGTCAGCCCGCTCGACACAGCGGGTTGAGGCAAAGCACCGCTTTGCCAGCGACGAGCGCCCGACTGCTGTGCCTGAGGGCCGGACCAGGCGCGGTCAGCCCGCTCGATGCTGCCGGCTAAAGGCCGCGGACGATGCCGTGTCCCGTCGGCTGCGCGGTGCCCGACGGGGGGATCGCCACGCCGGCCTTACGGCCGGCTCGCGATGACGGCCGGGAACCAGGCTGTCGTTGCGCGGCGGAACGTGGCCACCGCGGACGCGGAATGGGAACTGGAAGCGGCGGACCGGCTCAGGCCGCGGCGGCTTCCCGCCCGCTGCGCTTGCGCTGGTGTTCCTTGAGATAACGCTTGCGCAGGCGGATGGCGGCCGGCGTCAGCTCGACCAGCTCGTCGTCGTTGATGAATTCCAGCGCCTGTTCCAGCGAGAATTTCACCGCCGGGGTCAGCAGCACGTTCTCGTCGCTGCCGGCGGCGCGGATGTTGGTCAGCTTCTTGCCCCTGAGCACGTTGACGACGAGGTCGTTGTCGCGCGAGTGGATGCCGACGATCTGCCCTTCGTAAACCGTATCGCCGGGCTCGGAGATCATGCGGCCGCGCTCCTGCAGGTTGAACAGCGCGTAGGCCGGCACCGGGCCGGCGCCGTTGGAGATCATCACGCCGTTGGCGCGGCTACCGATGTCGCGGCCCTCCGTCCGCGGCCCGAAGTGGTCGAAGTTGTGGAACAGCAGGCCAGTGCCCTTGGTCATCGACATGAATTCGGTCTGGAAGCCGATCAGCCCGCGCGACGGGATCAGGTATTCCAGCCGCACGCGGCCGCGGCCGTCCGGCACCATGTTCTGCATCTTGCCGCCGCGCCCGGCCAGGCCCTGGATCACGCCGCCCTGGTCCTTGTCCTCGACGTCGGCCACCAGCGTTTCGTAAGGTTCGCAGGTCCGGCCGTCGATTTGCTTGAGGATGACTTGCGGCCGCCCCACCGCGATCTCGTAACCTTCGCGGCGCATATTTTCCAGCAGGATGCCGAGGTGCAGCAGGCCGCGGCCGGAGACCTTGAACTGGTCCGGCGATTCGCCCGGCTCGACGCGCAGCGCCACGTTGGTCTTGAGCTCCCGGGCCAGGCGTTCGGCGATCTGGCGCGAGGTGAGGAATTTGCCTTCCTGGCCGGCGAACGGCGATTTGTTGACCTCGAAGGTCATGCTCATGGTCGGTTCGTCGACCTGCAGGCTCGGCAACTGCACCGGCGCTTTCGGATCGCACAGCGTCTCGGAGATGCCCAGCTCGGGGATGCCGGTGACGGCGACGATGTCGCCGGCCGAAGCCTCCGGCACCTCGATCTTGTCCAGGCCCATGAAGCCGAGCACCTGCAGCACGCGGCCCTGGCGCACCGCACCGTCGCGGCCGACCACCGCCACCGGCATGTTGCTGCGCACTTTGCCGCGGTTGATGCGGCCGGTGCCGATCACGCCGACGTAGCTGGAATACGCCAGCGAGATCACCTGCATCTGCAGCGGGCCGTCGGCATCGACCTGCGGCGGCACGACCTGGTCGACGATGGTCCGGAACAGCGGTGTCATGTCGCCTTCGCTGACGGTGGCGTCCAGACCGGCGTAACCGAGCAATGCCGAGGCGTAAACGATCGGGAAATCGAGCTGCTTGTCGGTGGCGCCGAGGCGGTCGAACAGGTCGAACACCTGGTCGATCACCCAGTTCGCGCGCGCGCCGGGACGGTCGATCTTGTTGACCACCACGATCGGGTTCAGACCCATCGCAAAGGCCTTGCTGGTGACGAAGCGGGTCTGCGGCATCGGGCCGTCGGCGGCGTCCACCAGCAGCAGCACCGAGTCCACCATCGACAGCACCCGCTCGACCTCGCCGCCGAAGTCGGCGTGGCCGGGCGTGTCGACGATGTTGATGCGGTACTCGGTGCCGGTGCGCTGGTCCAGCCAGCGGATGGCGGCGTTCTTCGACAGGATGGTGATGCCGCGCTCGCGCTCGAGGTCGTTGGAGTCCATCACCCGCTCGCCGAGGTTTTCGCGGGCGTTGAGGGTCTGCGACTGGCGCAGCAGCTTGTCCACCAGCGTGGTTTTGCCGTGATCGACGTGGGCGATGATGGCGATGTTGCGGAGGTTCTGAATCACGGGGGCTCTCGAACGCAGGACAGCCGGACGTCCAGCCGGCTCGAGACCGCGGCCGGCGACGGCGGACCGCGGCGGAAAATCAAAAGACCGGTGATTGTACGCGCTGGCGTGCGAAAATACATCCATCATCCATCGCCCAACCGGCGGCGGTTGCACGCCGCGGACTCTCAGATGCCGGTTCTCACCGTCCGCCACCGGACGATCTACCGCTACGCTGCGCCGACGCCTGGGGCGCGCGCTGCCACGCCAGCAGTCGAGCCGCGACACGATCGAACTGCCGGTGGCGATGTGCGAAGCGACCAAGTCGCAGTTCGGCGATCTGCGCCGCGAGGAAACGGGCGCTCAGGCGCCGCTGCAGACGCTGGCGCTCGGCAGCGGCAGTTGCCGTGCCGGCGACTTCCAGGGCATGGAGGTTTCGGTGGAGGCGCGCGCGGACGACGGGTTCGCCGCCTGGGGCCGCGGCAACGGCAATCCCAGGCGACACCGCCCGGCGCTTTGTTCTAGGCTAGAACCGGTCGAGGGAGAATTCATATGCGTCTGTCGCCATCGCTTTCGATTGCCGCCGCGGCGTTGTCCGGCCTGCTGCTGAGCGCGCAGGCCGACACGCTGTCGGGCCTGGCCAAATCGATCGCCACACCATCCGCCGCGGCGCAGGCGCTGCCGGACAGCGACATCGCCGCCGGCATCAAGCAGGCGCTGGCCAAGGGCACTCGCACGGCGGTCAACCAGCTCGGCCGGCAAGGCGGTTTCTGGGACAACGCCCGATTCCGCATCCCGCTGCCGGGCCCGGTGGAAAAAGTCCAGGGTCTGCTGAAGGAAGCCGGCATGGGCGCGCAAGTCGAGCAATTGCACCTGACCATCAACCGCGCCGCCGAGCAGGCGGTGCCGGTGGCCGCCGACGTGTTCGCCCAGGCGGTGCAGAAGCTGACGATCGACGATGCACGGCAGATTCTCGCCGGGCCGCCGGACGCCGCCACGCAGTATTTCAAGCGCACCACCAGCGCCGCGCTGACCGCGAAGTTCGAGCCGATCGTCGCCGGCGTCACCTCGCGGCTCGGCGTGGTGCAGCAGTACGACAAAGTGATGGCCGCCGCCGGGCCACTGGCCGGAATGCTGGGCGGCAACCCCAGCCTTAACGACTACGTCACCCGCAAGGCGCTGGCCGCACTGTTCACCCGCGTCGGCGAGGAAGAAAAGAGCATTCGCGAAAACCCGGCGGCACGCACCACCGACCTGCTCAAAGCAGTGTTCGGCGCGCACTGAAACCGCGGCGGCGCTGCGCTCGCGGAGCTTTGCGTGAAGACCCCGGTCAGCTTGCGTCGCGCCGGCCGCGGCGCGGAGCTGCATCCGCCCAGCCGCCGCGCTGCATCCAAACCAATCCGCCGCGGGACGCCCGCGGCCGCCCCGAAGGAGAGATCCCCGATGCGCAAGTTCTGCATTTTCCTGCTGCTGTGGCTGGGCGTGGCCTCGGCCGGCGCTCTGGCGGCGCAGCACCACTGGACCGCCGCGGAACTGGCGGCTAAAAACACCGCGGCCAAGGGCGGCGCCCGCGCGCTGCACGCCATCCGCACGTTGCGCCTGTCCGGCAAGCTGCTGATCAACAACGGCCAGTACCAACTGGTATACGTGGAACTCAAGCGGCGGCCGGGCTGGGTGCGCGCCGAGGCCAGCCTGCAAGGGCTGACGGCGGTGCAGGCCTGGGACGGCAAGCAGGCCTGGCAGATCCAGCCGTTCCAGGGCCGCAAGGATCCGGAACAGACGCCGCGCGACGACGCCAAGGGACTGATCGACGACGCCGATATCGATGGCCCACTGGTCGACTACGCCGCAAAAGGATATCAACTCGCCTACCTGGGCACCGAGGACGTGGACGGCACCCAGGCACACAAGATCCGCGTGACGCAACCCGACGGCGACACGCTGACGGTGTATCTGGACCCGGACTACTTCCTCGAGATCCGCATCGTCGCGCGGCACCTGGTGCACGGCGCGCCGCAGGAGACGGTGAGCGATCTGGGCGATTACGAGAAGATCGATGGTGTCTATTTCCCGTTTGAGATCGTCTCCGGCCCCAAAGGCGCCGCTGAGGACGCAAAACAGAAGATCGAGTACGACCAGGCCGAAGCCAACGTCCGGCTGGACGACGCGCTGTTCCACTTCCCTGCCGCCGCGCAGGCCAAGTAAGGAGTCCGCGATGAACCGCACCATTGCCAACGCAGCGCTGGCCGCCGCCTTCACCGTGATTTGTGGCGCCGCCGGCGCCGCAGGACGGCCGGCCCCGTTCGACTACGGCACCATCTCGGGCCTGGGCGCGCGCAACATCGGCGCCGCCGTCACCGGCGGCCGCATCGCCGCGCTGGCCGCCCGCGACGATCGTTCCGGAAAAACCACGCTGTTCGTCGGCGCCGCCGACGGCGGCGTGTGGAAGTCAACCGACGGCGGCACCACCTTCAAGCCGGTGTTCGACGACCAGCCGGTGGCCTCGATCGGCGCCATCGCCATCGATCCGACGCACCCCAACAATGTCTGGGTGGGCACCGGGGAATCCTGGACCCGCAACACGGTATCCATCGGCAACGGCATCTACAAGTCCACCGACGACGGCGAAACCTGGACCCATGTCGGTCTCGACAACTCCGAACGCATCTCCAGGATCCTGGTGGACCCGCGCGATTCGGACGTCGTCTACGCCTGCGTGCCGGGCAAGCTGTGGAGCGATTCGGCCGAGCGCGGCCTGTACAAGACCACCGACGGCGGCAACAGCTGGACGCAGATCCTGAAGGGCTCCAACCTGTCGACCGGCTGCTCGACGCTGGCGCTGGATCCGAAGAACCCGGAGGTGTTGCTGGCCGGTCTGTGGGACTTCCGTCGCAAGGGCTGGACCTTCCGCTCCGGCGGCGACGGCCCGCAAGCGTTTTCCGGCAGCGGCCTGTTCGAAAGCCGTGACGCCGGCGCTACTTGGACTGAGATCACGCCAGCGACAAACAAGGGCTTTCCGGCCAAACCCTACGGGCGGCTGGCAGTGGCGATCGCACCGACCGATCCCAATCGCGTCTACGCCTTCGTCGAGTCGCCACACAGCGCGCTATACGTCTCCGACGACGGCGGTGCCACCTGGCAGCAGCGCGACAAGAGCCAGTGGATGGTCTGGCGGCCGTTTTATTTCGCCAGCTTGATCGTCGATCCCAACGATGCCAACCGCGTGTTCAAGACCGACGGCAACCTGATCGTCAGCAACGACGCCGGGCGGAGCTTTTCGGTGATCGCCGGCTTCCAGACCACGCACGGCGATCTGCATGCGGTGTGGATCGATCCGAAGAACTCCAGGCACGTCATCGCCGGCGACGACGGCGGCCTGTGGCTGTCCTACGACGGCGGCAACAAGTGGTGGAAGGGCGGCAATCTGCCGATCTCGCAGTTCTATCACGTGTCGGTCGATAACGACGACCCGTACCACGTCTACGGCGGGCTGCAGGACAACAGCGACTGGGTCGGCGATTCGGCCTATCCGGGCGGCATCACCAATTCGCGCTGGGAGAACATGTACGGCGGCGACGGCTTCTGGATGTTCGAAGATCCGGCGGATCCGGACTACCTCTACGCCGAGGCGCAGGGCGGAACCATCGGACGCGTCAACCGCCACACCCACGAAACCCGCGATATCCAACCGCAGGCCGGCTACAAGGAAAAGCTGCGCTGGAACTGGAACACGCCGATCGCCCTGTCTCCCAACGACAAGGGAACGGTCTACATCGGCGCGCAGTTTCTGTTTCGTTCGCGCGATCACGGCGACAGCTGGCAGCGTATTTCGCCGGACCTGACCACCAACAATCCGCAATGGCAGCAGCAGGAGCGCTCCGGCGGCGTCACCGTGGACAATTCCGCAGCCGAGGCCTACACCACGATCTATTCGATCAGCGAATCGCCGCAGCAGGCCGGACTGATCTGGGTGGGCACCGACGACGGCAACCTTCAGCTCACCCGCGACGGCGGTGCGCATTGGGAAAACCTGATCCGCAACGTCCGCGGCCTGCCGCAGCAGTCCTGGGTCAACTGGGTGCAGGCCAGCCGCTTCGACGCCGGCACGGCATATGCGGCCTTCGACCGCCACAGCTTCGGCGAGATGGGGCCCTACCTCTACAAAACCACCGACTATGGCCGAACCTGGACACCGCTGTTGACGCCGCGAGCGCCCAAAGGCGTGCGCGGCTACGCCTGGGTGATCAAGGAAGACACGGTCAAACCGGACCTGTTGTTCCTCGGCACCGAACTCGGGCTGTGGGTGTCGATCGACGGTGGTGAGCGCTGGGCGCAGTTCAAAGGCGGCCATCTGCCCGACGTGGCGGTGCGCGATCTGGCGATCCAGCCGCGCGACGACGACCTGGTCATCGCCACGCACGGCCGCGGCATCTGGATCGTCGACGACATCACGCCGCTGCGCCATCTGACACCGGCGGTGCTGGACAGCCACGTCGCGTTCGTCGCCGCACGGCCGCAGCAGCAGCGCATCGAGGCCAACGGCGGCTGGTCGAACGGCGACGCCGTGTTCGTGGGCCAGAACCCGCCGGCCGGCGCGGTGATCACCTACTACCGGCGCACGCGCCATCTGTTCGGCAAGCTCAAGCTGGAGGTGCTCGACGACCGGGGCGAAGTGATCGATACGCTGCCGGCTTCGGCGCGACGCGGCCTCAACCGCGTGGTGTGGTCGATGCACCTGCCGCCGCCGCGGGCACCGCCGGCGGTGCAGCTGGCCTTCAACGGCGCGCAGGGCCCGCGGGTGCTGCCCGGCACCTACACCATCCGCATGACCGACAACGGCAAGGTCTACGAGACGCACATCGAAGTCAGCGCGGACCGGCGCGACAAATTCACCCTGGCCGATCGCAAGGCCCAGTTCGAAGCGGCGATGCGCGTGCACGCGCTGTTCGGCCGGGAAAGCGATCTGGTCGACCGGGTCGGGCGGCTGCGCGCCGGCATTGCGCAGAGGCTGGCGGCGGCGGGAGCCGGCTCGGCACTGGGCGCCAAACTGCACGCTCTGGACGCCAAGGCCGACGCGGTGCGCAAGCTGATCGTCGCCACCAAACAGGGCGGGGCCATCACCGGCGAGCTGCGCCTGCGCGAATACACCGACGCACTGTACGGCGCGCTGCTGTCCTACGAAGGCCGGCCCGGTGATTACCAGTTGGCGCGCATCGACGCCCTGCAGCATGAACTGGATGACGCCACAGCGCGGTTCGACCGGCTGCTGAGCAGCGATTTGCCGGCGCTCAACGACGCGCTCAAGGCCGGCAAATTCCCGCCGCTGAGTGCGCCGCCGACGCCAGGCACCGGCGGCGGACGGCCCGCCGCCGGCTCCGGCCGACCGGCGACGATGCGGCAGGAGCTGGGCGCCGCGTTCGCGCCAATGCTGCCGGCGGACTACCGCTTCGAGGTCCGTTGAAAACGGCGTGACGCATGCCGCCGTGGACCCGCGGGTCCACGGCGGCAGCTTTTCACCGCTACAGATCCTCGAACGAACCACCGCGGCCGTGGCCGGCAGTAAAACGCGCCGCGCCGCGCAGCGTTTCGCCGCTGTCCAACGTCGCCAGCCCGAGACGGGTCTCGTCGGCCAGCGCTTCCGATAAGGGTCGCGCGCCCTGCCGCAGGACGCTGGCGCGGTCGTTGCGCAGGCAGGTCTGCGGGAAACGGGCAATTTCGACAGCCAGCCGCTCGGCCGCTTCGCGGCTGCCGCCGCTGGGCACCACGCGGTTGGCCAGACCGATGGCCAGCGCCTCGTCGGCATGCACCGGACGACCGGTCAAAATCAGATCCATGGCCCGCGATTGGCCGATCAGCCGCGGCAGACGTACCGTGCCGCCATCGACCAGCGGCACGCCCCAGCGGCGGCAGAACACGCCGAAGATGGCGTCCTGCTCCATCACGCGCAGGTCGCACCAGCAGGCCAGCTCCAGCCCGCCGGCGACAGCGTAGCCGGACACCGCCGCGATCACCGGTTTGGACAGTACCAGCCGGGTCGGTCCCATCGGCCCGTCGCCGTCCACGGCCACACGATTCCGGCGCCGCTCGTCGGCCATCGCCTTGAGATCCGCGCCGGCACAGAAGTGGCCGCCGGCGCCCCACAACACCGCGACCGCCGCCGCATCGTCGGCTTCGAAAGCGCGGAACGCCGCGGCCAGCGCCTCGGCAGTCGGCCGGTCGACCGCGTTGCGCGCCTCCGGACGATCCAGAATCACGGTGACGACCGCACCCTCGCGTTCGATCCGTACCGCATCGTTGGCCATTGTCGATTCTTCCGTACCGCGAGCCCGAATGGGGCTATGATGCCGCGGAACCTTTGCGGCCGCCGGATTCGGTGTCGCCGGCGCGTCGCAAGCATCCGTACCTGCAGTCGTACAGCACTCCGGGATGGAATCGCCTGCATGAGCTCCGTGATCGACGTCATCGAGGGCCGGGCACGCGACCTGGGCGGCTTTGCGGTGCGCCGGGTGCTGCCGATCGCGCATCGCAGGACCGTCGGCGCGTTCATCTTTTTCGACCAGCTGGGTCCGGTGCGTTTCAAGCCGGGCCAGGGCCTGGACGTGCGCCCGCACCCGCATATCGGGCTGGCCACCGTCACTTACCTGTTCGCAGGCCGTTTGCTCCACCGCGACAGCCTCGGCAACGTGCAGCCGATCGAGGCGGGAGCGGTGAACTGGATGACCGCCGGACGGGGCATCGTCCACTCCGAGCGCAGCGCACCGGCCGACCGCGCAGCGGGACATACGCTGCACGGCATTCAGACCTGGGTATGGCTGCCCAGGGATCAGGAGGAATGCGAACCGGCGTTCGCCCATTATCCGGCCGACTGCCTGCCGCAGACGGAATCCGATGGCGTCCGGCTACGGGTAATCGCCGGATGCGCCTACGGCAAACGCTCGCCGGTGGCGACCGCGTCCGAAACGCTGTACGTCGAGGCGTTGCTGCCGGCGGGCGGACGGCTGCGGGTGGATGCCGAACACGCCGAGCGAGCGGCCTACGCCATCGATGCGCCGCTGGTGGTCGATGGGCAACCGTTCCAGCCCGGCTGCCTGCTGGTCCTGAAACCCGGCCGCGAGGTGGTGATCGAAGCACCGCAGACGGCCGCGCGCGTGCTGCTGCTCGGCGGCGCACCGGTGGATGCCGAGCGCCACCTGTGGTGGAACTTCGTTTCGAGTTCGCCCGGGCGCATCGAGCGGGCGAAAACCGATTGGACGGCGGGGCGCTTCCCGGCGGTGCCGGGTGACGCCGAATCCATCCCGCTGCCCGCAGCCTGACCTGCATAAGGAGAAACGCATGGTTGTCGTGACCAGCGAAAATATTGCCGGACAACGAGTGGTCAAGACGCTGGGCCAGTGTTTCGGCGTGGTGGTGCGCAGCCGCGGCATCGGCGGCAACATCATGGCCGGCCTGCGTTCGCTGGCCGGCGGCGAGATCACCGAGTACACCCAGATGCTGGAGGAGGCGCGGCGCCATGCGCTGGATCGGATGCTGACCAACGCCCGGTCGATGGGCGCCAACGCGGTGCTGATGATGCGTTTCGACTCGTCCGAGATCGGCCAGACGATGAGTGAAATCGTGGCCTACGGCACCGCGGTGGTGATCGAGCCGCTGTCGTGACGCTGCGCGGCGCGGTGATGGCGCTGGGCCTGCTGGCGCTGGCGGTAGCCGCCGTCTGCGCGGGGTCCGGGCAGCCGGTGGCCGCGCTGTGGCTGGCGGTCAACGGCCTGGTGCTGACGCTGGGCGTGGCATGGGAACGCTGGCGCTACAAGTCCACGCTGTCTCGGCGCCCACCCGGCAACTGGCGGCCGACCGGCGAGCGCTTCGTCGATCCGGAAACCGGACGGCTGACCGAGGTCTACTACGATCCCGCCACCGGGGAACGCAGTTACGTGCAGGACGCACAGCCGCCGCGCTGAATCAGCCGGTCAGCCTCACCGCCGCCGCGACCCGGCGTGCCTTGGCGCGCGCCGCGTCGATCGTCCCGGCCCGCGCCAGCGCCACGCCCATGCGCCGGTGGCCGGCGATCTCCGGCTTGCCGAACAAGCGCAGCGTGGTGTCGGGTTCGGCCAGTGCGGCCTCGATCCCGGTAAAAGCCGGGGCTCTGACGTTGCCGTCAAACACCATCGCGCAGGACGCCGAAGGGCCGAACTGCCGGATCACCGGCACCGGCAAACCGAGGATCGCCCGCGCGTGCAGCGTGAACTCGGACAAATCCTGCGAGACCAGCGTCACCAAGCCGGTGTCGTGCGGTCGCGGGGATACTTCGGAGAAAATCACCGTGTCGCCGCGCACGAACAGTTCCACACCAAAAATGCCGCGGCCGCCGAGCGATGCGGTAATCGCACCGGCGATGCGCTGTGCGGACTCCAGCACCGCCGCAGGCATCGGCTGCGGCTGCCACGATTCGCGGTAGTCGCCGTCGACCTGCAGGTGGCCGACCGGAGCACAGAAACTGGTGGTCACTGCGCCCTCGGCGTCCAGGTGTCGCAACGTCAGCAGCGTGATCTCGTAGTCGAAGGCGACAAAACCTTCCACGATGACCTTGCCGGCGCCGGCCCGGCCGCCGCGTTGCGCGCGACGCCAGGCTTCATCGACGTCGGCGACTGCCTTGACGATCGACTGGCCCCTGCCGGAGGACGACATCACCGGCTTGACCACGCACGGCAGGCCGATTTCGGCCACCGCCGCGCGATACTCGCCGGGGCTGGCAGCGAAGCGGTAGGGCGACGTCGGCAAACCCAGTTCTTCGGCCACCAGCCGGCGGATTCCCTCGCGATCCATCGTCAGCCGCGCGGCGCGCGCGGTCGGGATCACGGTATAGCCGTCGCGCTCCAGGTCGAGCAGGGTCGGCGTGTGGATGGCCTCGATCTCCGGAACGACGTAGTGCGGCCGCTCGGCCTCCATCACGCGGCGGATCGCACCGCCGTCGAGCATGTCGATCACGCGATGCCGGTGCGCCACCTGCATCGCCGGAGCGTCGGCGTAGCGGTCCACGGCGATGGTCTCGACACCCAGGCGCTGCAGCTCGATGACCACCTCCTTGCCCAGTTCGCCGGAACCGAGCAGCAGCACGCGCACGGCGCCGACCGTCAGCGGCGTCCCGAAGAGCGTCATGGCATGGGAGATAGAATGGAAGCCCGCGACTATTCTGCTGCGCCGGCCGTGGCCGGCGCAAAGCTTTCGGAGATTCGTGCCCGTGACACTCCGCCGTACCAAGATCGTCGCCACCCTCGGCCCCGCCACCGACGACCCCGACGTGCTCAAGCGCCTGCTGGCCGCCGGTGTGGACGTGGTCCGTCTGAACTTCTCTCACGGCCAGCCTGGCGAGCACGCGCGCCGCGCCCGGCAGGTCCGCATCGTCGCGACCGAACTGGGCCGCGACGTCGGTGTGCTGGCGGACCTGCAGGGACCCAAGATCCGCATCGAAGGCTTCGCCGACGGGCCGGTGGAATTGACCGAAGGCGCCGCCTTCACGCTCGACACCGCCCTGGACGCCAGAGCCGGCGACGCCCATCGCGTCGGCTGCGCCTACCGCGGGCTGCCGCGCGACGTCCATCCGGGCGACGTGCTGCTGCTGGGCGACGGCGCCATCGCGCTGAAAGCGGTGCGGATCGCCGGCACCCGGGTGGAGACCGAAGTGATCCAAGGCGGCACGCTGTCCGACCGCAAGGGCATCAACAAGCAGGGCGGCGGGCTGTCGGCGGCGGCGCTGACCGACAAGGACCGCCATGACATCCGTCACGCCTGCGCGTTGGGCGCCGATTTCATCGCCGTGTCGTTTCCGCGCACCGCGGAAGATATGGGCGAGGCGCGGAAGCTGGTTCAGGCCGCCGGCGGCCAGGCCGGGCTGGTGGCCAAGATCGAGCGCGCCGAAGCGCTGCAACAGCTCGACGCGATCATCATGGCCTCCGACGCGGTGATGGTCGCCCGCGGCGACCTCGGCGTGGAGATCGGCGACGCCGAGCTGCCGGGCTGGCAGAAACGCATCGTGGCGGCCGCGCGCGAAAACAACCGCATGGTGATCGTCGCCACGCAGATGATGGAATCGATGATCGCCAATCCGATCCCGACCCGTGCCGAGGTGATGGACGTGGCCAACGCCGTGCTCGACGGTACCGACGCGGTGATGCTGTCGGCCGAAACGGCCACCGGGCGCTATCCGATCAGGGTGATCGAGGCGATGGTGCGCGTCTGCCTGGGCGCCGAAACCCATCCGATCGGCGAGCAGGCCCGCGATTTCGAGCGCCTGGACTCCCACTTCGAGCGCACCGACGAGGCGATCGCCATGGCCACCGCCTGGACCGCCCAGCACATGCACGCGCAGGCGATCATCGCGCTGACCGACTCCGGCGCCACCGCGTTGATGATGTCGCGCACCGCCACCCACGTGCCGATCTTCGCCCTGACCCGGCACGAGAGCACGCGCCGGCGCATGGCGCTGTGCCGCAACGTCTACCCCCACGCCTTCGAGCCCAGGGATCTGGACACCGTCAAACCCACCGCGGAGGCCGCGGCCTACCTGCGCGGCCTGGGCGTGCTGCAATCCGGCGACCGCGTGCTGATCACCAAGGGCGACTTCACCGGCACCGGCGGCACCAACTCGATGAAAATCATGCGCGTCTGACCGGCGCGGCAGACCGGCGGACGCCGGAGTACAGTGGAACGCGGGCCCGATGGGAGCGCGCGGATGGTCGGCGGCAATACCGGCGGCGGAACAGCCACTCGACAGACGCTAACGGTGATCGGGCACCGCGGCGCCCGCGGTCACGCGCCGGAGAACACGCTGCTGTCGCTGGATCGCGCGATCCATCTCGGCGCCGACTGGGTGGAATTCGACGTGCAGCTGCACCCAGCCGGCGCGCTGGTGCTGCTGCACGACCTGACGCTGGAACGCACCACCGACGGCTGCGGCGCGCTGGTCGACTGCGACTTCGACACGCTGCGCCGTCTCGACGCCGGCGTCGGTCAGAAGATCCCGACGCTGGAAGAGGCGCTGGAGCTGATCGAGATGCAGGTCGGCGTCAATGTCGAGATCAAAAGCGCCGGCGGCACCGGCGAGGCGGTGGCCGGGGTGCTGCGCCGCTACGTCGCCGCCGGCTGGCCGCCGGATAAGCTGCTGGTGTCGTCGTTTCACCTGCCGGAGCTGTGGGAATTCCGCCAGGCGGCGCCGGAAATCCCCATCGCCGTGCTGCTGGCCGGCGTGCCGCTGGACTTCGCCGGCTGCGCCACGGAACTCCAGGCCGCGGCGGTGAACCTCTCGGCCGAGTTCGCCGACCCGCGGCTGATCGCCGACGCCAAAGCCCACGGCCGCAGTGTGTACGTCTACACCGTCAACGACCCGGCCGAGATGCAGCGGCTGCAGGTGCTGGGCGTCGACGGCGTGTTCACCGACTATCCGGATCGGGTACCGGAATCGCTGCGCCGACCGCGCCGGGCGACGCCCTGAATCGGCTGCATGTTCGCCGCGGCTGCCTACGACTTCTTGCACGCGGCCCGATCGAAAATCTCGCCGCTGAGGCAGCCCT
Source organism: Gammaproteobacteria bacterium (assembly GCA_028871525.1). Classification (GTDB taxonomy): domain Bacteria; phylum Pseudomonadota; class Gammaproteobacteria; order Nevskiales; family Nevskiaceae; genus SCRT01. Next base: position 16,683 of record JAGWMX010000011.1, read on the forward strand.
GGTCGTCGATCTGCAGCGTGTGGGTGGTGGTCCACTTGCCGTTGTCCATCTCGATGATGGCAACCGACTTGCCGTGAACCTTGTACTCGGCGTGCTCACTGATGCCGTTGCCGCTGTCCCAAACTAATCTGCCGCCACCGGTGAAGGTGAGCTTAGTCCCGTTGCCGCGTTAGGACTTGCACAGTTCACCGAACGCCGGAAAGCCGGTGAGGCAGCCCTTGTCATCGACCTCGAGCAACAGCGTCTGATTGCCTCCGTTGGACAAGGTGATCGTCGTGCCTTTGACCTTGTATTTGAAGATGCCTTGCGTCATGCCGAGTCTGCGGAACTCCACTTTGCCATCCTTGAACTGCAATTGAACTAGGCCGGTCTTGTCGCTGTAGGTGCCCGAAACATCGGCGCCGCCACAAGCGGCCAGCAGCGTGAGCGCAGCGAGCGCCGCGCAAGTTGTCGAAAAACGGGATTTCGTCATGATGGGGTTGCCGTTGAAAGTCGAATGAATGGACCTCGCACGCACCGGAGTGCGTCACAGGCGTTGCAAAAAACGGCGGCGCCGCCGGCCGCGAGCACCAGCGCCGCACCCAGCGCCAGGTAAAATCCGAAACCGACGCCGAACATCTGGGACAGGCCGCCGGCAGCGGCGAACTGCTTGGGCACGGAATCGACGACGTGTAGCACCGCCACCAGCGCCCAGAGCACCGCCAGCAGCGGCAGCGCCAGCGCCAGCCAAGCGAACCGACTGCGCCACAGCAGCGGCGAGAAAACGTCGATGTAGGACAGAATCAAAATGGTCTTGATCCAACCACCGCCGGCGTCGCCGCCGAACTGACCCATCTTGCTCAGGTAGTCGGAAAGGTCGAAAAACGACCAGGCCAGATGCTGCCCCAGCAGCGACATGGTGACCGCGTTGAAGGCCAGCGTCGCCAAAAGGAACAGCGCGTACGACGCCGGCATCAGCTTGCCGTAGCGCTCCACGACCGAGTCGGCCAGCTTCGATCCGCGCGCGCCCGCGCCGCCGGTCGCAGCGGCGGAGGACAGCGTGGAAGACAGTCTGGAGGACCACCGGCCCGCCAGGGAGCCGAGCTTGACCCCGAGTTCGGCGGCCTTTTCCTTGAGCAGCACGTCACCGGTGACCACCGTGACCGCCGATACGGCGCCGTGATCCACCGCGACGTCGATCATCTTGCCGGAGGTCGGCACGCTTTCGGATTTCCAGGCGTCGATCGTGAATCGGTGCTGCTGCCCGCCGGCCATGATCGTGCCGGTGCCGGTGCCGCCGTCGTATTGAATGATCCTGCCTCTCATGGTTGCCCCTCTCCAGTTTGTGTCCGGGCCTGGGTACAGGTCCGGCGAAAACGATCAGCCCGTGTTTTTAGCGTCCTTGAGGGCCTTGACCGAGCGCTGGATGTCCACCAGTACCAGCAGCGCGCCGAAAATCACCACGCAGAAGATGAACGCCGCGATCAGTGCACCGATGCCGGCGAAGAAACCGTGTAGTTTCCAGCCGCCGATCAAACTCCCGATCAGGATCAACCAGATCGCGATCTCCAAAAACAGGCCGTACGACGAAACGATGATTCTGCTGAGCATGTTTACGTTCTCCTATCGGTGTGCGAAATGGCTTGCCTGAGACGGTTGGAAGGACTGATTGACGAATCAACGTCCGTGCCGCGGCGATACAAGCAGCGTGTTGGCCGGCGGGCGGGCGCGGTAGCGAAAGCCGGTTGCGGCGACCACCGCCCAGTCCCGCACCGCGATCGGCAGGTGGCTGTAGTCGGCGTCGGCGGCGTAGATGCGGATCCGGCGGCCGCTTTGGATCCCGGCCGCGACGGCGCCGGAGTACAGGTTGATATCGACGATGGCGTCTTCCTCGCCGCCCTTCATCTGTGCGTTGCCGGCGACGACCAGGTTGCAGCCGACCAGGTCGACCGGGCCGGCGACGTCGAGGGTTTTCTGCAGCTGCCTCAGTGCCGGGCCGAGCAGCTTTGTAAGCGGCACGGCGACGGCGGGCTCGGCCAGCAGCTTGCGTCCGTCGTAGCCACCGGCATACACCTGCAGGGAGGCGAGCTTGCCGTGGCAGGTCGGGGCGGCGGCGGCCGTCGCGGATACGGTCAGCAGCCCCGCTCCGAGCAACGCCGCGTGGATCGATTTCATCGCTTCTCTCCGGTTGGACGGCAACGGGCGGGCGGTCGGCTGAGGTGACGAGCTTTTGTGCTGGCACGGATACGACCGAGTTCGTGTACAGGCGGCCGCCTACGGCCGCTGCGGCTTGGGTTTGGCAAAGACGTTGAGCAGCGACTTGACCGCTTTGCCGACGTCGCTGGCCGTCGCCGCGCCGTTGCCGAGGGCATCGCCGCCGACCACGGCGCTGCTCAGGTCGGGGAAGTTCAGCGTGTACGTGGACCCGACTCGGACTTGATTGTTGCCGGGAATCGGCTGCAGGGTGACCACCGAAAAATCGGCGGTATAGCGGTTGCCGACCGCGGTCTTACCCACCCAGCGGCTGAACACCAAAGTCGCGGTGCGGCTGGCGCCGGGCGCGATGACGAAGCGGGCATCGGCGCTGCCGTGTTTGACGATCCCCAGGCCGATGACGGTCGCGTAGCGCGTGTCCATTCCGTAGGAATTACCGTAGTTGTCGGTGAGCGTCGCTCCGGAGCGCCAGGGGAAACCCAAAATCAGTGGCTGCGAACCGGGGTTGCGGAAACGCAGGTTGAGCCGTACGAACCGTTGTTTGTGATAGCGCCCCCAAGCGGGGACCGCGCCGGTGACCTGGGCACTGAACGGCCCGGCGTCGTCGCAATGCGCCAGACCGGCGCAGGGGTCGGCCAAAACGGCCGCGACCGGGATCGTACACAGACAGGCGCCGAGCAGCGTCGCGCGGATCGATTTCATCGAAACTCTCCGGTTGGGTGGGGTCTGGGTTGGGCGCGGCCGGCTCAGTGGACGAGCTTTCGCTCGAACAGCGGCTGGCGGCTGCCGGGATCGAGAAATTCCAGCTTGACGACCTGTGCGTGCACGGTGCGCCCGCCAGCGTCGTCGGCGCTTTGCACGAAGGCGTAGATTTTCATCGGAATCCCGCGATGCACGCGGATCGACTCGATGCGCCGCGCGAGATTCTGGTCGGCCATCGGAATGAAGCCGGCGGCGGACCCGTTGGTGAAGTTCAACCGAAAGCCGCCGAGGTCGTTCATGTAGCCGTAGCCGCCGTCGTGGAACAGCGGGTTGTTCAGCGCAAAACCCTTGCGGTCGAAGTCATAGGCCTGCAGTCCGCTGTCGTTGTCTTCCCAGATCACGTAGGGATGCGCCTTGGCCTGACCGATGGCGGCCGAGTAGCGGACCTTCAGTGCCTCGAGCAGATCGTGTTTGCGGAAGCTGTCCGAGGTGCCGCGGTACTCGCTGGACAGCTCGGTGGCCATGCGCTCGTAGTCGGGCGGCAGACCTGAGAACGCCTCGTAGAGAAACATCAGTTGTGCGCCTCGCGTCAGCGTGACGTAGCTGCCCTCCGGGGTGTCGGGGTCGGCCGTGGGCAGATCCGGCGCCGCCGGCCGCGGCGTGGCGGCAACGTCCGAGGCCGGCGCGCGGCTGGCGGCTTTGTCGTGCTGTCCGCAGGCGCTCAGCGCCAGCAGCGCGGCGGCGGCCACAACCGCCGATAACGTCGATGTGAACTTGTATGTGAACTCGTACATGTTTGCTGGCCTCATCGTTCGGCGGCCCTCCGGCCGGTAATCTCGACGCAGTGCGGGGATCGCGTGTCAGGCGATCGCGTCCAGACCGGCAGTAGCGCACGCGCGGGTCGACGAAGTCATCACCGCCGGCTAACGCTTTTCTAACGTCGCCGCGCCCGTTTTTAAATCAAGCGATTAGCGGCGGCCGCACGGGCGACCTCGCCCGGCCATGGGTACCGATGACGACTGGCCACGGCGGCGGCGCTGCGGCATATTGACGGCCCAACAACGACCGGCGTACGCGTGCACCCCGGGGAGCGCATGGATTCACGACCGCTCTACCATTACCGCTTCGGTAACGCCGAGTTCGACGAGGCGCGCTTTGAGCTGCGCGTCGCCGGTCTGCCCGTCGACCTGGAACAGCGGCCCCTGCAGGTGTTGACTGCGCTGCTGCGCCACCCCGACGAGGTCGTCACCCGCGAGGAGCTGTTCGAGACGGTGTGGGCCGGCCGGCCGACGGTGGACAACGTGCTGGCCAACGCGGTGGCCAAGCTGCGCAAGGCGCTCGGCCCCGAGGATGGGTCGCGCATCGTCACGCTGCCGCGCGTCGGCTACCGGCTGACCGGGCCGGTGGAGCGCGCCGCCGCCGGGCGCCGGCTGGTCAGCCGCATGGACCTGGCTGCCGGCCTGCCGGTGCCGGGATGCGAACACTTCCTTCTGGAAGCGCAGCTCGGCCCGTCGCACGGCAGCGAGGTCTGGCTGGCACGCCACGGCAAGACCGGCGAGGCCCGCGTCTACAAGTTCAGCGGCGATGGCGAGCGCCTGACCTCGCTCAAACGCGAGGCGACGATTTATCGTCTGCTGCGCGAGACGCTGGGCGAACGCGATGACCTGGTGCGTGTCATCGACTGGAACTTCGAGACCGCGCCGTTCTACCTGGAATGCGAGTACGGCGGCCACAACCTGGCCGACTGGGCGGCCGGCGACGGCGGCCTCGCGGAGCTGCCGCTGGAGCGCAGGCTGGCGCTGTTCCTGCAGATCGCCGACGCGGTGGCCGCGGCGCACGGCGTCGGCGTGCTGCACAAGGACTTGAAGCCAGCCAACCTGCTGATCACACCGCGCGGCGACGGCTGGCAGATCCGCATCGCCGACTTCGGCAGCGGCCGCCTGCTGGAGCCTGGCCGGCTGGAAGAGCTGGGAATCACCGGCCTGGGCCTGACCGTGACCCAGGCGGTGTCCGCCGACACCAGCGGCACGCTGGCCTACCTGGCGCCGGAGCTGTTAGCCGGCCAGCCGCCGACGGTGAAAAGCGACCTCTACGCGCTCGGCCTGCTGCTGTATCAGCTCGTGGTCGGCGACCTGCGCCGGCCGCTGGCGCCGGGGTGGGAACAGGATCTGCCCGACGATCTGCTGTGCGAGGACATCGCCGCTGCCACCGACGGCACCCCGGAGCGCCGGCTGGCCAGCGTCGACGCGCTGGGCGAGCGTCTGCGGCGCCGCGCCGAGCGGCGCGCCGAGCGCGACCGACTGCATGAGGCCGAGATCACGCGCTTGACAGCGCAGCGACTGCTGGAGCGCAACCGTGCCCGCCGGCCGTGGATTGCCGCGGCCGGCCTGCTGCTGGTGGCCGGCCTCGGCACGACCCTGTGGCAGTTCCGGCAGGCCGAGCAGGCCCGCGACCGGGCACAGCGCGAAACCGACGTGGCGCAAGCGGTCAACCGTTTCATGACCGACGACCTGATCGGAGCCGCCAATCCGGCGGTGGCGGGCAATTCCGAGGTCACGATGAAGGCGGCGGCACGCGCCGCGATTCCGAAAATCGACGCCGAATTCACCGTCAGTGCGCCGATGGTGCAGGCACAGCTGCATCACGCCATGCAGGAGTTGCTGTCGCGCTTGTCCGATCATCGCGGCGCGGCCGAAGAGGGCCGGCGGGCGATCGCCGCGTACTCACGCCTGCGCGCACCGGATCCGCTGGCGCTGGCGGAAATCCGTATTCGCCTGGCTGCGGACCTTGCCGATTTATCCCGCCACGACGAAGCGGTCGCGGTTTTGGAACAGGTTCGTCCCACCCTGCCGCGGCTCGTCAAGCAGTACCCCAAAGTGCAGGTCGAGTACTGGTCGGCCTGGAGTGACGTGGAGGGCGATCGTCTGCGGCTCAACAAATCGCTGGCCTATGACCGCAAGGCCTGGGCGATGGTGCAGACGCTCCCGCAGGCGCCCGCGGACCTGCGCGACGGCATCGAGTTCAATCTCTCGGACACCCTGCGCATGCTGGGGCAGTATGCGCAAAGCGAAAGCCTGCTGCGCGATCTTCTGGCGCGCCGGACCCGGCGTCTCGGCGCGCAGCACGCGCAGACGTATTACACGATGGCGGCGCTCGGCAACACGCTGGCTGCGGCCGGCAGTGTCGAATCGGCCATGCCCCTGCTCACCACCGCGATCGCCGGACTGACCAAAACGCTGGGCGCGGAACACCGCCGGACGCTGCTGGCCAAGGGGGTGTTGGCAAACACCTATTTCCTGAGAGCGCGGTTCGACCGCGCGGCGGACCTTTACGGCCAGGTCGCAGACAGCCTGGTTCGGAAATACGGGGGCGGCAGCACCGCGGCGATCTCGCAGCGGCTCAACGCCGCGGTGTCGACCGAATATGCCGGAGACGCGCTGGCGGCCGAACCGATTTACCGGCGGGCGCTGGCCGCGACTCGCGGTATCCTGGACGAAAACGCGCCGTTGGTGCAATCGATTCGCTATCACATGGCGAGCTGCCTGCTGGATCTGAAACGGCCCGGCGAAGCGGCGCCGTTGTTGGCCGGTTTACAGGTCGGCCAACTCAATCTGTCCGAGCCGGAGCCTGACTGGAATGGGCGACTGGCGTTCCAGTCCGGACGCCTGGCGCTGCAGACCGGTCACCCGCGCAGGGCTGTGCAATTGCTCGAGACGGCGGAAAAGCTGATCGGCGCCAACGAGCCGGACGGCGGCGAAATATCACTGTCCTTGATCCGCGATCGGCTGCAGGCTGCCCGTATCGCGGTGGCCGGCCTGACCGGCCGCTAGTGTCCTGAGTTAGAAGTTCCTTGATGAAATTGCCGAGGATTTTTCGGGGCTGGCAAGGCGTCCGACAAGGCATAGCCGGCACTATGGCGAGGAGGCGCAACGCCGCCAGGCGCGAAAAACACCGGCGAGTTCGCGTGCGAAATTCCAACTCAGGACCCTAGCAGCCTGTCGGACTGAGGGTTGGATGGAAAAGGAAGGCATGAACGGGATTTTCCTGTTGATCGGGCCGATGAAACGGCGGTCGAGTGATCCTGCTGCCGGCTCAGGCAGGGAGCATCGCGAACGTTCGCCTCACATTCCAGGCCAGCGTCACCAGATTCCACTCGCCTTTCACCTTTTTGAGCCCGCGCAGCGAGAATTGCCTGAATCCCATGACCGATTTGATGATGCCGAATACCGGTTCCGGTATCTGCTTGCGCAGGGCATGCCATCGTTTGCCTTCTGGCGTCGCCAGTCGGTGCATCATGGCCTGCAGCGGCGTGGGATTCCCGCACGCAGGCGGGGCATCCTTAAAGCGCGCCTTCCATCCCGGATGATGCTTCCCGCGCCCCAGGGAAATCAGCGGCACGATCCCGGCCGCTGCGCAACCATTCACATTGGCCTCGGAGAAATAGCCGTTGTCGGCCAGCACGTGTTCCGCACGGCCCAGCGCTTCCGGCAACGCCGTCAAATGCTCGATCATCGGCATGATTTGCCGTTTGTCATTGGCTTCCTGTACCACGTCCTGCGCCACGACCAGCAGGCTGTCGGCCGCCACCACCGCCGGTGCGTTGTAGCATTGCTCGAAACCGCCGCCGGCGACCTTCATGATGCGCGATTCTTCGTCCGTCAGGTTCACTTGATCGCTCGGGCCGGAGGCGGCCGTGGGCGGCTCGGGCGGTTTGCCGGAAGGTTTTTTGCCGGTGATCTTCTCCCGCGCCTCGCGCGCGGCCAGCTTCGCGGCATGCTCGGCGTGCTCGCGCTCGTAACGCGCCTTGGCGTGCGCTTCGAGCTTGGCCTTGGCCGCGCCGATGCGCGCGAGCCGTTCCTGGCGGATCGCCAATTCTTCCGGGATCGACAGGCCATCGGGCACATCCGCGCGGTCTTCCGATTCGGCCAGGGCCAACAGTTCGGCCACTTCCTGCCGCAACTGCGCTTCGAGCTTGGCGGCGTGCTCATAAGAGAGCGCACTGTGGCGCGAGGCATGGGCGTGAATCTTGGTGCCATCGAGCGCCACCGTGCCCAGCTTGAGCAGGCCCATCTCACGCGCCAGCATCAGCATTTCGACGAACAAGCCTTCGATCCGTTTGAGAAAGCGGCGCCGGAAAGTGGCAAGTGTGTCGTGGTCGGGGTGGCTGTTGGCGGCGATATAACGGAAAGCCACCGAGTCATAGGTGGCGCGTTCAATCTTGCGACTGGAAAACACGCCGGTGGCGTACCCATACACGAGCAGGCCCAGCAGCAGCGCCGGATGGTACGACGCCGAGCCCGAGCCGCGGTAGGCGCGGGTCATGGAAGACAGGTCAAGCCGGTCGATCACTTCCACCACGAAGCGCGCCAGGTGGCGCTCCGGCAGCCATTCGTCCACCGAGGGCGGCAGCAAAAATCCCGTCGTGCGGTCTATCGGGCGGAAGTCGCTCATCGCAGGCTCGCTGACAACGGGAACGTGCCGTGATTATCGCATCTCAACATGGCAGACGGTTAAGTCCGACAGGCTGCTAGTGCCGTTTGTCGCCGTCTACCCACAGGCGAGGCCGGGCACGGCGACCCGCGGCGCATCAGTTCCGGTTGTCACGTAAACTTCATCGTCGATGAACCAAGCTCCGGCAGCCGTCAGTCACGCGCGGGAGAGCGCTTTGGTCACCGAACGGCCGCCGGCCGAGCTATATCTGAACCGCTACCTGTCGCTGCTCGATTTCAACTTCCGCGTGCTGGAGCTGGCGGTGGATTCTCGCGTGCCGCCGCTCGAGCGCCTGCGGTTTTTGTGCATCTCCTGTTCCAACCTCGACGAGTTCTTCGAAATCCGCGTCGCCGGACTCAAGCAGGCCGCGCAGCTGGCCAATCCACAGCCGGGCGCCGACGGCCGCACGCCGGCCGAGACCCTGGCTCTGGTGGCCGAGCGCGCGCATGCGCTGGTGGCCCAGCAATACCGGATTCTCAACGAAGTTCTGATTCCGCAGCTGCAGGCCGAGGGGATCCGGTTCGTGCGCCGCAGTGACATGGGCGCCGACCAGAAGGGTTGGCTGCAGCATTATTTCCGCACCGCACTGCTGCCGGTGTTGTCGCCGCTGGGTCTGGACCCAGCGCACCCGTTTCCGCGCATCCTCAACAAGTCGCTGAATTTCATCGCCGCGCTGTCCGGCAAGGATGCGTTCGGTCGCAATATCGCGCACGCGATCGTGCAGGCGCCGCGGGCGCTGCCGCGGCTGATCCGGCTCCCGCGCGAAATTCCGGGTACCGGCGCCAACGACTTCGTGTTCCTGTCGAGCATCATCCACGCCTGCGTCGACGAGCTGTTTCCGGGCATGACGGTGGACGGCTGTTACCAGTTCCGCGTGACCCGTAACGCCGATCTTCTGGTCGACGAGGAGGAAGCCGAGGACCTGCTGGAGGTGCTGGAAGATGAACTCTCGCAGCGCAACTGGGGCAGCAGCGTGCGGCTGGAGGTGGCGCACAACTGCCCGGAATCTCTGGTGAGTTATCTATCCGAGGAGCTGGGGCTGGCGCCGGCCGACGTCTACCGCTGCAACGGCCCGGTCAATCTGATGCGGCTGATCGCAATCCCCGATCAGGTGGACCGGCCAGAACTCAAATATCCCCCGTTCGCGCCACGGCTGCCACACTGGGCCGAAGGCGATCTGTTCGCCGCGATCCGCCGCCAGGACCGACTGCTGCAACATCCCTACGAATCGTTTGCGCCGGTACTCGAGCTGCTGCGCGCGGCCGCACGCGATCCCTGCGTGCTGGCCATCAAGCAGACCCTATACCGCACCGGCGCCGACAGCCCGGTGGTGGCGGCGCTGGCCGCAGCCGCGCGTGCCGGCAAGGAAGTCACGGTGGTGATCGAGCTGCGCGCGCGCTTCGACGAAGCTGAGAATATCGAGCTGGCGGAAACATTGCAGGAAAAAGGCGCGCACATCGTTTATGGCGTGGTCGGCTACAAGACCCACGCCAAAATGCTGCTGATCGTACGCCGCGAAGAAGGCCGGCTGCGGCAGTATGCACACCTGGGCACCGGCAACTACCATCCGCGTACCGCGCTGGCCTACGCCGACTATGGCCTGTTCACCGCCGATGCGGCGATCTGCGCCGACGTGCACGCGATCTTTCTGCAGCTCACCGGCCTGGGCAAGGTCTCCAGACTTGAGCGTCTGTTGCAGTCACCCTTCACGCTGAGCAAAAGCCTGCTGGAGAAAATCGAGCGCGAAGCGGGCAACGCTGCTGACGGCCGGCCGGCGCGGATCATCGCCAAAATGAACGCGCTGGTCGAGCCGCAGATGATCCGGGCGCTGTATGTGGCGAGCCAGTCCGGCGTGCAAATCGAGCTGATCGTGCGCGGCATGTGCAGCTTGCGCCCCGGCGTGCCGGGGTTGTCCGACAATATCCGCGTGCGCTCGGTGCTCGGGCGGTTTCTCGAACATCACCGCGCGTTCTATTTCGAGAACGGCGGCGAACCGGAACTGTGGCTGTCTTCGGCCGACTGGATGGAGCGCAACCTGTTCCGCCGGGTCGAAATCGCCTTCCCGATCGACAATCCCGAGCTGCGCCGGCGATTGATCGCCGATCTCGAAGCCTACGTCGCCGACCGCGTGCAGAGTTGGGTGCTCACCGACAACGGCAGTTACTTGAGTCCGCCGCGCGATCGCGACGACCCCAGCGTGCAGCAGCGCTTCCTGCAGACTCTGGCGCGCGGTTGAAGTTGCCTCAAGCGGTTTCCTCGACGGCGAGTTTCACGCCCAGTGCGACGATATGCCCGCGCTCGAGCCGCAGATCGGCCCGGGTCAGCGGATGACGCGCCAACCAGCGCGCCGGCAGACCGACCCGCAGTCTCTTGCCGTCGGCGCACAGCGACACCGGCAGCCGCAGCCGCGGCGTGCGCGAGCGGTGCAGCAGTACCGCCAGACGAAAGACCGCCGCCAGCCGCGCCAGCACCGTGCGCTGCGCCGGCGGCAGATCCTCGAGCACCGCCCGCGAGGGCCGGCCGCGCTGCAGCCGCACCAACGCCGCCAGCTGGCGCTGCTCGGTCAGCGAAAACCCCGGCAGATCGCCGTTACGCAGCAGGTATTCGGCGTGCTTTGGATAGCCGTCGTGGGCGATCGCCAGCCCGATCTCGTGCAGCCGCGCGGCCCAGCTCAGCAACCGCGCCGCACCGTCGCGTTCGAGTTCCCAGGGCACGGCCACGGCGTCGAGCAGACGCAGCGCGGTGCGTTCGACATCGGCAGCCTGCCGGCGGTCCACGCCGTAGCGTTGCGCCAGGCCCGTCACCGTATCGCCGCGCACGTCGCGGTCGTGCAGACGCCCGAGCAGATCGTAGATCACCCCCTCGCGCAGCGCCGCCTCCGAGGTTGCCAACTCCTCCAGCTGCAACATGTCGAACACCGCCGCCAACACCGCGAGCCCTCCCGGAAATACGGGACGGCGGTCCTCGCGCAGACCGGGCAGATCCAGTTTGCGCACCTGGCCGACCGCCACGGTCAGCGCCAAGGTCCGTTCCAACGCCTGGGCCGTGATGGTGTCGTTGCACCAACCCTGCGCGCGCATGACCCGCCATGCACCGCGTACGGTGCCGGAAGCACCGATCGCGTAGTCCCAGCCGGCGCGGCGAAAGCGACGCTGCAGGAACTCCATCTGCACCCGCGCCGCCAGCCGCGCTTCCTGCATGCGACCGCGCGTGATCTGGCCGTCACCGAAAAACGCCAGCGTATGGCTGACGCAGCCGACACCGACGCTCTCCATCATCCGCGACTGGCCGTTGCGTCCGATGATCAGTTCGGTGCTGCCGCCGCCGATATCGACCACCAGGCGTCGCGGCGGTGCGCCGTCGAGATCGCGCACCACCCCGGCATACACCAACCGCGCCTCCTCCAGCCCCGACACCACCTCGATCGAATGTCCCAGAGCGTTCTCCGCGGTGGCGACGAACATCCCGCCATCGTTGAGTTTGCGCAGCGTATTGGTGCCCACGACCCGAACCCGCGCCGGCGGGATACCGCGCAGCCGCTGGCCGAAGCGCGACAGACAGGCCAGCGCCCGGTTCTGCGCGTCGGCGGCCAGGCCGCCGTCAGCGCCGAGCCCGGCGGCCAACCGCACCGGCTCGCGCAGACGATCGAGGATCTGCAGCCGACCACTGTCCTCGCGCGCCACCAGCATGTGGAAACTGTTGGAGCCCAGATCGACGGCGGCGACTTCGGCACTGCCTGTCGTGGCTTGATCAGAACGCTTCAGCACCCGCGACTCCGCTGGTTAAGCCACCCCGTGTCGGCGCACTATAACGACCGCCGCCGTGGCGCGCTCTCCAGCGTTGACGCGGCCCGCCGATTGCCCGACGATATGCGCCGGAGCGCCCGCTCCCGAGTCATTCCTTGTGGAGAACTTCGCATCATGACCATTGCGCGCAGGGTGTTACTGACCCTGTCCGCGCTGGCTTTTGCCAGTGCGGCCGCGGCTGCGGGCGACCCGGTTGCCGGTCGCGCAAAAGCCTTTACCTGCACGGGCTGTCACGGCATACCGGGCTGGTCCAATCCGTACCCGGACTACCGCGTGCCCAAGCTGGGCGGCCAGAACGCGCAGTACATCGTCTCGGCGCTGCAGGAATACAAGAGTGGCGCGCGCCCGTTCCCGACGATGCGCGCACAGGCGATGTCGCTGTCCGCCCAGGATATGCAGGACATCGCCGCGTTTCTGACCCAGGCTCCACATGCCGCCGAAGAAGTGCACTGACATGCGCGCCATCGCCATCACTTGTTCGCTTCTGGCCCTGAGTTTTGCCGGCGCCGCGGGTGCCGCAGTTGCCAAGCCGGTGCGCGTCGTGGTCTGCGGCGCCTGTCACGGCGAGGACGGGAAAGCGAAAATGCCGATGTACCCGAATCTGGCCGGACAGTACCGGAGCTACCTCGAACAGGCGCTGCGCGCGTATCGCTCCGGCGCACGAAAAAACCCGATCATGAACGCGCAGGCAGGCGGTCTGACGGACGCCGACATTCAAGCGCTGGCGCTGTGGTACTCCTCGCGTCCGCCGGCGCTCTACACGCCGAGCGTGTCGCAGCCGTTTACTCCGTCGGCGACGGTCGCCGGAGAATAGCGTCCGCCGGCGCCGGCACCGAACCGCGTGCGGGGTGGACAGCGGGTGCGCACCTGTACGCGCGCCGACGACGGCATTATTGAACCGGCACGTCAACAGGTTCAACGCAGACGCGGACGGCGTTGCCGTTGAACCGTACAGGTCGCCGCAGAGGTGCCGGTTCAATAGCCAATGACGCCCCCTGCTGACGCCCCTGCTGTCGATGCGGCCGCGCCGGCTATACCCACCATCGCCTGGTTGCCGTGGGCACCACGAGTTAATACGGTTTGCATGCCGCATCAATAAAGCCGCCGACTCTCTGCGGCCGGCGGGCTTAGCGGTTACCGCAGCCGCTTCAACCCTCGTCGAGAAAACTGCGCAGGTAGTTGGCCCGGCTGGGGTGGCGCAGCTTGCGCAGCGCCTTGGCCTCGATCTGGCGGATGCGCTCGCGGGTGACGTCGAACTGCTTGCCGACTTCCTCCAGGGTGTGGTCGGTGGTCAGATCGATGCCGAAGCGCATCCGCAGCACCTTGGCCTCCCGCGGCGTCAGCGAGGCGAGAATTTCGTGGGTCGCCTCGGACAGTGATTGCGAAGTGGTGGACTCCAGCGGCGACACCGCGTTGTTGTCCTCGATGAAGTCGCCGAGATGCGAATCCTCGTCGTCGCCGATCGGCGTCTCCATCGAGATCGGCTCCTTGGCGATCTTCAGCACCTTGCGCACCTTGTCTTCCGGCATCTCCATCTTCACCGCCAGTTCTTCCGGAGTAGGCTCACGGCCCATCTCCTGCAGCATCTGCCGGGAGATGCGGTTTAGCTTGTTGATGGTCTCGATCATGTGCACCGGAATGCGGATGGTGCGCGCCTGGTCGGCGATCGAACGGGTGATCGCCTGGCGGATCCACCAGGTGGCATAGGTCGAGAACTTGTAGCCGCGGCGGTATTCGAACTTGTCCACCGCCTTCATCAGACCGATGTTGCCTTCCTGGATCAGGTCGAGGAACTGCAGGCCGCGGTTGGTGTATTTCTTGGCGATGGAGATCACCAGGCGCAGGTTGGCCTCGACCATCTCCTTCTTGGCGCGCCTGGCCTTGGCCTCGCCGACCGTCATCCGGCGGTAGATGTCCTTGATCTCGTCGATCGACAGCAGGTTGTCGTCCTCGATCTGCTTGAGCTGCGCCTGCAGCGCGATGATTTCGGGCTTGTGCTCGGCCAGCCGCGAGGAATATTTTTTCTTGGCCCGGATCGCACGATCCAGCCACTTGCGATCGGTCGGCGAGCCGCTGCGATAGCGTGCCAGGAAATCGGCACGCGGCATGCCGGCTTCGGTCACGGCGATCTGCATCATGCGCCGCTCCAGCCGGCGGAGCTGCTCGATCTTGTCGCGCAGATTGCGGGTGATTTCCTCGACCAGCTTCGGCGACAACCGGAACGTCATCACGAAATCGGCCAGTGTTGTACGCCGCTGCTGAGTTTTCTTGTGCTCACTGCCGAGCCGCAGCAGCGAATCCCAGGCGGTATCGTAGGACTTCTGCAGCTGTTCGAATTTGGCCGCCGTCAGCACCGGATCCGGTCCGGTGTCGGTGGATTCTTCCTCGTCGTCGCCATCGTCGCCGTCGTCCTTCTCGGCCACGGCGGTCGGCACCGGCAGCCGATCGGCTGTTTCGGCGTCGGGATCGAAGAAGCCGACCACCACCTCCGACAGCCGCCTCTTGCCCTCGGCAACGGCGTCGTAGGCTTCGAGCAGGATTGCCACCGTCTCCGGATAGTTGGCCATCGCGTAAAGGGCTTCGTTGAGACCCTCCTCGATGCGCTTGGCGATACGGATCTCGCCTTCACGGTCCAGCAGCTCGACGCTGCCCATCTCGCGCATGTACATGCGCACCGGGTCGGTGGTGCGGCCAAACTCGGAATCGACTGCGGCCAGGGCCGCGGCAGCCTCTTCGGCGGCTTCCTCGTCGTCGTCGCTGGCGGTCGCCGCGGGCTCGGCGAACAACTGCGCCTCGTCGTCCGGTGCTTCGTCGTGCACCGGAATGCCCATATTCTGAATCATGCTGATAACGTCGTCGATCTGCTCGGAATCGACGACTTCAGGCAGGTGATCCGACACCTCGGCATAGGTCAGATATCCTTTCTCCTTGCCGAGGGCGATCAGGGTTTTGATCTGGGAATGATGATCGGATGCACTCATCGAATCTCTCTAATCCTTAAAGAGGAACCCGACGGCGGGCTCCAAATCGGTTATGCTATCAAATTGCGCCCTCATCCGAGGGCTGCTGCTGGATCAATTGCCGCTGGATTTCCGCCAGCAGCGCCGCCAATTCTGCGCTGGGCTGGTCGCGGGCGGCGATCTGCGCCGCCAGCCGGCGGGCGCATGCACGTTGCGCCGCCAGCTGTAATCTGCGAATACCGTTGGCGAATTCGGATTCCAGCGCCGCTGCACTGTCGACGCCGGGCAGCGGCGCCAATCGCAGCAGCGCTTCGGCTTTCGCCGTGCCACGCCAGAATTCGGCCAACGCCGCGGCATTGGCGTCGGGGCGCTCGGCGAAGAATTCAAGAGCTTCAACCAGCGCGCCGACGCCGGCCACCGGTGCGTCCAGCAGATGCTGCGGCTGGTCGACACCGCGTGCCAACCCGGGCTGCTCGACCAGCGCGCGCATGATGCCGCGCAACAGCCGGCTGCCGGCGGCGTCGCGGCGCGGCGACGGTGCGGCGGCGGCCGGATTATCGACCAGCGCCTGCAACTCCGCCGACGGCAATCGCGCGTGACGCGCCAGTTCGCCGACCAGCACCGCACGCAGCGCCGGGTCACGCACTTTGACCAGCAGCGGCGTAGCAAGTTGCAGCAGGCGCGCGCGACCGTCCAGCGTGGCGACGTCTGTACGCGCCTGCAATTCGGCGAGCGCAAATTCGCCGGCAGCGGCGGCGTGCTCGATCCGCCGTGCGAAGGCGTCGGCACCTTCGGCCTGCACCAGCGTATCCGGATCCTGACCGTCGGGCAGGAACACGAAGCGACACTCGCGATTGGGGCCGATCTCCGTCAATGCCTGCTGCAGCGCCCGCCAGGCGGCGCGGCGGCCGGCGGCATCGCCGTCGAAACAGAACACCACCTTCTGGCTGTGCTTGAACAGCAGATGCAGGTGATCGCGGGTGGTGGCGGTGCCGAGCGTCGCCACGGTGCCAGTGAGGCCGTGCTGCGACAGCATCACCGCATCCATGTAGCCTTCGACGACAACCAACTGCGGCAACATTCCCGGAGTGGCGGCGCGCGCCTCGTACAGTCCGAACAGATTGCGGCCCTTGTGGAACAGCACGGTCTCGGGCGTGTTCAGATACTTGGCCGGATCGTCGCCGAGCGTGCGCCCGCCGAAGCCGATCACCTGCCCGCGCAGATCACGGATCGGGAACATCACCCGATCGCGAAACACGTCGTAGACACGGCCGCCTTCACTGCGCTTAAGCAAGCCTGCGGCCAGCGCCGGCGCCGCATCGGTGAAGCGGCGCGCCAGAAAATCCCAGGCTGGCGGCGCATAGCCGATGCCGAAACGCTGCGCGGTGTCGCCGCTCAGCCCGCGTCGCTTCAGATACGCGATCGCCGGCGCGGCCTTGCGCAGCTCGTCGCGGAAACACCGGGCAGCAGTGGCCAGAGCCGCCAGCGGCGCATCCGGCGGCGGCCGCGGCGCGGGTGCGCCGCCCTCTTCATGCGGCACGTCCAGACCGACGCGGCGCGCCAGCTGTTCGACCGCCTCGGGGAAGCTGGCGCGATCGTAGTCCATCAGGAAACTGATCGCGGTGCCATGCTTGCCGCAGCCGAAACAGTGATAAAAACCCTTCGACGGCGACACGGTAAATGAGGGCGTTTTCTCGTGGTGAAACGGGCACAACGCCTGAAAATCACGACCGGCGCGCTTGAGCTCGATACGCTCGCCGATCAACTCGGCGAGGTCGACGCGCGCCAGCAACTGCTGCATGAACGCCTCGGGAATACGCCCGGCCATGGATGCAGTTTCCGCCACCGCGGCAGTCGGCGCCAGAGAGCACCGCCGCCCGCTAGGTCAATCGCGCCCTGATTCGCGCCGAAACCTGGGCCAGGTCGGCGCGACCGGCCACCTGCGGCTTGAGTGCCGCCATCACTTTGCCGATATCGCGCGGTGAGTCGGCACCGACTTCGGCGATCACCCGCTCGATCAACGCCTCGAGTGCCGCCGGCTGCAGGGGTTGGGGCAGAAACGCCGACAACACCACAATCTCGGCTTCCTCGGCGGCGGCCAGTTCGGGGCGCCCGCCGCTACGATACTGCGCGGCGGCGTCATGCCGCTGCTTGATCTGCTTATCGACGACCGCCAGCAGCGCAACGTCGTCCAGCTCGCAGCGTCCGTCGATTTCGCGTTGCCTGACCGCCGCCGACAGCATCCGCAGCACCGACAGCCGCGTCTTGTCCCCGGCCTTGAGCGCCGCTTTGGTGTCTTCGACGATGCGGGTTTTGAGCGGGCTCACGACCTGTCCCGGGTGCCTGGGCCGCGGCCGATGGCCGATGCGGGGTTCAGTACAGCCGTACCTGACGCGAGGTCTCACGCGCCACGCGCTTGGCCTGACGTTTGACGGCGGCCGCGCGCTTGCGCTTGCGTTCCTGGCTCGGCTTTTCGAAATACTCGTGCTTGCGCAGATCGGTCAGCACACCGGCCTTCTCGCAGGTGCGCTTGAACCGGCGCAGGGCCACCTCAAACGGCTCGTTTTCGCGGACGCGGACGCTGGGCATGCAAAACGCTTCCCGGTGCTCGACAGGGGGCGCATTTTATACACCACATCGCCACAAGGCAAAACCGGCGGCGGCGGGCTTGCGGCATACTGCCTGCATGGCCGTGCTCGGCATCGAAACCTCCTGCGATGAAACCGCCGTGGCGCTGTGGGACGGCCGGCGTCTGGTGCAACGCCTGCACAGCCAGATTGCGCTGCACGCCGCCTATGGCGGCGTGGTCCCGGAGCTGGCGGCGCGGGATCATGTCGGCCGCCTGAACGCGCTGACCCACGCGGTGCTCGACGAAGCCGGCCTGTCCGGCGCTGAGCTGCAGGCGGTCGCCTACACCGCCGGGCCCGGGCTGGTCGGCGCGCTGCTGGTCGGCGCCGCATTCGCCGCCGGCCTGGCCGCCGGCTGGCGTCTGCCGCTGGTTGCGGTTAACCATCTGGAAGGTCATCTGCTGGCGCCATGGCTGGAACGCCCGGCGCTCGAATTGCCACTGCTCGCGCTGCTGGTCTCCGGGGGGCATACGCTGCTGGTGCAGGTCGAAGCTGTCGGCGTCTACCGGCTGCTCGGGCAAACCCTGGACGACGCTGCCGGCGAAGCTTTCGACAAGACGGCAAAACTGCTCGGACTGCCGTATCCCGGCGGCCCACACCTGGCGCGGCTGGCCGAGCGCGGTCGCAGCGGCGTCTTCAGACTGCCGCGGCCGATGTTGGACCGACCGGGACTGGACTTCAGCTTTTCAGGGCTCAAAACCGCGGTGGCCACAGTGCTGCCGCCACAGCCAGACCCGCAGGCCCGCGCAGATCTGGCGCGGGCGTTCGAGGAAGCGGCCGTCGAGACGCTCGGCCGGAAATGCCTGCGGGCACTCAAAGCCACGGCGACACGCCGGCTGGTGGTGGCCGGCGGCGTCGGCGCCAACCAGCGGCTGCGGCAGTGGCTGGAGGGTGCCGCAGCCGAGCGCGGCTTCGAACTGCATTTCCCCACGCCGCCGCTTTGCACCGACAATGCAGCGATGATCGCCCACGTCGGCTGGTTGCGCCGCGCCGAGGCGATGCCTGCCGCGCGCGGAGCCGCAGTCCGGGCGCGCTGGCCGCTGACCGAACTCGCGCCGCCGACGGCGGCGATCCGCGCATAAGGCGGCACATGAACGACGATGCCGTGGTCATAGAAGGTCTGAAGTTGCCAGCCCGGGTCGGAATACATGCGTGGGAACGCGCAATGCCGCGGCCGCTGCTGCTGGACCTGGAGTTGCTGCTGGATCTGCGGCCTGCCGCCGCCAGCGATGCGCTGGCCGATACCGTCGACTACGCAGCCGTTGCCGGCTTGGCCGAAGCGCTGGCCGGCGAACGACATTACGCACTGATCGAAAGCTTCGCCGAGCGCCTGGCCGCGGCATTGTTCGCGCGTTTCCCGCTGCGCCGGCTGCGCATGCAGGTCGCCAAACCCGGTGCCGTGGCAGGCGCACGCACCGTTGCGGTGCGCATCGAACGCAGTGCCGCGGACTATCCCGCTGCCAGTTCGGCAGCAACGAACGCGGCCAAATCGTCGTAAACCTCGGGGCAATCCAGCGTCTGCTCTTTTTTAGTGCGCAACCCCTTGCCGGTCAGCACCAAAACGGGGCGCGCGCCCGCAGCTCGCGCAGCGTCCAGATCGGCAGCGGAATCGCCGACGAACGGCACCCCTTCAAGACCGATGCCGAGGCGGCGGGCGATGTCCAGCAGCATGCCCGGCGCCGGTTTGCGCATTGGCGACGATTGCTGCGGGTGCTCCGGCGCGAACTCGATGGCGTCGATGCGTCCACCGGCATCCTGCACCGCGCGCTGCAGCCGGTCGTGAATCGCGAACAGCGCTGCGAAGTCGAACAGCCCGCGGCCGATACCGGATTGATTGGAGGCGACAAAAACCCGGTAACCCGCCTGGCTCAGTTGCGCGATCGCCTCCAGGCTGCCGGGAATGGGGCGCCACTCGTCCGGCGATTTGATGTAGTCGTCGGAGTCTTCGTTGATGACGCCGTCGCGATCGAGGATGACCAACTTCATGCCGGCAGCTTAGCCGATCAGCCGGGAAGCTGAGACAGGTCCGCCACCTCGCGGCATAGCGTGTCGAGACGCGCCAGCAGTGCCAGCCGGTTGGCGCGTAGCACCGGGTCGTCGGCCATCACCATGACACCGTCGAAGAAGGCGTCGACCGGCGCCTTCAGCGCTGCCAGGCGCTCCAGCATCGCGTTGTAGTCGGCGCGGGCGCGCAGCGAGGCCAGATCGGCCTCGGCCGCCTCGATCGCCCGGGCCAGCGCCTGCTCGGCCGAGTGCTCCAGCCGTGCGGCAACCAGTTCGGCATGCGGGTGTCCGCCGGCCTGGCGCAGGATGTTGCGGGCGCGCTTGTCGGCCGCCGCCAGACTCGACGCCGAGGCACTGCCGGCGAAACGCCGCAGCGCCTGCAGCCGGCGCTCGAAATCCAGCGGCCGGGTGGCGCCGCTGGCGCGCACCGCTTCGAACTGCTCGGCCGTTGCGCCGCGATCCAGGCAGTAGCCGCGCAGGCGTTCGAGGACAAATTCCCACAGCGCTTCCCGTGTCACTTCGCTCCGGTCACCGGCTGGCTGCGCATGCAACGCCGTACCCAGCAAGGCGTGCAAATTCAGATCCAGCTCGCCTTCAATGCAGATCCGCAGGATGCCCAACGCTGCACGGCGCAGCGCGAACGGATCCTTGCCGGCGGTCGGTTTCTGGCCGATGGCGAAGATACCGGCTAGCGTGTCGAGCTTGTCGGCCAGCGCAACAATACGTCCGGTCAAAGTCGACGGAACCGGGCTGCCCGCTTGCGTTGGCCGATAGTGTTCGGCTACCGCTTTGGCAACACTTTCCCGCTCACCGTCGGCCAGCGCGTAATAGCCACCTATGGTTCCCTGGAGTTCAGGGAACTCATAAACAACCTTGGTCGCGAGGTCGCATTTACAAAGAGTCACGGCGACGCGAACGTCAGCGCTAATTTCCGGCGCAGTTTTAAGACGCTGTGCGACGTAAATCGCGATAGTGTCAATTCGAACGACTTTATCGAAGACAGTACCCAGATCCTTCTGGAAGGTTGTGGCTTGGAGCTTCGACAGATTCGCTTCGAGACGCGATTTGCGATCCTGCTCCCAGAAAAAAAGCGCATCGACCAGCCGCGGACGCACCACGCGCTCGTTGCCGGCGATCACCTGCGCGACGTCCTTGGATTCGATGTTGGCGACGGTGATGAAGGCCGGTTTCAGGTAGCCGCTCTCGGAGTTGATCTGGCCATCGACGCTCAGTTGATCCGAGAACACCGCGAAATAACGCTGGTTGGTCTCGACGGTGGCGACCACCACTTCCGGCGGCAACCGCAGAAAGCGTTCCTCGATACAACCGGAGATCACCACCGGCCATTCGACCAGGGCCGTAACCTCGTCGAGGAGATCGTCAGTGATGCGGGCACGGCCGCCGAGTCGCGCGGCCTCGGCCTCGACGCCGCTGCGAATCGCCGCGCGCCGCCCTGCGAAATCGGCCCAGACCTTGGCGCCCCGCAGCGCGGCCTCGTAGTCGGCCGGCGATTTCAAGCTGATGGCCTTCGGCGCGTGAAACCGATGGCCGTAGGTTTTGCGGCCCGAAATCAGGCCGAAGCGCTCAATCGGCACCAGCGTGCCGCCGAACAGCGCCACGATCCACTGTACCGGACGCACGAAGGTCTCGTCGCCGTCACCCCAGCGCATGCGCTTGGGCACCAGCATGTCCATGCGCTTGAGTGCATCCTCGAACAGTGCCGGGATCAGCCTGGCGGTGCGTTCACCCTTGCGCCTGGCGCGGAACACCAGATGCCCGCACTCGCGCTTGAGGGCCTGGGGTCCTACGCCGCAGGCACGAGCGAAGCCCAGCGCCGCCGGTGTCGGCCGGCCGTCGTTGAACGCCGCCGCCAGGGACGGGCCCTTGCGCTCGATGAGCTGCGCCGGCTGCCGTTCGGCGACCTCGGCGACCCGCACCGCGATGCGCCGCGGCGTGGCGAACACGCGCGCGGCGCCGCAGGCCACGCCCTTGGCGCCCAGCCCGCCGACGATGCCCTCGGCCAACGCCGCGGCCAACGGCTGCACGTAGCGCGCCGGCAGGTCCTCGCAGCCGATCTCGACCAGCAGTTCGCGTGTCATCGGCAGGCCTCAGGCAGCGCGGGCGGCAGCGGAAAGCATCGGAAAGCCAAGCTTTTCACGTGCGGCGTAATACGTCTCGGCAACGCGCTTAGCCAGCGCCCGCACGCGCAGGATGTAGGCCTGCCGCTCGGTCACCGAGATGGCGCCGCGCGCGTCGAGCAGGTTGAAGCTGTGGCTGGCCTGCAGCACCCGCTCGTAGGCCGGCAGCGGCAGGCCCGCCTCGATCAGGTGCAGGCACTCGCGCTCGGCCACGGCGAAGCGCTCGAACAGCGCCGCGGTGTCGGCGTGCTCGAAGTTATAGGCGCTTTGCTCGACCTCGTTCTGGTGGTAGACGTCGCCGTAGGTGACGACGCGGCCGCCGCCCTCCTTCGAACCATGTCTCGACCACACCAAATCGTAGACGCTTTCCACCCCCTGCACGTACATCGCCAGGCGCTCCAGGCCATAGCTGATCTCGCCGGACACCGGCCGGCATTCGCGCCCGCCGACCTGCTGGAAGTAGGTGAACTGGGTCACCTCCATGCCGTTGAGCCACACTTCCCAGCCGAGACCCCAGGCGCCCAGCGTCGGCGACTCCCAATTGTCCTCGACAAAGCGGATGTCGTGGACCAGCGGGTCGAAGCCCAGCATCTTCAACGAACCCAGATACAGCGCCTGAAGGTCCGGCGGGCTGGGCTTCATCAGCACCTGGAACTGGTAATAATGCTGCAGCCGGTTGGGGTTGTTGCCGTAGCGGCCGTCGGCGGGACGGCGACTGGGCTGCACGTAGGCCGCGTTCCACGGCTCGGGCCCCAATGCGCGCAGGAACGTCGCCCAATGGAAGGTGCCGGCGCCGACTTCCATGTCCAGCGGCTGCAGAATCACGCAGCCCCGACGGGCCCAATAGCTCTGCAACTTCAGGATCAGTTCCTGGAAGGTCATCGGGCGGATTTCTGCATGGCGCGATACCGCGCCGTCGGCCGGCATGAGCGGCGCAGTATAGCCAAGCCGGCTTGCATGTCGCGCCGGGGCTGCTAACCTAAAAGCACGGGTGACGCGGAGTATGCCCCGGCGGGCTCCTCGTCAACTCGTGCATAGCGAGCCAATAACAGGGAGGAAAACCGATGATGAAACGGCTACTCGCAGCTTGTGCCTTGTCTGCGCTTGCGATCGGGACTGCGCACGCGGTGGATCGGACACCGGCCAGGACGCCGCCGCAGCAGCAGCAGCAGCAGCGCATGACCGACTGCAATCACAAGGCCAAGAGCGACGGCTTGAAAGGCGATGCGCGCAAGGCGTTCATGAAGAAATGCCTGAGCAAGGCCGGCCATGCCGCGGCGATGGGCGAAGGCGGCCGCGGCGACGGCTCGTCGCACTGACGTCCGACAAGCGGCAAGGCGGTGCCAGCCTCGCCGGTCGGCGCCTGTATCGGGCCGCCCTCGTCGAGGGCGGCCTTTTCCGGTTCACGCCCGCTGATCCCGCGCGGCCTTATGGCACGCTTAGTGCTTCCAGGCGGCGTATCGCCAGAGTACCGGCGCGTCACCGATAACTCCAGGAGGCCATGCGATGTCGGGCAAAGAGGTTTTGAAGCTGATCGAGGAAAAAAGCGTCAAGTACGTCGATTTCCGCTTCTGTGACACCCGCGGCAAGGAGCAACACGTCACCGTGCCGGCGTCCACCGTCGACGAGTCGCTGTTCACCGATGGCAAGATGTTTGACGGCAGCTCGATCGCCGGCTGGAAAGGCATCAACGAATCGGACATGATCCTGATGCCGGTGGCGGAGTCGGCGATCATCGATCCGTTCTTCGAGGAGATGACGCTGGTGCTGCGCTGCGACGTCGTCGAGCCGTCGACGATGCAGGGCTACGGCCGCGACCCGCGCTCGCTGGGCAAGCGCGCCGAGGCCTATCTTCAATCCACGGGCATCGCCGACGCAGCCTACTTCGGTCCGGAGAACGAATTCTTCATCTTCGACTCGGT
This sequence comes from Gammaproteobacteria bacterium, assembly GCA_028871525.1. Lineage (GTDB taxonomy): Bacteria > Pseudomonadota > Gammaproteobacteria > Nevskiales > Nevskiaceae > SCRT01. The sequence goes on from JAGWMX010000011.1 coordinate 40,525, forward strand.
GCGCTGGGACGACGGCCCGTGGGGCTCCTATGTGCATATCGAATCCGAAGAAGCAGCCTGGAACACCGGCAAGGCATACGAGGACGGCAACACCGGCCACCGGCCGGGCATCAAGGGTGGCTATTTCCCGGTGCCGCCGGTGGACGCGCTGCAGGACATCCGTTCGGCAATGTGCACGACGCTGGCGGAAGTCGGCATCGAGTGCGAAGTACACCACCACGAGGTCGCCACCGCCGGTCAATGCGAAATCGGCGTCAAATTCAACTCGCTGACCCGCAAGGCCGACGAAGTGCTGCTGTTCAAGTACGTGGTGCAAAACGTCGCCCACAGCTTCGGCAAGACCGCCACCTTCATGCCCAAGCCGATCGTCGGCGACAACGGCACCGGCATGCACGTGCACCAGTCGCTGTCGAAGGCCGGCAAAAACCTGTTTTCCGGCGACGGCTACGGCGGTCTGTCCGAGCTGGCGCTGTACTACATCGGCGGCATTCTCAAGCATGCGCGCGCGATCAATGCGTTCACCAACGCCACCACCAATTCCTACAAACGCCTGGTGCCCGGTTTCGAAGCGCCGGTGATGCTGGCGTACTCGGCCCGCAACCGCTCGGCGTCGGTGCGCATTCCGTGGGTGTCCAGCCCCAAGGCACGGCGCATCGAGGTGCGCTTCCCGGACGGCGCCGCCAATCCGTATTTCGCCTTCGCGGCGATGATGATGGCCGGCCTCGACGGCATCCAGAACAAGCTTCATCCCGGCGAGGCGATCGACAAAGACCTCTACCACCTGCCGCCGGAAGAGGACAAGGTGATCCCGCGCGTCTGCTGGTCGCTGGACATGGCGCTGGAGCACCTGGACAAGGATCGCGAGTTCCTGAAGAAAGGCGACGTGTTCAGCGACGATCTGATCGACGCCTACATCGAACTGAAGCTGCAGGAAGTGACCCGCTTCCGCATGACCACGCATCCGATCGAATTCGACATGTACTACTCGTTGTGACGCGACACGCCGCTACGGACGTCTGAGCGGGTTCGGCGCCCCGCCTGGTTCCGCCCCTGCGCAGGAGGGGCGGATGTTTTTTGCAGCCGCGCACGCCGGCGACAGACCATCCGCAGAGTCGGCGTACGTTTGCCGCGATCAACCGCCGCGGCGGACTCGACCGACCACGGTGCGGCGCCGGCACGGTGAACGCGGCCCCGGCACGGGCTCGATTGCACCCGCAACCGGGCCGCCGGCGCCGCACTCCCAGCCATCGATTTACCCGCTGGGTCAAACGTTTGCCGCGACAGGATTGCTGCAGTGCGCGGTGCCCGGTATCGTTGGCGTCATGCGCGCCGTTTCCTTGTTGGTGATCGGAGTTTTCAGCCTGGCCGCCGGTGCCGGTGCCGGTGCCGATCAGATTTACCGCTGGGTCGATGCCAACGGCGTTGTGCACTACTCCGACAAACCCGCCACCCAGAATGCGAAACCGGCCACGCTGCCGCCGCTGCAGACGTTCCATGGCGGCGTCACCGAAGATCCGTTTGCCAATACCTCCGCACCGGCCAGCGCCGCCTCGACGGCCGGCAAGGTGCCGGCGCCGGTGATCACACAACCGTCTGACCAGGAAACCAACCGCGACGGGCTGGCGCGCATCGACATCGCCGTGCAGGTGGCGCTGGCGCCGGGTCAGGGTCTGATCTACACCCTCGACGGCACGCCGCAGAACAAGACGCCGACGCAGGCGATGCAGTATCAGTTGTCCGGCGTCGATCGCGGCACGCACTCCGTCGGCGTCGAACTCACCGACGCCGACGGCAAGGTCATCGCGCGGGCCAAACCGGTGACCATCTACATGAAACCGCCGAGGATTCACCACCGGTGACCGCCGCGCACGCCGCACGCTGGCGTGCGTTTTGCTAAAACCGGCGCATGAGATTCGCTCCGCAAAAGCGTCTGGCGCCGGCCGCGGTGCTGGACGGCCTGACCACGGCGGTCATTGGCTGCGACCCGCAACTGCAGGTGATCTGGCTCAACACCGCTGCGGAAAATCTGTTCGCGGTGAGCCGCAGCCAGGCACTCGGCGCGCCGCTGGCCGCCGGCGTACCGCAACTGGCCGACTGCTGCGGGCGGCTGCAGCATGCGCAGCGCGAGGCCGCCGGTTTCATCGAACGCGAGCTCCGGCTCACCCGTGGGGACAACGAGCTGAAGATCGACCTGACGGTGACGCCGATCGCCCTCGGCGGCGGCACCGGGCTGCTGCTTGAAGCACTGGCGCTGGAGCGTACGCTGCGCATCTCGCGCGACGACCTGTTAATCGCTCAACATCAGGCCAGCCGCGAGCTGATCCGCGGCCTGGCGCACGAGATCAACAACCCGCTCGGCGGCATCCGCGGCGCGGCGCAGTTGCTGGAACGCGCTTTCCCGGATTCCGAACACCGCGAATACACGCGCGTGATCATCCGCGAGGCCGATCGGCTGCAGAACCTGGTCGGGCGTATGCTTGGACCGACCCGTGCACCTTCGATGGCGCGGCTCAACATCCACGAAGTGGTCGAACACGTGCGCAAGTTGATCGAAGCCGAGGCACCGCCCGGCGTGCATGTCGGGCGCGACTATGACCCCAGCATCCCCGAACTCGAGGCCGATCGCGAGCAGCTGATCCAGGCGCTGCTGAACCTTGCCCGCAACGCGTTGCAGGCGGTCGGTGCAGCCGGCGAAATCCTGTTGCGCACCCGCACTCGCCGTCAGATCACGCTCGCCGGCCGCCGGCATCGGCTGGTACTGCAGGTCGATGTACAAGACGACGGCGCAGGCATCGACCCGCTGATGCTGGAAAAGGTCTTCTATCCGCTGGTGACCACGCGCGCCGACGGCAGCGGCCTGGGCCTGCCGATCGCGCAGTATCTGGTCCACGCCCACGGCGGGCTGATCGAATGCCGTTCGCGCCCCGGCTGCACCGTGTTTTCGATCCTGCTGCCGCCGCAGGCGGCGGCGTGAGCCGCACGCTGCGTTCGGCAGGACGCTCGCCGCCGATCGGATGCCGAAATACATGAAACAGACTGAACGCTCTCCGGCTGCCTCCGCAGCTGTCGACACCGCGGCGACGCGCCAATCGCCATCGAATCCGCCGACGCTGGTTTGGGTGGCCGACGACGACGAATCGATCCGCTGGGTGCTGGAGCGCTCGTTGGGCCGAGAGGGAATGTCGGTACAGAGCTTCCCCGGCGCCGCCGAACTGCTGGACGCACTCGGCGACGGCGCGCCGGACGTGCTGATCAGCGACATCCGCATGCCCGGCGTCGATGGCCTGACCCTGATGCAGCGGGTGCAGAGCCAGCACCCGCAGCTGCCGGTGATCATCACCACCGCACACTCGGATCTCGACGCGGCGCTGGCCGCCTACCGCGGCGGCGCCTTCGAGTACCTGCCGAAACCGTTTGACCTGGAAACGGTCGCCGAACTGGTGCGGCGCGCCGCCATCCGCCACGGCGCCGCGCCGGCGCCGGCGGACTCCAAGCGCCAGCCGGCGATCATCGGCGAAGCGCCGGCGATGCAGGAAGTGTTCCGCGCCATCGGCCGGCTGGCGGCCAACCCGATCACCGTGCTGATCACCGGCGAATCCGGCACCGGCAAGGAGCGCATCGCGCAGGCGCTGCACGCCAACTCGCCGCGCGCGACCGGACCGTTTATCGCCGTCAACACCGCGGCGATTCCGAAGGATCTGATGGAGAGCGAATTTTTCGGCCACGAACGCGGCGCCTTCACCGGCGCGCAGACGCAGCGCAAGGGCCGCTTCGAACAGGCCGACGGCGGCACGCTGTTTCTCGACGAGATCGGCGACATGCCGATCGACCTGCAGACCCGGCTGCTGCGGGTGCTGCAGGACGGTCAGTTCTACCGCGTCGGCGGCGTGGCCCCGCTGCGGGTGGAGGTGCGCGTGATCGCCGCCACCCACCAGGATCTCGAACGCCTGGTGGCCGCCGGGCGCTTTCGCGAAGACCTCTACCATCGCATCAACGTGTTCCGCATCCGGGTACCGCCGCTGCGCGAGCGCCGGCTCGACATTCCGGCGCTGATGCAACACTTTCTGACTGCGGCTGCGGCCGAGCTGGGCGGTCCGCCGAAGCGGCTGGCCGCGCCGGTGCTGCAGAAACTCATCGCCTACCACTGGCCGGGCAATGTGCGCCAGCTCGAAAACCTGTGCCGCTGGCTGATCGTGATGGCGCCGGGCCCGGAAGTGCTGGCCTGCGACCTGCCGCCGGAAATCGGCGCTGCCGCGGCGGCGGGTCCACCCCTGCCGCACGCCGCAGCCGGTGATTGGGCGGAGGGTCTGCGACGCTGGGCTCAGGCGCAACTGGATGCCGGCACCGGCAACCTGCTCGAACGCGCCGTGCCGGCGTTCGAGCGCGCGCTGATCGAGACTGCGCTGGCGGCCTGCAACGGCCAGCGACAGGAAGCGGCGCGGCGGCTCGGCTGGGGCCGCAATACGCTGACCCGCAAGCTCAAGCGGCTCGGGATCAAGGATTGAGTGCACCGCATCGATGCGGCCGCGCCACCGCGTATTCGACGGTTGGTCACCGCGGCGTGAACGCCGTGGCGGGC
>JAGWMX010000097.1 GCA_028871525.1 Gammaproteobacteria bacterium
CGAGCCGCTGTTCCAGGCGCAGCAATTTCTCGCCGACCACGGAGAAGCGGAAGTGCCCCGGCTCGATGATGCCGGCGTGCACCGGTCCGACCGGGATCTCGTGCACGCCGTCGCCTTCGACGCGCACGAAGGGGTAATGCTCCGGCGCCGCCGGGAATTGGCGGGTGCCGTCGGCGTCGCGACGCAGCGGAAAGAAGTCTTCCGGCCAGCTTGCGTGGCGCAGCCACGGGCGCGCGTCGCCGCCGTCCGCGCGCACGCCGAGCAGGTCGTACAGCGCGCGCTCCATGCGGCCGGCCGCCGGGAACACCTCCGCGAGGCTGGGCAACGACGGCGCGTCGGCCGGCACCGCCAGCGCCAGGATCCGCACGGATTGACCCCGCAGGAACGCGGCGCGTACGAGATAGCCGCCGCCGCGGTCGCGCTCGTCGCTGCCCCACAGCGCCAGCAGTTCCGCGCCGGCCTCGCGTTCGGCGCGGGCGTTCAGCAGCCACTGGCTGCGGACCAGGCGCTCGGAGACGATGGGCAGGGTCATGGCATCACCCGATCAATGCCGCCGCCAGCCGGTACCACTGCGCCAGAGCGCCCGGAATCGCCACCCCCAGAATCAGCACCAACGCCAGATGCGTAAACACCGGCCACAGCGACGGCGACTGCGGCAGGCGCTGCAGGTTGGTTTCGCCGAACACCATGTGCTGCACGCGGCCGAAGATCGCGGCGAAGGCGACGCCCAGCGCCAGCAGCAGGATCGGCGTGGCCCACGGCTGCTCGCGCATCGCCGTGGTCAGCACCAGGAATTCGCTGGCGAACACGCCGAACGGCGGCAGGCCGAGGATCGCCAGCGTGCCGATCATCAGGCCCCAGCCGATGCTGGGGCTGATGGTCAGCAGGCCGCGGATCTCGGCCATGATCTGCGTGCCGGCTTTCTGGGCGGCGTGGCCGACGGTGAAGAAGATCGCCGACTTGGTCAGCGAGTGCACCGTCATGTGCAGCAGCGCGGCGAAGTTCGCGACCGGCCCACCCATGCCGAAGGCGAAGGTGATGATGCCCATGTGCTCGATCGAGGAGTAGGCGAACAGGCGCTTGATGTCGCGCTGGCGCCACAGCAGAAACGCCGCGACCACCGCCGACAACAGGCCGAAACCCATCAGCAGGTGCGAGGCGAAGTCCGAGTGCGTCGCACCCTGCACCAGCACCTTGCAGCGCACCACCGCGTACAGCGCGACGTTCAGCAGCAAGCCGGACAGCACCGCGGACACCGGCGTCGGGCCTTCGGCGTGGGCGTCGGGCAGCCAGTTGTGCAACGGCGCCAGGCCGACCTTGGTGCCGTAACCGACCAGCAGGAACACGAAGGCGATGGACAGCACGGTCGGCTGCAGCGTGGCCTTGATCTCGTTCAGGTGCGTCCACTGCAAGGCCGACGTGCCTTCCGCGCCGTGCAGCTCGCCGGCGGCGAAGTACAGCAGGATGGTGCCGAACAGCGCCTGGGCGATGCCGACGCCGCACAGGATGAAATACTTCCACGCCGCCTCCAGGCTCTCCGGCGTACGGTACAGCGACACCAGCAGCACCGTCGCCAGCGTCGCCGCCTCCATCGCCACCCACAGGATGCCCATGTTGTTGGTGGTCAGCGCCAGCAGCATCGTGAACATGAACACCTGGAACATGGCGTGGTACAGGCGCAGGCGCGCGGGATTGACGCGGCCGTGATGCGCCTCGATGCGCATGTACGGCCGCGAGAACAGCGAGGTGGTGAAGCCGACGAAGGCGGTCAGCGCCACCAGGAAAGCGTTGAAGGGATCCACGAAGAACAACTCGCGCCAGGTCGTGAACGGCCCTTCGCGCAGCACCCGCGCGGTGACCAGCGCCGCCGCGATCAGCGTGGCGAAGCTGAATGCGACGTTGATCTCGGCGGCCCGGTGCCGCGCGCCCGTGACCGCCAGCGCCAGTCCGCCGGCCAGCGGCAAGCCCAGCAGCAGGAAAATCTCCATCAGTGTTCCTTGAGCTTTTCCATGTGATGGATGTCGAGACTGTCGAAGGTCTCGCGGATGTGGAAGAAGAAGATGCCGAAGATCAGGGCGCCGACCAGCACGTCGAGCGCGATGCCCAGCTCCACCACCAGCGGCATGCCGCGGGTGGCGCTGGTGGCGGCGAAGAACAGGCCGTTCTCCATCGCCAGGAAGGCGATCACCTGGGTCACCGCCTTGCGGCGCGTGATCATCATCAGGAACGCGAGCAGCACGCTGGCGGTGGCGATGCCGAGCGTGCTGCGCGTGATCGGGCTCGCCATCTGCGAGATCGGCTCGGCCAGGTTGAAGGCGAAGATCACGAGCCCGATCCCGACCAGCATCGTCGCCGGGATGTTGATCAGCGGCTCCACCTCCCAGCGGATCTCCAGCCGCCGGATGACCCGGTGCAGCAGCCACGGCAGCGCGAAGACCTTGAGCGCCAGCGTCAGCGCGGCGGAGACGTACAGGTGCGGCAGTCCCGAGATCCGCGCCATCGCCGCCGTGCTCGCCGCCAGCACCAGGCCCTGGCCGGCGTACAGGCCGATCAGCGCCGTCACGCGCCGCTGCGCCAGCATCGCGAACGCGATCAGCAGCAGCAGCGCCGCCAGCAGGTTGATCAGTTGCCAACTGAATGGGATCGCCATGGCCTTATACCTGCAACACGAAATGCAGCAGCAACCCCAGCATCGCCAGCAGGAACGCGGTGGCCAGGAACTCCGGGGCGCGGAACAGGCGCAGCTTCGCGTTCACCGTCTCCACGACGGCGAGTCCCGCGCCGGCCAGCGCCATCTTGCCGAGCAGCAAGCCCGTCGCCAGGGGCACGGCCGCCCAGTCGCCGGCCTGCGCGATGCCCCACGGCAGGAAGCAGGCGATGCCGATGGCGAAGTAGACGAACAGCTTGATCGCCACCGCCCACTCGATCAGCGCCAGGTGCCGCGCCGAGTACTCGAGGATCAACGCTTCGTGGATCATGGTCAGTTCCAGATGCGTCGCCGGGTTGTCTACCGGAATGCGGGCGTTCTCGGCCAACAGCACCATGACGAAAGCCACCGCCGCGAAGGCCAGGCTCGCGTGCAGGACGAACTGCTGGTGGGCGAGGGTCTGGACGATGGTGGTCAGCGAAGTGGAATGGCTGACCAGCGAGAAATTGAAGAACAGGATCAGCAACGCCGGTTCGGCCAGCGCGCCGACGAACATCTCGCGGCGGGCGCCGAGCGAGCCGAAGGCGGTGCCGATGTCCATCGCCGCCAGCGATGCGAACACCCGCGCCACCGCGAACACGCCGACCAGCGCGATCACGTCGGCGGCCGGCGCCAGCGGCAGGTCCACCGCCAGCATCGGCACCAGGCTCGCGGCCAGCACCATCGCGCCGAGCTGGATGTATGGATTGACGCGGAACAGCCATGAGGCGCCCTCGGCGAGCGCCGCGTCCTTGTGAAACAGCTTGTGCAGCGTCCGGTACGGCTGCAGGATCCCGGGGCCGCGGCGGTTGGCGAGCCACGCCCGGCACTGGTTCACCCAGCCCATCAGCAGCGGCGCGGCGGCCACCACCAGCAGCGATTGCAGCAGTTGATTGAGGACGCCGGACAGACTCATCACACGAACAGCAGCAGGAAGATCGTGGTCAGGAAGCTGTAGAGCAGGTAGATCGAGATGCGCCCGGCCTGCAGGCGGCCGACCTGCCGCGAGACGGCTTCAACCAAGCCGGCCAGCGGCAGGTACAAGACGCTCCAGAAGCGGTCGCGGATTTCGAGGTGGAACCGCGGCTTGGCGTCGGAGGCAGACGGCAGGTGCCGCTCCATCTCGTACACCGGCCCGAACATGTGGCGGATCGGCTGGCTGAAGCCCTCGGCGGTGTCCTGCATGCGCGCGTCGAGCCCGCCGAAACCGCAGTCCCACGCCGGGGCGCGGCGCAGCCGCCCGTGATAGAAGCGGCGCACCAGGACGAACGTCAGCAGCGTCACGCCGACGATCAGAACCAGGAACACGATCGGGTTGTAGCTGGCGCGTTCCGCCGCCACCGGCGTCAGCCACAGCCAGCCCGAGCGCAGCGCCTGGCTGCCCAGCGACTGGCCGATCAGCAGGCGCGCGACATGATCGAGCAGCCGCAGCATCGGCACCGGCGCGAGTCCGAGAATCACGCAGCCCGCGGCGAGCCAGGCCATGCCCGTTTGTTCCCAACGGCCCACATCGTGCAGCTCGGTTTCTTTCGGAGCGCGCGGCGCGCCCAGGAACACGACGCCGTAGACTTTCACGAAGCACATCGCCGTCAGCGCGCCGGCCAGCGCCAATCCCGCCGCCGCCAGCGGGATCACGCTGCGCAGCACGCCGCTTTCCAGCGCCGGCGACAGCAGCGCCGCCTGGAAGGTCAGCCATTCGGACACGAAGCCGTTGAGCGGCGGCAGGGCCGAGATCGCGAGGCTGCCGACCAGGAACAGAAACGCGGTGCGCGGCAGCCAGCGCGCGAGCCCGCCCATGCGGCCCAGCTCGCGCTCGCCGGTCACGTGCTGGATCGAGCCGGCGCCCAGGAACAGCAGGCTCTTGAACACCGCGTGGTTGAGCGTGTGATAGAGCGCGGCGGCCAGCCCGAGCGCGCCCAGCGCCGGGTGGCCGGTGCCGATGTAGGTCAGCGACAGGCCCAGGCCGATCAGGATGATGCCGATGTTCTCGATCGAGTGGTAGGCGAGCAGACGCTTCAAGTGGTGCTGCATCAGCGCGAACAGCACCCCGAACAGCGTCGTCACGCTGCCGGCGATCAGCACCGTCAGTCCCCACTCCCAGCGGATCGTGCCGAGCAGGTCGTAAGTCACGCGGATCAGGCCGTAGATCGCGGTCTTCAGCATGACGCCGCTCATCAGCGCGGAGACCGGCGACGGTGCCGCCGGGTGCGCCTCCGGCAGCCACACGTGCAGCGGTACCATCCCCGCCTTGGCGCCGAACCCGAACAGCGCCAGCCCGAAGGCGACCGAGCTCCAGCCCGGAGCGAGGTGGGCGGTGCGCATCGCGTCGAAGGTGAATTGCCAGCCGGTACCGTGCATCACGCCGAAGCACAGCAGGATGCCGAGCGCTCCGACGTGTGCGATCAGCAGGTAGAGGAAACCGGCTTGGCGGATCTCCGGCAGGCGGTGATGCGTGGTGACCAGAAAATATGAGGCCAGCGCCATCGTCTCCCAGGCGACCATGAACAGATAAGCGTCGTCGGCCAGCAGCACCGCGCCCATGCTGGCCAAGAACAGGTGATATTGGAAGCACATCAGGCCCGGCGGCGTGCCTTCGCCGGTGCGGAAATAACCGGCCGAGAAGATCGAAATGCCGGTGGCGGTTACGCCGAGCAGAAACAGGAAAAAACCGGACAGCGGGTCCAAGCGCACGTGGAAGAGCAGGTCGGGCAGCCCGAGCGGCAGGACCGCAGCCTGCGGCGCTTTCAGCACACTGGCGAGCCCGATACCGGCCAGCACCAGACTCAGCGCGGCGCTGATCGGGAACAACACGCGGCCGACCCAGCGCACGCTGTGCGGACGAAGCAGGCCGAGCATGCCGAGTGCCAACCAGGCCGTCGTCGCCGCCAGCGCTGCGTTGATTCCGTCGATCGAGGACGACATTAGGCCGTCAAGCCACCGGTGCGTTTGTGAGGAGAACTAAGATGTGTGTTGAATGAAAATACAATGATAATGCTGTTATGATTCTAGCACACTCCATGTGAAAAGCACCGATGACAATGGAACAACGGACCGCCCGCCTGACGGTGCTGATCGATCCGCGCAAAAAAGCGGTTTTCGAGCGTCTGTGCCGGCAGGAAGACCAGACGCCGTCGCAGGTCGTACGCCGGCTGATCCGCGAATTCATCGAGCAGCGCCTGGGCCGTCCGTGGGGGCCTGGAGAGTCTGCGGGCGAGCCGTCGGCGGAGTCCGGCACGGTGCGCTGAAAAGGGCGGGCGGCATTTTTCGCCTTTTGCCGGACCGGCGGCGGTGTGATCGGGCTACAGTGACGTCATGTGGTGGCAGACCAACATCCTCACGCCCACACGGGGCCGCGGTTTCTATCCGCTGACCGATGCCGTGGCCGCAGCGGTTGCCGAAGCCGGGATCGCCGCCGGTCTGTGTCACCTGTTTTTGCGCCACACCAGCGCCAGCCTGTGCATCACTGAAAACGCCGATCCGCAGGTCCACGCCGACCTTGAGCGCTTCGCGCAGCGTCTGGCACCCGACGGTGATCCGCTGTTCGGCCACGATGACGAGGGTCCGGACGACATGCCGGGGCACGTGCGCAACCTGTTCGCCGGTTACCAAGTCACGGTGCCGGTGGGTGGCGCCCGTCTGCTGCTCGGCACCTGGCAGGGCATTTACCTGTGGGAACACCGCAACGGCACCCACCGGCGCGAAGTCGTCGTCACGTTGCAAGGCCAAACCCGGGCGGACCGCGCCCCTGATTGATCAACGGCTGCGTCGATCCGCGGCCGGCCGACGGACAAGGCATCGCGTCACGCATGAGCGGGCGGGTCACCGGCGGTTGCGTCAACAGCACCCGCTGACGGCGTTGATGGTGCGAGCGGCTTGCTTTCCGAACTCAGGCCCGCAGCGCCTGTCGCGCTGTCGGCAGCGTCGGAACCATCTTAATATTCTAAATAGAGATATATAAATTGTTTTAAATTACTTTATAATCTAAACGGTCTGGCCCATGATCTCCGCACTTTTTTACGGAGACCGACATGTCGTTTCATCAAAGCACGGGACTTCGGTTTTTGGCCGTCACGCTGACCGTCCTGCCGGGATTGGCACTTGCAGGTCAAACGCTGCTCAACGTTTCGTATAGCCCGACGCGGGGGCTCTACCGGCAGATCGATACCAAGTTCGAGGCTTATTGGAAGCAGAGGACCGGCGATGAGGTCACCATCAAGACCTCTTTCGGCGGTTCCGGCGGGCAGTCCCGCGCGGTCATCAACGGGCTCAAGGCTGACGTAGTCACGCTGGCGCTGGCGTCGGACATCGACGCGATCCACGACCGGGCCGGCCTGCTGCCGGACGACTGGCAGAGCCGCCTGCCGCACGACAGTGCGCCCTATACCTCGACCATCGTGTTTCTGGTGCGCAAGGGCAACCCCAAGCACCTCGAGGACTGGGATGACCTGGTCAAGCCGGGGGTGTCGGTGATCACGCCCAACCCGAAGACTTCAGGCGGTGCACGCTGGAACTTCCTGGCGGCCTACGCCTATGCCCTGAAGCACAACGACAACGACCCGGCCGAGGCCGATGCTTTCGTCAAGGCACTGTACGAAAACGTACCGATTCTCGATACCAGCGCACGGCGCGCCACCACCACGTTTACCCGGCGCGGCATCGGCGATGTACTGCTGGCCTGGGAGAACGAAGCGTTCCTGGCGATCAAGGAAGACGGTGCCGACAAGTTCGACATCGTCGTGCCGTCGATCTCGATCCTGGCGCAACCGCCGGTGGCGGTGGTGGACAAGAACGCCAGAACCGACGGCGTCGAGAAAGTCGCCGAGGCCTATCTGCGTTATCTGTACACGCTTGAGGCGCAGGAAATCATCGCCGAGAACTTCTATCGGCCGATTGATCCGCGGGTGGCGGCAAAGCACGCCAAAGAGTTTCCGCAGGTCAACTTGGTGAACATCCGCGCCTTCGGCGGCTGGAGCAAAGCGCAGGCCAAGTACTTCGGCGCCGGCGGCGTGTTCGACCGGATCTATCGGCCCCGGTAATCACGTAACCGGCCGCATCCCCGCATCCGCATGGAGATGCGGTCCTCGGCTCGGCACACCAACCCATCTAAAGACCGGGAAAGGTAGACCGCTCATGAAACGATTCCTCAAATACGGCCTGCTCGCCGTGGTGATCGGCGCCGGACTGGGCGTGGCGGCGCAAGCCGACGACGTGGCCACCGGCGGCGGCATCACGGTCAGATCCGCCGACGGCAACTTCGAGGCCAGCCTCGGCGGGCGCATCCATTTCGACGGCGCGATCTTGGCGCCGGACAACGGCAGCGCGCTGGGGATCAGCGGCAAGTCCAACGACAGCGGGTTTTTCTTCCGCCGCGTGTACATCACGCTTAAAGGCAAAGCGTACGGTTTTGAGTACCACGTCGACGAGGATGTCAACGACAGTAATTCGCCCGGCGACGGTCTGAAAAACGTCTGGCTGGCGCACAGATTGTTCGGCGGCAAGATCTACATCGGCCAGCACAAGCCGTGGCGAAGCATCGACGAACTGGCCAGCAACAACGATACGCCGTTCCTCGAGCGCGACGCGCTGTCGGCCAACGGCCTGTTCGGCGGCCGCGACTATACCCAGGGGCTGTATTACGACCGCGCCAAGCGCAGCCTGCTGCGCAATGGCGATCGGTTGTGGCTCGGCGGTTCGTTCTACACCAACGCCAAGGCCGGGCAGAAAGCGCCGGGCCCGAGCCGCGCCTACGGCGCCAACGCGCGCCTGGTCTACGCTCCGATCCTGACGTCCTCGGCCTGGCTGCACCTGGGCGCCAGCTATTCTTTCGATCACTTCGCGGCCGACGGCCGTGGGTTCGGCCTGACGTCCGGTTACAGCACCTGGTATGCCAAGCACGGCGAAAAGGCCAATCTGCTTTCGCTGAGCGCCGCCGGGGTCACGCGCAATGCCAGCACCACGACGCTGGAACTGATGGGCGCCCTGGGGCCGGTTTTCGTCGCTACCGAGCTCGGGGACGAACACGCCTACGGCGGCGCGCAGTCGGCTACGGTGCAAGCATTCTCCGTCAACGCGGCCTATGCGCTCACTGGCGAGACGCGGACGTACAAAAAAGGTGATGCGACCTACGGCGGCATCAAACCCCGACACAGCTACGGCGCGGTGGAGCTGGCGGCCCGCTACGACTACGTCAGAAACAAAGACGTCGCTTCCT
>JAGWMX010000012.1 GCA_028871525.1 Gammaproteobacteria bacterium
TGCTGCTAAGCTCGCGCATCCTTGCGCTCGCCAAGCAGCCCGGCCCGAGGCTTCCTGCCTCGGGCGTTCGCGTTCGCACGGCTTGCCACCGGCAAGCCGTAAGCGCGAACGCTCACCCCCCACCGATGGCCTGGACGATCTCCAGCCGGTCGCCGGGCGCCAGGCGTCGCTGGGTGTGGCGGCTGCGCGGCACGATCTGGCCGTTGACTTCGACCGCGACGCGACGCACGCCCGGCCATTCTCGCGCCAGCAGCGCGGCCACGGTGAGCGTCGACTCGATCTCGCGCTCGGCACCGTTGACGACGACTTTCATGGACAGGATTTTAACGCGTCCGGGTAACCTCCCGGCGGTTGCCGGCAAGCGCCGGCGCCGGCTACCATCGGCGGCGCGAGCGCGGGTGTAGTTCAGTGGGTGAGATCCGCCGCTTCGCGGCCACTGGCCGCGGGCGGGCCGAACGCCCGGACAAGGACGGCCGGGCTGGCGCTGGAACGAAGTCGCCAGCGTCGCGCCAGGGATGGATACATTAAGGAAGGCTGGAAAATGCACGCGGGTGTAGTTCAATGGCAGAACCTCAGCTTCCCAAGCTGATGACGTGGGTTCGATTCCCATCACCCGCTCCAGCCCGCCGGCCGACTTTTCCAGCCATCGCCCTGGCACAATGGCCGCGTTCGATCCGCCCCTCCCCGGCCAACCAATTCGAGCGCGGTCTTCCACCCCCGACAACGGCGGGTGCGCGGGCGAGAACCGCCATTTAGAGCTTATCCTTGAATAAATCGCGTCAGCGCCGGAGGTCATTTTCGCGCACTGCAACGAGCGAAGAGCGGCGATGGTTGTTCCATCGGCGCGATGAGCAAGGCCGCAGTGCGCGAAAATGGCCCCGGCCCTGGCGGGTTGCGTCCCAAATTGCGCCATGCTGCGTTACTCGTCCTTGCTTAGAATCACTAAGCGGCGATCCTCGCGCCTTGCCTGGCGCAATTTGGGGCAGCAACGCTGGCGTGATTTATTCAAGGATAAGCTCTTAGACTCTTCCGGATACGGTTCAACCGATTTCGCCTCCGTGCGCGCATTCGCCGTATCGGCATGAAAACAATCTCGGCCGGCAAGGCTGTCCTGGTCGGAATTTTGGCCGTGCATGTTCCGATCTGGGCGCTCCTGGCCATACCGCCGATCATCGCCTACCTACGCTCTGACAGCGGGTGCGCCATCGTGGCGCTGCCGGCCGGTTTCGCAGCGGCCTGGCTGTGGTGGTCGCTGTCGGTGCCGCGATGGCGCCTTTGGGCCTACCGGCGCGTTTCGAGCGTCGGTGCGCTAAAACGCGCGGCGTTCGAGGCGCGACTGACCTGGCCCGACGGTTCGTTCTTCGAGAAAACCGAGATCAAATCGAAACGGCACGCCCTGCGGGAAAAACAGCTGGCGCGGGAACATCCATGACAGGTGCGCGGCGGAAGCCGCAGGCTGATCCGGCACGCGGCGGATTTCAGTGCGGACGCCTGCGCGCGAAGGTCAGCAGGAACTCCATCTGATCGGCGAGGATGCGCCGGTTGGACAGGATCAGGTATTCCGCAAGATTTGGCGCGTACGGCACCGCCAGCAGCTTCATGCCGGACTGCTCCGGCGTGCGGTCGTCTTTGCGCTGGTTGCAGGCGCGGCAGGCAGTCACGCAATTCTCCCAGACGCTCTGGCCACCGCGCGAGACCGGAATCACGTGATCGCGCGTCAACTCGCGGATCGGAAGCTGACGCCCGCAGTACAGGCACAGGTTGCGGTCACGCTGGAACAGCGTGCGGTTGGTCAGCAGCGGCGCATTGCCTTCAAAGCGCCGCGAGCGGTCGGCCACGGCGATGATCGAGCCGATTGAAAGCTGCGTGCGCCGACCTGAAGCGGCGTTGACGCCACCGTGGACGACAAAGCGCTCCTCGCCGGCTTCCCAGCACACGCGTTCACGAGCGTACAGCGTCACCGCTGCCTGCCAGCGGATCCAGCCGACCGGCAAGCCGCCCACATCGAGCTTGAGAATGGACGGAATCACTCGCGCAATGTAGCCGAAATCCTTGAATTCGTGTGGCGCGGGCCAGCACAATGCCGTACCCCTTGAGCGGCAGTGGACTCGAGCAAACCTGGCAGCCGCTGCCTGCGCGACGGGTCTGATCATCAACCGAAATCAGTGGAGGCAGGTGATATGACCAACAAACACAAGGACGGCGGCTTCATCGCCGACATCCGGAAAATCCGCGCCCGCGCCCGCAGGCACATCGAGCAGGGCGCGGTCACTGAAGGGTACGCCGCCGATCGCGCCACGGTGCTCAAGATCCTCAACGAGGCACTGGCCACCGAAATCGTCTGCGTGCTGCGCTACAAGCGGCACTACTTCATGGCCGGCGGCATTAACGCGCAGTCCGTGGCCGCAGAGTTCCTGCAGCACGCCAACGAAGAGCAGCAGCACGCCGATCAGATCGCTCAGCGTATCGTGCAACTCGGCGGCGAACCGAACCTGTCGCCGGAAGGGCTGGCGGCGCGTTCTCACTCCGAGTACGCGCCCGGCACGGATCTGATCGACATGATCAAGGAAGATCTGGTCGCCGAGCGCATCGCCATCGACAGCTACCGCGAAATCATCGCCTACCTCGGCGACAAGGATCCGACCACTCGACGCATGATGGAAGGCATCCTGGCGATGGAGGAAGAGCACGCCGACGATCTGGCGTCGCTGCTGGAGGAGATGAAGGAAAGCTGAAGCTTTGTGAGCGGCGAGCGGTCGCTCACCGCTTCTGAATCAACTCGACCTTGTACCCGTCCGGATCCTCGACGAAGGCAATGACCGTAGTGCCGTGTTTCATCGGCCCGGCTTCGCGCACCACCCGCCCACCGCGACGTTTGATCTCCTCGCAGACCTGCGCGGCATCGTCCACCTCCAACGCGATATGCCCGTAGCCGGTGCCGAGTTCGTAGCGGTCGGTATCCCAATTGTGAGTCAACTCGATCGCCGGCCCCTCGGATTCATCCTGGTAACCGACGAAAGCCAGCGTGAACTTGCCTTCCGGGTAGTCCTTGCGGCGCAACAGGCGCATCCCAAGCACTTTGGTGTAAAACCAAAGCGATCGGTCCAGATCACCTACGCGCAGCATCGTATGCAGAATCCGCATTAACGCGATCCTCCGGCAAAAGACAACCGGCAGCGATCAGACCCGACGTTCACCGATCCACGTTCAGGGTTTGGCGATCGCCCGCCACAACATCTCGAACAGCACCGTCGACTGCGCCGTCAGCGGCTGCTTCATGCCACGGTGGACGTACATCTGCACCAGCCGGCCAAGCACACCGAGAATGTAGTCGAGCAGGGTCTTCTCGTCGACCCGGTCGTTGAGAATGCCACGCGCGCGGCCTTCCGCCAACACCTGCATGAACGCTGCGAACAGCGCCGGGTTCTGGTAGTTTTCGTGGCGCCGCCAAGTGTTGACATAGACCGAACTCATCATCAGCTGCGCGACCTTTGGATTCTTCTCGAAGAAATCCAGCACCACCCAGAACACCTTGCGCAGCTTCTCCTTATAGTCCTCGATACCCTGAAGATGATCGATCATCCGCGTCGCGAGTTGACCGAGCCAGGTGTCGAGGCAGGCGAACAGCAACGCTTCCTTGCTGCCGTAGTACTTGTACAGCGTCTGCAGGCTGACGCCTGCGCCACGCGCGATTTCGATCAGGCCGACGCGATGGAACTCGCGTTGCGAGAATATCTCCAACACGGCATGCTCGATGCGCATGCGGGTGGCGGGGTCGATCTGCTGACTGCCGACCGAGCGTTCGTCCAACGCCATTGGTAACACTCCTTACTGATTCGCGCGCACCGCGCCGTCCAGCCTATCCATACGCAAGCGTATTGACGCGCCGCACCGCATACTTTTATGCTTGTGTTGAAGCGCCTTCGATAGATGTCGCGAACGGCATCCACCGAGGCGGCGGTCGGCACCCGTCGGCCTGTAGGCACCTCAAAACACGTCTCACTGGCGCCACAGTAATCTAAATTACCGAAAGGTGACAAGTTCTGCCATGACCCACGCATACCTCTTCGACGCAGTGCGCACGCCGCGCGGCAAAGGCAAGCGGGACGGCAGCCTGCATTCGGTTACCCCGGTGCATCTGCTGGCCAACCTGTTCCGGGCACTGGCCGAGCGCAACGACCTGGATACCGCAGCGGTGGACGACGTGGTGCTGGGCTGCGTCACGCCGGTCGGCGAACAGGGCGCGGACATCGCGCGTACCGCAGTGCTGTATTCGGGCTGGGCGCAGAACGTGCCCGGCGTCACCCAGAGCCGCTTCTGCGCCTCGGGTCTGGAGTCGATCAACCTGGCGGCGATGAAGGTGATGTCCAGCCAGGAGGATCTGGTGGTTGCCGGCGGCGTCGAATCGATGAGTCGATGGCCCATGGGATCCGACGGCGGCGCGATGGCGATGGATCCGCGCGTAAACCACCGGCTGGGCTTCATCCCGCAGGGCGTGTCGGCGGACCTGATCGCTTCGCTGAACGGCTTTTCGCGCACGGACGTCGACCGCTTTGCCGTGCGTTCCCAGCAGCGCGCCGCCCAGGCGCAGGCGCAGGACCGTTTCCGCCGTTCGATCGTTCCGGTGACGGACATCAACGGCCTGACCGTGCTCGACCGCGACGAAACGGTGCGCGCCGAAACCACAGTCGAAACCCTGGCCACCCTCAAGCCGTCGTTCGAACAAGCCGGACAGATGGGCTTCGACGCCACCGCGCTGCGCAAGTACACGACCGTCGAGACCATCACGCACGTACACCACGCCGGCAACAGCTCCGGCATCGTCGACGGCGCCGCGCTGGTGCTGGTCGGCTCCGAGGACAAGGGTCGATCGCTCGGACTGAAACCTCGCGCGCGCATCGTGTCCACCGCGGTGATCGGCAGCGAACCGACCATCATGCTCACTGGCATCGCGCCGGCGTCGCGCAAGGCGCTCGGGAAAGCCGGCATGAATGTCGGAGATATCGATCTGTTCGAGATCAACGAAGCTTTCGCCGCAGTGGTGATGCACGCGGCTCGTGATCTGGATATCGACATGGACCGCGTCAATGTCAACGGCGGCGCCATCGCCATGGGCCATCCGCTCGGCGCCACCGGGGCGATCCTGCTCGGCACCGCACTCGATGAACTGGAGCGCACCGACCAGTCCACCGCACTGATCTCGCTGTGCGTCGGCGGCGGCATGGGCATCGCCACAGTGATCGAGCGGGTCTGATGGATTTGCTGGCGCTCGGCCGGGAGGTGCTGGCCAGACAACCGTTCAGCCGGCTGTGCGGCACCGAGCTGGCCGTCTGGGACGGCTCCGGCGTACGGCTCGAGCTCGCCGTCGACGATCGGCTGAAACAGCAAGACGGCTTCGTGCACGGCGGTGTGCTGAGCTATCTGACCGACAACGCGTTGACGTTCGCCGGCGGCGGCGCACTGGGATCGTCGGTCGTGACCGCCGAATTCAAAATCAATTACCTGCGGCCGGCTATCGGCAGACCGGCTGATCGCCACGGCTGCGGTGGTCCACGCCGGCAAAACCCAGGCAGTTTGCCGCTGCGAGGTTTACGCGGTGAACCATGGAAACGAAATCCTTTGCGCGGTGGCGCAGGGCACGATCGCGCGCCTGCCTGCCGCTGCGCCGACGAACTGACGACATGGAGGAAGCCCCCGTGGACGTAACCGGCACCCCCGGACAATCGAGCGTGACCCTGGAGCAAGATGCCGACGGCATCGTCGTCCTGACCCTGGACATGCCGGGACGTTCGATGAACGTCCTCAACGAAAAACTGACCGCCCCTCTTAGCGAGGCGATCGAACGCGTCGCCTCGGACGGCTCGGTCAAGGGCGTGGTCATTACCTCCGGCAAACCGCAGTTCCTGGCCGGCGCGGATATCGACCGCGTCTATGCGATTACCGACCCGGCGCATGCGTTCGGGCTGTCGCAGGCGTACAAGGCGCTGCTGCGGCGGCTGGAAACCTGCGGCAAGCCGGTGGTCGCCGCGCTGGGCGGCACCGCGCTCGGCGGCGGGCTGGAACTGGCGCTGGCCTGCCACTATCGGGTGGCGATCGACGACGCATCAGCGAAATTCGGGCTGCCGGAGGTCAAGCTCAGCCTGCTGCCGGGCGGCGGCGGCACCCAACGCCTGCCGCGGCTGATCGGCATCCAGGCCAGCCTGCCGCTGATGCTGGAAGGCAAGCAACTGCGACCCGCGCAGGCCAAACAGGCCGGCATCATCGACGAGCTGGTCAAAGGGCGCGACGAACTGCTGGCGCGCGCCAAGCGCTGGTGCATCGAAAATCCCGGACCGATCCAGCCCTGGGACAACAAAAAGTTCAAGTGGCCCGGTGGTGACTCCAAGCATCCGGCCAACGTGCAGATGTGGGCCATCGCACCGTCAATGGCCGACGCCAGGAGCTACGGCAACTATCCGGCGCTGACCGACATCATGAGCTGCGTGTTCGAAGGCGGCCTGGTGGATTTCGATACCGGCTGCGAAATCGAGTCGCGCTACTTCGCCGACTGCGTCGTCAACCAGGTTTCGAAGAACATGATCGGCACGCTGTGGTTTCAGCTCAATGCCATCAACAAGGGCAAGAGCCGCCCGGAAGGTTTTGAGAAGACAAGGGTCAGAAAGCTCGGCGTACTGGGGGCCGGCATGATGGGCGCCGGCATCGCCTACGTTTCGGCCAAGGCCGGCATCGACGTGGTGCTGCTCGACACCCGGCAGGCGCTGGCCGACCAGGGCAAGACCTACTCGGAGGGGCTGCTGGACAAGGCGATCGAGCGCAGCCGCGCCACGCCGGGCGACAAAACCGCCCTGCTCGACCGTATCAAGACCACCACCTCGTTCGCCGACCTGGAGGGCTGTGATCTGGTCATCGAGGCGGTGTTCGAGGACCGCGAGATCAAGGCCGACGTCACCAGGAAGGCCGAAGCCGTGATTTCGAAGACGGCAACCTTCGCGTCGAATACTTCGACGTTGCCGATCACCGGTCTGGCCAAAGCCAGCGGCCGGCCGGAACAGTTCATCGGCCTGCACTTTTTCTCTCCGGCCGACAGGATGCCGCTGGTGGAAATCATCGTCGGCGACAAGACCAGCAAGGAAACGCTGGCCAAGGGCTTCGACTACGTCCAGCAGATCAGGAAGACGCCGATCGTGGTCAACGACTCGCGTGGCTTCTACACCTCGCGCGTGTTCGGCACCTACCTGATGGAGGGCCTGACGCTGCTGGCCGAGGGCCAGCACCCGCGCTCGATCGAGGTCGCCGGCCTGCAGGCGGGCATGCCGGTCGGCCCATTGGCGCTGCACGACGAGGTGTCGATGAGCCTGTCGCTGCACATCATGAAGCAGACGAAGAAAGACTTCGTCGACGAAGGCAGGGAGTACGAGGGCCACCCCGGCGACGCCGTCGTCATCAAGATGGTCAAGGAACTGGACCGGCCGGGCAAGAAGGCCGGCAAGGGTTTCTACGACTACCCACAAGGCGGCAAGAAGCACCTGTGGCCGGGCTTGGCGCAGGCGTTCACGCTGGCAGCCGAGCAACTTTCGCAACAGGAGATGATCGAGCGGATGATGTTCGCCCAGGCCAACGAGGCGGCGCGTTGTTTCGAGGAACACGTCGTCACCACCGTGGCCGACGCCAACATCGGCTCGATTTTCGGCTGGGGCTTCGCCCCGTTCCAGGGCGGCGCGCTGCAGTACATCAACGCCTACGGCGTGGCTGGATTCGTGGCTCGTGCGCAGCAGCTCGCGGCGAAGTACGGGCAACGCTTCGAGCCGGCACGGATTCTCCAACGGATGGCCGCCGAAGGCCGTCGCTTCGAATAAGCCCAGGTGACAAAACACCCATGGAAATGGTAAAAAAGACCAGCTCCATACGCTACCGAATGGTGCCGTTGCCACCTCGGTCGGCCCGTTTTCCCCTATCTCCTGATCGGAGGCGATCATGCTTGCAACGTTGATGCGCTGGATGAAAGCCAACAAGCTGCTGCCGCAGATTTCCGACACCGAGCGGCAGGCGCTGGAAGCCGGCACGGTGTGGATCGACGGCGAGTTCTTCCGCGGCACTCCGGACTTCGGGAAAATCCTGGCCGAAAACTATAACCGGCTGTCGGCCGAAGAACAGGCCTTCATCGACGGACCGGTGGAGCGGTTGTGCCAGATGCTCGACGCCTACCCGATCCGCCAGACACGCCGGATGCCGCCGGAGGTGCTGGAGTTCATCAAGCAACAGGGCTTCATGGGCCTGCTGATCCCGAAAGAGTACGGCGGCAAGCAGTTCTCATGGCTGGCGATCAGCACCATCATGGCCAAGATCGGTCCGGTGTCAGCCACCGCGGGCACCTTCGTCGTGATCCCGAACTCGCTGGGCGCTGCCGAGCTGATCAAGCATTACGGCACCGACGCGCAGAAGAAACATTATCTGCCGAAACTGGCGCGCGGCGAATACGTCCCCTGTTTCGGCCTGACCGAACCCACCGCCGGCTCCGATGCCGCCAGTATCGAAGCCGAGGGCCGGGTGTTCCGGGGCGAAGACGGAACGCTCAAGCTCAAGCTCAACTTCCGCAAGCGCTATATCACGCTGGCGCCGGCCGCCAACCTGGTGACGTTGGCCTGCAAGCTGCACGATCCGGAAAACCTGATCGGCAAGGGCGAGGCCCCCGGCATCACCTGCGTGCTGATTCACGAGGGCACGCCGGGCTTTTCCCACGGCGGCCACCACGAACCGATCGGCGACCCGTTCTACAACGGACCGCTGTACGGCAAGGACGTGGTGGTGCCGGTGGACAACGTCATCGGCGGTCCGAAAATGGCCGGCGAGGGCTGGCGCATGCTGATGGAGCAGCTCGCCGGCGGGCGCATGGTGTCCCTGCCGGCCGGCGCGGTCGGCGGTGCCAAGGCAGTAGCGGCGGTCACCGGCGCCTATTCGATGGTGCGCGAGCAGTTCGGAATCCCGATCGGCCTCATGGAGGGCGTCGAGGACAAGGTCGGCAAGATCGCCGCGTTGACTTACATGCTCGACGGCGCGCGCATCTTCACCTGCTCGGCGGTCGACGCCGGACAGGCGCCGCCGGTGGTATCGGCGGTGATGAAGGCCTACACCACCACCATCAGCCAGCAGTTGCTGAGCGACGGCATGGATGTATTTTCCGGCGCCGGCGTCATGCAGGGACCCAATAACATTCTGGGCTACGGCTACCAAAGCGCGCCAGTCGGCATCACCGTCGAAGGCGCCAACATCCTCACCCGCACCTTGATGATCTTCGGCCAGGGCGCCACCCGCTGCCACCCGTACGCGCTGCAGATCGTGCGCGCGGTCGAAGCCGGCGACGCCGCTGCATTTCGCGCCGGCCTGCTCGGCTGGTCCGGTCATTTCCTGACCAACCTCGGCCGTGCCGCGGTGCGCTACCTGACCCGTGGCTGGAGCGCCGGATCGCCGGTGACCGGTCCGACGGCCGGTTACTACCGCCGCCTGGCCTGGGCGGCGACCCGCTTCGCGGTACTAACCGATCTGGCGATGCTCGCCATCGGCGGCAAACTCAAGGTGCGCGGCAGGCTGACCGGTCGTTACGCCGACGTTCTGGCCTGGTCGATCCTGGCCACGGGCGGTCTGCGCCGCTACGAGGCCGAAGGCCGGAAAGCCGAGGATCTGCCACTGCTGCAATACTCGGTCGAATACGCTCTGGCCGAGATCCAGCGCGCTTTCGAAGGCATCTACGCCAACTTCGACGCGCCGGTGCTCGGCCTGTATCTGCGCACGCTGGGTTCCGCGCTGCTGCGCCTGAACCCGGTCAGCAGACTCCCATCCGATCGTCTAAGCCACGCCGCCGCCGGCGCGATTCAGTCGCTGTCCGACCAATATCGGCGGCTGACCGCCAACGTTTTCGCGCCGGCCGAGGACCGGCCCGCCGCCGGGCGACTGCTCAAGGCGTTCCGGCTGGTGACCGAAGCCGCACCGGCGCTGGCCAAGATCCACGCCGCGCAGCACGCCGGCAAGCTGCCACCCGGCCATGCCGCGGAGTTCGCCGAGGCCGCATCCGCGGCCGGCGTCATCAGCGCCGGCGAACTGGCGACGATCCGCGACGCCGAGACGGCCAAGCTGCAGGCGATCGAGGTCGACGAGTTCACGCCGGCGCAGTATTTCAGGGACTCCCGACCGGAGGATGTCGCAGGACCCGACCAACGCTCGATCAAGCGCGCGGTCAACCAGTAGTCCGCCGATCCGCACGGGAAACGGCTAAAGCACGGAGCCGACCCTGAACCCTCTGCTGTCCGGCCTGCGCGTACTGGACCTGACACGCCTGCTGCCCGGACCGTTCTGTACGCTGTACCTGGCGCAGATGGGCGCCACGGTGATCAAGATCGAGGCGCCCGGCGGCGGCGACTATGCGCGCGCGCTGTCGCCGGAGCTGTTTGCGCTGATCAACCGCGGCAAGCAAAGCCTGGCGCTGGATCTGCGCAAACCTGCAGGCGCAGGGGTACTGCGCCGGCTCGCACACGATGCCGACGTGCTGATTGAATCGTTCCGCCCCGGCGTGATGGACAAGCTCGGCTGCGGCTATGCGGCTCTGCGAGGCGAGAACCCGCGGCTGGTGTACGCCGCGTTGACCGGCTACGGCCAGACCGGGCCGTGGAAGGACCGCGCCGGACACGATCTCAACTACTGCGGCTACGCCGGCGTACTGGATCAGACCGGCACCGCCGCAGGACCGCCGGCGCAGTGCGGATTCCAGATCGCCGACCTGGCCGGTGGCGCGCTGACCTGCGCCATCGGAATACTCGCCGCGGTGATCGGCGCACGCGCCAGCGGGCACGGCTGCCTGGTGGACGCGGCGATGCTCGACGGCACGCTGGCGCTGCAGGCGGTAACGCTGGCGCATTCGACCGCATTCGGCGTCGATCCGCAGCGCGGGCACGACCTGTTGACCGGCGGACTGCCGAGTTATGCGGTCTACCGCTGCGCCGACGGCAAATATCTGGCGCTGGGCGCCCTGGAGCCGAAATTCTGGGCCAACTTCTGCCGCGCCGCCGGCCGCCCCGAACTGGCGCGCAAAACGCCGCAGCCCGGCCCGGCGGGCGAACCGCTGCGCGCCGAACTCGCGGCGCTTGTCGCCGGCAAGACGCGCGACCAGTGGGAGACGCTGCTGGCCGACGCCGATGCCTGCGCCTCGGCGGTATTGACGCCGGTCGAGGCGCTGCATGGAGATCAGATACATGCGCGCGGGCTGGTGCAGGAAATCGCCGGGAAACCGGCCTTCGGTCTGCCGCTGCGCTTCGAACACGCCGCAACGGCGGCGACAGCACCGGCGGCGAAATTAGGCGCCGATACCGACGCGGTGCTGGCTGCCGCCGGCTACAGCGCCGAACAGCGCCGGCGGTTGCGCGACGAGGGCGTGATCACCTGAGAGCTATTGATCCGGCAACACGATGTTTGAACAACGCCCTGCTGCAATCGATAGCGCCTGCGGTCGATGACGCTCCGATGTCGCCGGATGGCCAATAATCAACAGCAAAAATCATGCTCTGCGTTATTGAAGCGGCCATTGGGCAGCGCGATTCACGCACCGCGCTGGCGGCAAGTCCTGCACGGCGTTCAAACGGTTGATGGCCGCTTCAATAAAAGCGCATGCGATGGGCGCAGGAGTCCGGCGTGATCTCGAACTGCTGCTGCGAACCGTCGGGCAACCGCACCGGCGGCAGGCGGATCGCGCCGCTTGACAGCTTGAGCGCACCGGGCACCTGCAGCGCGTTATCGTAGATCAGGTTGTTGTCGACCGACAGCCTGGGCGCAGGTAGCGAGCAGTTCTTGTTGGCCCGGGCGACGACTTCGGCGACGTGCCTGGCCTCGGCGGCGGCGCGTTCGGCGGCTTCCTGCTGTTTCTTCGCCTGCGCCTCGGCCGCCTGCTGCTGCGCCCGCTGCAAAGCCTCCTGAGCGGCCGCCTCGGCCTCCTGTTGCGCCTTGAGTCGTTGCGCCTGCAGTTGCTGCTGCAGCTTCTGCACCTCGGCTTCCAGTTGTGCGCGCTGCGCATCCAGCGCCTGCTGCTTTTTGAGCAGTTCGATCGCCAGTTGATCGAGCCCCACCTGCGCGGTGGCGATCGGTGGCACGGCTGCCACCGTCGGCCGGGACACCGTGGAGCCCGAGGCGCTGGCCGCCGGCGACACCGCCGCCTCGGGCTGCGGGTGCCGCGGCCACCACAGGACGGCGGCGATCGCAGCCACCACGGCGGCCAGGCCGGCCGCCGCCAGCATGGGGCCACGGCGACGAAGCGCCGGCGCGGCGGGCGACGCCGAAGCTGGCGGCGCGACGATGGCATCCGCTGGCGCGCCGAGAGCGGTCAGCAACGTCGTCAGTTGCGGACGCTTGGCCGATTCCAGCTCCAGCCCCGCATCGACCGCGGCGGCCAGCGCCTCCGGGCAGCGCCCATCGCTGGCCTGCGCCAGCGGCGTCAGTGCGCCGCCGGCGCGCTGCGCGCTGGCGGGTATTGCGTGACCGCTGACGGCGCGATGGAGCATCGCCGCCAGCGCGTAAATATCGGTCGCGGGCCCGACAGCGGCACCGGCCTGCACCTGCTCGGGCGCCAGATAGGGCGGGGTGCCAGTGGTCATCAGCAACCCCGACTGCAGCCGCAGCGGTGCGCGCAGGCTGCCGAGAGTCGCCAGGCAGGCGCTGCCGTCGGCGCGCAGCCGCAGCCGCCCGGGATTCAGATCCAGCGGTGCCAGCCCGGCCGCGTGCAACAACCCCACCGCTTCGAGCAGCGGCACGAACAACGGCTGCAGCCGTGTCGGCTCCACCGCCCCGACGCGCTGCAGCAACTGATCCAGAGTCTCGCCCGGCAACAGCTCGGTCAGCACGTAAGCGGTGGCATTGGCCTCGAACACCTGGAAAACCTGGGAAAATCCGGGATGCCGGATGCGGGCGGCGGCTTGCCAACGATCCATAAACGAGCGCAACCACCAACGCATCGCGCCGCGATCTTCGGCATCGCGTGGCTGTGGCTGCACGCCATCACGCAGTGACCACTGCGTCGGCAGAAATTCCTTCAGCCGGCGCGGAGTGCCGTCGACGTGGACTAGATAGTCGGTATCGTACGGCCCGACTTCGAGAATTTTTTCGATCACCAGGCCGGCGACCTCAGTGCCGACCGGCAATGCCAGTTCCGCCGCCATGCTCATCCCCCCATCAGCTCTTCTTCAAGTCCATCCAACGTCCGTGCCAGCGGTCGCCTTTCAGCCAGCGGGGCACACAAGCAACGCAGCCAAAGGCCCGGTTTCCCCGCATCCACGCTCCCCTTATCCGCAGCTTTCGCCACGCTTGTCAAGCATAGGCGATCTGCGCGCATCCGTGGGCTTTTCAGCTACGATGAGGGCCCGCCGGCCGGTGGGGTCGCCTCGCCGCGACCGCAACTATAGAGACATTCGGGGAGAATCCACTCGATGAGCCAGCACCATGACCCGATCCAGATGCTGATGCGCTGGGCGCGGGAAAAGGGCGACACGCCATATTTGCATCAGCCGACCGCCGCCGGCGTACGCGTCTTCACCTGGAGCGAGGTCGCCGCTGAAGTGCGCCGGGTCGCCGGCGCGCTGCGACGCCTGCAACTGCCGGCCGGCAGCCGCATCGCGCTCTCCGGTTTGAACACCGCGCACTGGTTCATCGCCGATCTGGCCGTCACCATGGCCGGCCACGTCAGCGTCGGGCTGTATCCGAAGCAGGCCGGCGAGGCGGTGCGCTACATCTTCGAGCACAGCGGGGCTCGCGCGGTATTCGTCGGGCCGATGCCGGATGCCGGGCAGTTCCTCGCGGCGGTTCCGCAGGGGGTGTTGAAAATCGCCATGCCTTATCCGGGAGTCGGCGGCTGCGACCGCAGTTGGGAGGCGCTGTGCGCCGGTGCCGAACCGATCACCGACCACACTCCGCCGCCGCCGGATCGGCTGACGACCCTGGTCTACACCTCCGGCACCACGGGCAACCCCAAAGGCGTGATGATCACCGCCGGCAATCTGGGCTTCGTCACCCGCGGCCTGCTCAAAATCATGCCGGCGCGGCCGCAAGGTGAGGTGTTCCTGTCCTATCTGCCGCTGGCGCACATGTTCGAGCGCGGCGCGGTGGAGATGGCCAGCCTCTACCTCGGCGCCGAGGTGTATTTCCTGGAGTCGATCGAAAAGCTCGGCGAAGCGCTGCGCCAGGTGCGGCCGACGCGGTTTTTCGCCGTGCCGCTGGTGTGGACGCGCATGCAGTCGCAGATTCTCAAGCAGGTGCCGCAGGCCAAGCTCGATCGCCTGCTCGCCATCCCGCTGGTGTCGGCACTGGTCAAGCGCAAGGTCAAAAAGCAGCTCGGCCTGGACCGCAGCTGGCTGCGGATCTCCGGCGCCGCACCGCTGCCGTTGCCGGTGCTGGAATGGTTCTCCAGGCTCGGCATCGACATCTACCAGGGTTACGGCATGACCGAGAACAGCATCTACATCTCGTGCAACCTGCCGGGCGCCAACCGGCCGGGCAGCGTCGGCCGGCCGTTCCCCGACGCGCCGACCCGCATCAGCCCCGAGGGCGAAATCCAGAACAAACATCCGGGCATCACGCCCGGCTATTACAACGATCCGAAAAAGACCCGCGAACTGTTCACCGCAGACGGCTGGCTGAAGACCGGCGACATGGGCCGGCTCGACTCGGACGGGTATCTGTGGATCACCGGCCGCGTCAAGGAAATCTTCAAGACGCTGAAAGGCAAGTACGTGGCGCCGTCGCCGATCGAAGGCGCTTTCGCCAGCAATACCGACATCGATCAACTGTGCTTTGTCGGCAGCGGTCTGCCACAGCCGCTGATGGTGGTCGCCCTCAATGTCGATGCGCGTGCCAAGCCGCGCGAGCAGGTCGCCGAAGGTCTGATAACAACCATGCAGGCGGTCAACGCCGAGCTTGAGCCACACGAGCAGATCGGCAAGATCGTCGTGGTCGCGGAAGCCTGGTCCATCGACAACGGCCTGTTGACGCCGACGATGAAAGTCAAACGCAACGAGGTGGAGCGGCGCTACGCCGCTTTGCTGGCCGAGCAGGTGAAATCCCGCGAGCCGCTGGCCTGGATCGATTAGGATCCTGTTGCGCATCGCCAACCGTTTCATCGCGCTGCCGGTGGCAGCCGGCGACTGGTATCACCAACTGCGCGCGACGGCCCCACCGGGCGTGCGTCCGATCGACGCCGCCGACCTGCACGTCACGCTGCTGTTTCTCGGCTGCGGTCGCCGTGCATTGGCGCAGCGGACGCTGGCCCGGCTGCAGGCCGACCCGCCGCCGCAGCCGCCGGACCCGCGCCTCGGTGCGCCGGCGGTTTTCGGTGGGTCGCGGGCCTCGGCCTGTGGCTACGACCTGGACGGCGTTGCCGGCCTGATCGCCTGGCTGAACCAACACCGCACCGCGCTGCTGGCCGCCGCCGGCGCAGCAGTCGACACGCGCCCGCCGCGGCCTCACCTGAGCATCGCCCGCCCCGGCGACGTGCCGGAAGCCGATGTGCTGCAGTGGCTGGCCGGCGGTTGCGGCGAGGCAATCCGGCTGGCGGCACCGGTTCTGTATCAAAACGCACCGCCCGGCGTCCGCCCGCGCTACCGCCTCATCACCGGGCATTGACCTCAGCGCTTCACCAGCAGCTGCGAGCCGCAGACATTGGCTCGCCCGAATCGATGTTCGCGGTAAAACCGCAGCTGTGCGAGGTTGGTCATAGCCATGGCATGTCCGCAGGGCTCAGGCCGCCCGGGGGACTCCAGGTACGCCCGGCGAGCGCAGCGGGGCGCCGGGATCGCGCCAATCCTCCGGCGTTAACGGACTCAGGCCGTGACCGGCACGCGCGGCATCGCAGCGCGGGTTGCGCTCGCCGTCCTCCCACGACGGCGCGAAGCCGCGGCAAACGCTGGCACGCTGCGGATGGATCGTGCAGCGGACGGCATGACCGATGTCGCCGAGCAGCGCTACACAGCGAGGCGGCCTGCGCTCGGTACCGCGCATCACGCGCAGATGCGGCGTCAATTGCGCCGTCAACCTCACCGGCACTCCGCCGGGAGTGGCGTCGTCAGCTTCCGCCCAGTAGAACGAAGCGCGGAAGTAAGCGCAGCACGCACCGCAGGACAGGCAAGGATTCGATCGCGCCATCGCCACCCACCTTATGGCCGGACCCGGCCGCCGGCGCGCGAGGTTCGCCGCGGCCGGCGCCGCCGGCAAGCCCGGCTATTGCAGCGGCGGCAGATCTCTCGGCGCGTCGGCCAGCGGCCGGTCAGAGTAGACGATGCGCACCGATTTGAACACTTTGCCGGTCTCCGGGTCGAGGACGTTGGAAACACCGATGTACTCGAGCAGTCGCCTGGCCTGCGGGTCGTAGATCACGACGATCGGCTTGATGAACCAGCGCAGCACATTGCTCAGCTCGATCTTGAAACGCACCTCGGGTTTGCCGTCGAAACGGGTATCGGCCATGCGCCGCGCGCGAACGCTGTAGCTGTCGAGCTTGCCGGCGACCACCAGGGTCAATTCCAGAGTCTTGCCCGCCATCAATTCCGCCATGTGGCTGCGGAGATAGCTTTCCAGGCCGGCATCTGCAGCCATGTTCTTGTTCCGGTCCACCGTTTGGCGCTGCGGAGTCTCGTCTTTTTCGGTTTGTTTGAACAAGTAGATCTTGTCGGCGGTGATTTTGCTGATGCCCTCGTCGTATTTCGGCTTCACATCGTCGAGACGGTACCTGGGAACATATGGGCTCTTCGAGAAATCCAGAGTCTTGTGCGCCAGTTCCTGCCCGGCGGCCGCGTAGTAATCGACGGTGCCGCCGAGCCAGTGTCCGTCGGTGTCGTAGCGCTGGGCATGCACCTCGGTATAGAGGTGGCGTCCGCTGCCGGTGTCGTAGGCATAGCCGTAGTAGCGCCGAACCGTGACGCCCATCACCGTGTGGATCAGGCTGTCCATCGTCGCAGACCGGGGCGCGTCGCCCGGTGCAGCGGCGGCGGCGGCGGCGGCAATTATCGGCAGCAGATGCAAACGCAACAACCAAGCTCTCATCCGGTGTTCCCGCGATCAAATCGATCCCGCTCAGACAGCGCACCGGCGTCGACGTTGCGCGGCTTTACCAATCGATGCCGCACCACGCCCACCTCTGCCCGCCCGCGTAACCGAACCTCTCGGCTGCCGCCGTGTAGAACATCCGCCGGCGCTGCGGCCAAAGCCGCTCCGGCTGCTCACCGCAGCAACGCTCGAACGCCGGCAGCCCGAGCCTGCGCGTCAGAGCGCTCGGTCGGCCGGGAATCCGCATTCTCTCACTGTCCATCCAACAGGCGTTGCAGCGCCGCGGCGGACTCGCCGAGCGCCTGCGCCCACGGCAAGCCGACGATCGACGCCCCGGTGACGGCATCGGCGAACGGCATGCGCTCGCCGTCGCCGATCACGTAGCGATAGTCAACCGTCACTTCGCTGCCGGCGGGCAGAGCGTACGCGGCAAACACGAAACCGAGGTGCCACAGCCCGCTCGGCGAAAACGAATGGTTGACGTAGCACTCGTCGCTCCATTCCGGCGTCAGCGAAAACCAGCGCTCGAACCAGCGGACGCTGGAGCTGACTTCGACCGAATTTGGCGGATAGCGGCGCAGCTCGGCCTCCGTCATCACCGTGTGCACCTTGTCCGGCGCGACGATGACGCGCCCGCGCGCCACCGGTTCACTCAGGAACAGGCCCCGGCCGGCGCCGGCAATTCCGGAAGCCGCGATCCGGTAGCGCGGGACGATCACGCGCTCGGCTCAGTGACGCACCGCACCGTCGGCGGGTGCCCGCGAGGCGATGAACAACTTGCGCACTGCGATCTCGGGATACTCGTAGAGGCGGCCACAGAACTCGCAGGTAACGATCATGCGGCCGTTGGCCCGCAGCTCCGGTTCCAGCTCGGCCTCGCCGAGCGCCAGCATCATCCTGGAGATCGACGGCCGCGAGCAGGCGCAGGCCAGCATCACCGGCCGCGGCGGAAATACCCGCAGGGCCTCGGCGTGAAACAGGCGGCGCAACGCCTGCTCGGCCGACACCTCGCCCAGCTCTTCTGCGCGCAGGGTATCCAGCAACAAGCCGACGTGAGCCCAATCCTCCAGCCCGCGATCGTCGTCGGGCCCCGGCAGCCTCTGCAGCAGAATGCCCGCCAACCGGCGCACGTCGTCGCTGTAATTGCGGCCGCCGAACATGGCGTCGAGCCCGCTGTCGATGCTGACCACGGCGCCGCGCACGCCGCGCTGCTCGATCAGGAACTGGGTCAGCGAATCGCTCATCCGGCCAGCTTGGCGCGCAGCAGCCGGTTGACCGCTTCGGGGTTGGCCTTGCCGCGAGTCGCTTTCATCACCTGGCCGACGAAAAAGCCGAACAGCTTATCCTTGCCGGCGCGGTAGTCGGCGAGCTGACCCGGGTTGGCGGCGATCACCTGCTCGATAGCGGCGACGATGGCGTCCTCGTCGGTGATCTGCACCAGCCCCTTGGCCCGGATGATGGCGTCGGCGTCGCCTTCGCCGGCGAACATCGCCTCGAACACCTCCTTGGCGATCTTGCCGGAGATGGTGTTGTCACTGATGCGCTTGAGCAGCCCGGCCAGCGCGTCGGCGGCCACCGGCGAGCCGCTGATGTCGGTGCCGGCCTTGTTCAGCGCACCGAGCAGGTCGCCGATCACCCAGTTGGCGGCCAGCTTGGTTTCGGCGCCGGAAGCGGCAACGACCCGTTCATAGAAATCGGCCAGCGCCGCCTCGCCGGTGAGCACGCTGGCGTCGTAGGGCGACAGCCCGTATTGGGACTCGAAGCGCGCCCGCTTGGCCGCAGGCAGCTCCGGCAGCGTCCGGCGGATCGCCTCGATGTAGTCGTTCGAGCAGACCACCGGCAACAGATCCGGGTCGGGGAAATAGCGGTAATCGTTGGCGTCTTCCTTGGTCCGCATGGTCCGCGTCTGGCCGCTACTCGGATCGAACAGACGCGTCTCCTGGACGACACGCCCGCCGGATTCCAACACCTCGATCTGGCGCTCGATCTCGTAGGCGATGGCTTTTTCCACGTAGCGGAACGAGTTGACGTTCTTGGTTTCGGTGCGGGTGCCGAATTCCGCGGCGCCGGTCCGACGCACCGAGACGTTGGCGTCGCAGCGGAACGAGCCTTCCTGCATGTTGCCGTCGCAGACGCCGAGGTAAACCACCAGCTGATGCAGCGCCTTGAGGTAGGCCACCGCTTCAGCCGGGCTGCGCAGGTCGGGCTCGGAGACGATTTCGATCAGCGGCGTGCCGGCGCGGTTCAGATCGATGCCGGTCATGCCGGCGTAAGCGTCGTGCAGGCTTTTGCCGGCGTCTTCTTCCAGGTGCGCGCGGGTGATGCCGATGCGCTTGGTGGCGCCATCGACTTCGATATCGAGGTGGCCGCGAGCGACCGCCGGCAGTTCGTACTGGCTGATCTGATAGCCTTTCGGCAGGTCGGGGTAGAAGTAGTGCTTGCGCGCGAACACGCTCTTGCGTGCGATCTGCGCATCGATGGCCAGACCGAACATCACCGCCATCTTCAGCGCCGCGGCGTTCATCACCGGCAGCACCCCGGGCAGGCCGAGATCGACGGCGCAGGCCTGGGTGTTCGGCTCGGCGCCATAGGCGGTCGGCGCGCCGGAGAAGATCTTGGAGCGGGTCAAAAGCTGGGCATGCACCTCCAGCCCGATCACCGCTTCCCATTCCATGTCTTCGCTCAAGAAAAGCAGTCCGCAAATAAACGCGAACGAACGCGAATCAAGAATACAAGTATCGTTTTATTTGCGTTCTTTGCGTTCATTTTCGGACTTATTCATTCAAAGCCTGCCGGGCGCCGGGTGTGCCAATCCGTAACCTGCTGGTACCGATGCGCAACGTTCAACAGCCGCGCCTCGCTGAAGTGATCGCCGATCAGATGCAGGCCGACCGGCAACGCCGGCGCAGCCGGCGTGTCGTCAGCCGCGATGAAGCCGCAACCGACGCTGAGCGCCGGCAGGCCGGCCAGATTGGCGGCGATCGTGTACAGGTCGTTCAGGTACATCGCCACCGGATCGCTGGTCTTGGCGCCGAGCGCGAATGCCGGACCGGGTGCGGTCGGACCGGCGATCACGTCGACCTCGGTGAAGGCCTGGCGAAAATCCTCGCTGATCAACCGCCGCACGCGCTGCGCCTTGAGGTAATAGGCGTCGTAGTAGCCGTGCGACAGCACGTAGGTGCCGACCATGATCCGACGTTGCACCTCGGCGCCAAAACCCTCGCCGCGCGAACGCTTGTAGAGCGCCTCCAAGCTGGCGGCGCCTTCGGCGCGGTGGCCGAAGCGCACGCCGTCGTAGCGCGACAGGTTGCTGGAAGCCTCCGCCGGCGCGACGACGTAATAGGCCGGCACCGACAGGCCGACGTTGGGCAGATTGATCTCGCGCAGCCGTGCGCCCAGCCGCTCCAGTTCGTCCACTGCCTGGCGCACGCACTGCGCCAGGCGCGGCTCCAGATCGGCGGAAAAGTATTCCTTCGGCAGACCGATGCGCAGGCCATCCAGCGGCGCCCCGAGCTGCGCCACGTAGTCCTCGACCGGCCGTTCGACGCTGGTGGAATCCAGCGGGTCGAAGCCGGCCATCGTCTGCAGCAGGCAGGCGGCGTCGGCAGCCGAGCGGGCCAACACACCCGCCTGATCGAGACTGGAGGCGAACGCGATCATGCCGTAACGCGACACCCGCCCATAGGTCGGTTTGACGCCGGTCAGGTTGGTCAGCGCCGCCGGCTGGCGGATCGAGCCGCCGGTGTCGGTGCCGGTCGCCGCCGCCGCCAGGCCGGCAGCGACCGCCGCGGCCGAACCGCCGGAGGAACCGCCCGGCACGCGCGAGGGATCCCACGGGTTTTTCACCGGCCCGTAAAAACTGGTCTCGTTGGACGAGCCCATGGCGAACTCGTCCATGTTGGTCTTGCCCAGCAACGTCGCGCCGGCCGTCTGGTGCAGATTGCGTACCACGGTGGCATCGTAGGGGGCGATGAAGCTGTCGAGCATCTTCGAGCCACACGAAGTCCTGACGCCCCGGGTGCAGAAAATGTCTTTCTGCGCGATCGGCACGCCGGTCAGCGGTCCGCCTGCGCCACGCGCGAGCTGCGCATCGGCGGCTTGCGCCTGCGCCAAGGCCTGCTCGGCGGTCACGGTGATGTAGGCGTTGAGCCGCGAATCCAGCCGCGCGATGCGATCGAGGAAGTGCTGGGTCAGTTCGCGTGCGGAAAATTTCTTCGCCCGCAGCCCGGCGGACAGCTCTTTGATCGTTAGCCTGTGCATGTCGAACGGTGCAGCGTAAGACACAACGGGTGAAACGTGGCGTTATCGCAGCGGTCTTCACCCCGGCCGCTGTTCGCCTCCGGCGTCATTCGATGACCTTGGGCACCAGATACAAGCCGTCGGCGACCGCAGGCGCGACCGACTGAAACGCCGCGCGGCCGGCGACACCGACCGGATCGGTCGCGGCGTCCTCGCGCAGGCGCTGGTGCATTCCCAGCGGGTGAGCCATTGGCTCGACGCCTGCAGTCGGCGTCTGCGCCAGTTGATCGACCATCGACAGTATGGCGCCGAGTTCACGCGCATAGCGCTCGGCGCGCCCGGGCGACAATTGCAGCCGCGCCAGCTGGGCGACCTGGGCGACCTGTTCCAGCGTAAGACTCATGACGTGCTCGGCATGCAGGCGGCGGACACCGATCGCGGGCAACCCGCCTGCGCGCAAGGCCGCCGAGCCTCGCCGCGGGGCAAAATCGGGTATGATCGCTCGGCTCATTGTAACCATTGCGCGTAACCGGCGCACCGGCGGGTCGTGCGTCCGGCCGACCGTCAGCACCGCTCCGCCGATCGCCGCCAACATCGATTCCAACCATTCCGCTCAACCGCCATCCCCGATGCTCGACGCTTTCCGCCGGCTGCTGGTCAACGACCTTTCCATCGATCTGGGTACCGCCAACACGCTGGTGTTCGCGCGCGGCGAAGGCATCGTGCTCAACGAGCCGTCGGTGGTGGCGATCCGCATGGACGCGCGCGGCAGCAAGAAGGTCGAGGCCGTCGGCGTCGACGCCAAGCGCATGCTCGGCCGCACGCCGAACAACATTTCGACCATCCGCCCGCTGCGCGACGGCGTGATCGCCGACTACACCGTCACCGAGAAAATGCTGCAGCACTTCATCCGCAAGGTGCAAAAAGGGCGGATGCTGCGGCCGATGACGCGGGTGGTGGTGTGCGTGCCGTACGGCTCCACCCAGGTGGAGCGGCGCGCGATCCGGGAAAGCGTCGAGAATGCCCGCGCGCACAAGGTCTTCGTCATCGAAGAACCGATTGCGGCGGCGCTCGGTGCCGGCATCCCGATCGAGGAGGCGCGCGGCTCGATGGTGGTGGACATCGGCGGCGGCACCTCGGAGGTCGCGGTGATCTCGTTGAACGGCGTGGTCTACGCCGAAAGCGTGCGCATCGGCGGCGACAAGTTCGACGACGCGATCGTGTCCTACGTGCGCCGGCAGTACAACATGCTGATCGGCGAGGCCACCGCCGAGCGCATCAAAATCCAGATCGGCACCGCTTTCCCGGGGACCGAAGTCCAGGAAATCGACATCGTCGGCCGTCATTTGGCCGCCGGCGTGCCGCGTAACTTCACGCTCAACTCCAACGAGATCCTCGACTCCCTGCAGGAACCGCTGTCCGGCATCGTCAAGGCGGTCAAGCAGGCGCTGGAACGCACGCCGCCGGAGCTTGGCTCGGACGTCGCCGAACGCGGCATCGTGCTCACCGGCGGTGGAGCCCTGCTGCGGGACATCGACAAGCTGCTCTCGGAGGAGACCGGTCTGCCGGTGATCATCGCCGACGATCCGTTGACCTGCGTTGCCCGCGGCGGCGGCATGCTGCTGGACATGCTCGATCGGCGCGGCGACATCTACAGCGCCGACTGAACCTGCGCCACAAGAGCATAAATCCGCGCTAAGCTATTGTCCTCGAAAGCCATACGCCGTATGCTCGGTGGCTAATCCGGCCGCGGGCCGCCCGCGGTGATGGCGGGGGAGTCGAGTCCAGGATGGCAGCTTGAGCACCACCTTTCGCACAACCGCACGCCGACCATTGTTCCCGCGCGGACCCGGCTTGGGCCTGCGCTTTTTTGCGCTGGCGGCGGCGGCGGCGGCGCTGCTGGCGAGCGACCTCGCCGGTTCGCCGTGGCCGTCCGAGATGCGGCGTTCCTTGAACTGGGCGCTGCAACCACTGGTCTGGCTGTCCGCGCTGCCGGCCTCGCTCGATGCGCTCGGCGAACAGTTCAAAGGCCGCGAGCGCCTGATCGCCGAAAACCGCGCGCTGCGCGCACGCCAGCTCGAACTCGGCGGCCGGCTGCTGAAATTCGACGCACTGCAGGCGGAAAACCAACGGCTGCGCGCGTTGCTGGCCTCGGCCAGCACGCTCAAGGAGCGGGTGCTGATCGCTTCGGTGCTGCGCACCAGCCAGGACCCGTACCGCCAGCAGATCGTCATCGACAAGGGGCAGCGCGAAGGCGCCTATCCCGGTCAGGCGTTGATCGATGCCTGGGGGGTGCTCGGCCAGGTGATCGAAGTCAACCGCAACAGCGCCACTGCGCTGCTGATCACCGACCCCGAGCACGGTGTCCCGGTGGAAGTTAACCGCACTGGCCTGCAGACCATCGCGCTCGGCCGCGGCGACGGCCAGACCCTGTCGCTGCCCTACCTGCCGAGCAACGCCGATGTCCGCGTCGGCGACCTGCTGGTCACTTCAGGCCTCGGCGGCCGCTTCCTCGCGGGCTATCCGGTCGGCCAGGTCACGGCAATCCGTCGGCCGGCCGGCGAAAGTTTCATCGAAGCGATCGCCGAGCCGGCCGCGCATCTGAACCGCGGCCGCCAGGTGCTGCTGGTGTGGAGCCGGCGGGCCGGAATCGCGCCTGCCGGAGCGCCCCCGGCGGCTGCGCCGGCGCACCCATCCGCGCATTCGGCCGCATCGCCGCCATGAGCGGGTTCGGCCCCGTTCTCGCTTATCTCACCAGCCTCGCCGTCGCCCTGATCCTGCGTCTGATTGCGTTGCCCGAAGCGCTGGCGGCGTTGCGCCCGCTGTGGCTGCCGATGGTGCTGGCTTACTGGGCGCTAAACGCCCCCGAGCGGCCGAACCTGCTCGCCGCACTGCTGCTCGGCCTGATCTGCGACGCGCTGTCCGACTCGGCGCTGGGCGCCCATGCGTTGGCGTTCCTGCTGGTAGCCTACGCCAGCGCCCGGCTACGGCCGACGCTGGCGCTGGTGCCATGGTGGCAGGCCACGCTGGCACTGGCGCCGGTATGGGCGGGATATGCGGCCGTGATGACCGGTCTGGACGCGCTGGCACACCACCCGGCCGAGGCGGTGCTGCGTTGGCTGCCGGTGGCGGTCACCACGGCGGCGTGGCCGCTGGTGTGCCGGCTGCTGCAACGATTGGCCGCGACCGAGCAGATGAACTGAGGCGTCGATGTCGTCGAGCTACGACGCGATCAAAAATCTGCACCGGGAGCGTCTGCTCTTCACCCGGCGCGTGGTCGCTGCGCTGGTGCTGATCCTGCTGCTGGTGGCGGTGCTGGGGCTGCGGCTGGTGGAACTGCAGGTATTGCAGTACGGCTACTACGAAACCCGTTCCAATGACAACCGCATGCGCGTGGTGCCGGTGCCGCCGGTGCGCGGGTTGATCTACGATCGCAACGGCGCGCTGCTGGCGCAGAATCTGCCGTCGTTCGACCTGGTGATCACGCCGGATCAGGTGGCGCACGTCAACGCCACGGTCGCCGCGCTGCGACAGGTCTTGCCGACGATCACCGACGACGACGTACAGCGCTTCCACGATCGCCTGCTCAAGACCCCGCGCTATCGCCAGATTCCGCTGCGCAGCAACCTGTCGCCCGAAGAGGTCGCGCGCTTCGAGCTGGACCGTTATCGCTTTCCCGGCGTCGACGTTGCCGCCGGACTGGTGCGCGATTATCCGCTCGGCACCGCCGCCTCGCACGTGATCGGCTACGTCAACGGCATCACCGAAACCGACCTGGAGCGCATCGACCCCGACCTGTACCAGGGTTTGAGCCAGATCGGCCGCGCCGGCGTCGAGCGCAGTCACGAGGATCAACTGCGCGGCACCCCAGGAACCAAGATCATCGAGGCCAACGCCGCGGGCCGGCCGCTGCGCGAACTCAACTACCAGCCGGGCACGCCAGGCGAAAACCTTTACCTGACGATCGACGCACGGCTGCAGGCCGTGGCCGAACGCTCGCTCGGCGATCTCGACGGCGCCGTGGTGGCGCTGGACCCGCGCAACGGCGAGGTGCTGGCGCTGGTGTCCAAGCCGGGCTACGACCCGGCCATGTTCGTTCAGGGGCTGACGCAGCAGCAGTACCAGCAACTGCTGTCAGACCCGCACCACCCGTTGTACGATCGTGCGCTGCTCGGCACTTATGCCCCCGGTTCGACGATCAAGCCGTTCATGGCCTTCGCCGGACTGCAGGCGGGGACTCTGACTGCGGACAAACCGGTCTTCTGCCCCGGCTATCTGCAACTGCCGGGCTCGTCCCGCCGCTACCGCTGCTGGAAGCGCAGCGGACACGGCTGGCTGACGCTGCCCGACGCCATCGCTCAGTCCTGCGACGTCTACTTCTATAACGTGGCGCTGAACCTCGGCATCGACCGGATCGATCAGATCCTCGCCGACTTCGGCTTCGGCCGCATTTCCGGCATCGATCTGCCGAACGAAAAAAGCGGGCTGCTGCCCTCTCCGGCGTGGAAGCAGCGCGTCTACCATCAACCCTGGTATCCGGGAGAGACCCTCAACGTCGGCATCGGCCAGGGGTACCTGACGGTGACGCCGATGCAGCTGGCGCTGGCGGTATCGCGGATCGCGATGCACGGCTCCGGCTTCGCGCCGCATCTGGTGCATGCCTATGGCGATCCCACCACCGGCCGCATCTCGGCGGTCGCGCCGCAGCCGCTGCGGCCGATCGCCGCGCACGACGCAACGATCTGGGGCACCATCGTCGGCGGCATGGAAAAAGTCACGCAGGATCCGCGCGGCACCGCTTACCGCATCGGTCATGACGCGCCGTATCCGATCGCCGGCAAGACCGGTTCGGCGCAGGTGATCGGCGTGGCGCAGAACGTCGGCTATCAGCACGCGCAGAAAAACGTCGCGCTGCAGTTGCGCGACAACGCTCTGTTCATCGCCTTTGCACCGGCCGGCGATCCGAAAATCGCCGTCGCCGTGATCGCCGAACACGGGGCCGAGGGCGCGCTGGCGGCGGCGCCGGTGGCGCGCGAAGTAATGGACCAGTATCTGCTCGGCCAGGTGCTGTATCACGACCCCAACGCCGGACGCTCGGCCGACACTCCGGCCGCTCCGGCCTCGGCGGAAGCGGGCGCCGCGCGACGGCGGCAGCGGTCCGCGGCAGCGGAACGACATCCATGAGCCGGTCGTCGCTGGAAACGCTCACCCCGCAGCCGGTCGGTCGGCTGCGACGACTGCTGCGGCGAGGCATCGACCCATGGCTGACGGCGCTGCTGCTGGCGGTGGCGGCCATCGGGCTGGCGACGCTGTATTCGGCCACCGGCGGATCGTCGGTGATGGTGATCAGCCAGGCCGAGCGCCTGGCCCTGGGCCTGGTGGTGATGCTGGTGCTGGCGCAGGTGCCGCCGGAGTTCTTCCGCCTGGCTGCGCCGTGGCTGTATGGCGTCTCGCTGCTGCTGCTGGTGTTCGTGCTGGCGCTCGGTCAGCACGCCAAGGGCGCCCAGCGCTGGCTGGATCTGGGCATCGTGCGCTTCCAGCCGGCGGAGTTGATGAAGATCGGCATGCCGCTGGCGGTAGCGGCGTTCCTGCACCAGCGCACGCTGCCGCCGCGGCCGTTGGCCACCCTGACGGCGCTGGCGCTGATCGCGGCGCCGACTGCGCTGATCGCCGTGCAGCCCGATCTCGGCACGGCACTGCTGGTGCTGGTGGCCGGCGCGATGGCGCTGTTTTTCGGCGGTCTGCGGCTGCGCTGGATTGTCGGCGCGCTGCTGGCGGTGGCCGCCGCCGCGCCGCTGCTGTGGTACAAATTTCACGACTATCAGCGCGAACGGCTGCTGACTTTTCTGAATCCGCAGCGCGACCCGCTCGGCGCCGGCTATCACATTACCCAGAGCAAGATCGCGATCGGTTCCGGCGGCGTGTTCGGCAAGGGATGGTTGATGGGCACCCAGGCCAAGCTCGACTTCCTGCCGGAAGCGCACACCGATTTCATCTTCTCGGTGTACTCGGAGGAGATGGGCCTGATCGGCGCGCTGGTGCTGATGCTGCTTTACCTGGCCATCCTCGGCCGCGCGTTGCTGATCGCCACGCGTGGCCAGGACACGTTCCAGCGGCTGACCGCCGCCAGCCTGGCGCTGACCTTCTTCTTCTACGCTTTCATCAACATGGGCATGGTCATCGGCCTGCTGCCAGTGGTCGGAGTGCCGTTGCCGCTGGTGTCCTACGGCGGCACCTCGGTGGTCAGCCTGCTGGCCGGCTTCGGCATCCTGATGTCGATCCAGACTCACCGCAAACTGTTGACCAGTTGAACATCATGCGCACCGGACCGCTGCTGCTCGTCATCGCCTTGCTGGCCGCGCTGCCCGCGGCCGCCGCTGACTTCGACGACGCCGCGCAACTGCCGGCGCTGCTGGCCCATCTGCGCGACGACGACGGCTTTTCCGCCGGCGAGCTTGTGCGCGTGCGCCAGGCGCTGGCGCAGGCGCAGGCGCTACCGCAGGTCGTCAGCCGCGCGGAAAACGCCAAGGAAAAAACCCTGACCTGGGACGACTACGAACCGATCCACGTCAACCCCGCCAACGTCCGCAACGGCGTGGCCTTCATGACTGCGCAGCAAGCATGGCTGGAACGCGCCGAAGCCGACTACGGCGTAGCGCCGGCGGTGATCGCCGCGCTGCTCGGGGTCGAAACCAAATACGGCGCCTATACCGGCCATTACCGGGTCATCGACGCGCTGGCCACGCAGGCTTTCGAACATCCCACGCGCGGCGACTTCTTCCTGCACGAATTGGAGGATTTTTTCGTCCTCAGCCGCGACCACGGTCTGGATCCGCTGATGCCGAAGGGATCGTATGCCGGCGCGACCGGCATGGTGCAGTTCATGCCCAGTTCGGTGCTGCGCTTCGCGCTCGACTACGACGGCGACGGCAGCATCGACCTGAATTCGCCGGCCGACGCCATCGGCAGCGTGGCCAACTATCTGGCCAACCACGACCCGCAGCGCGCCTGGCAGCGCGGGCTGCCGTTGATCGTGCCGGCCAGCGTCGACGGCGATCCGCCGACCACCTTCCCGCGCAACCAGACGATTCCGGATCAAACCGTTGCCAGCCTGACGGCCGCCGGCATTCGCCCACAGCCGGAATTGCCGGGCAATCTGATCGCCGGCTGGATCGCGCTGGATGCCGCCGACGGCGTGCGGAACTTTGTCGCGCTGCAGAATTTCTATGCGGTGATGAGTTATAACCCGCACGTGTTCTACGCAATGTCGGTGGCTGAACTGGCGCAGCGCCTGACTCAGGCAGAGGCGCAGCGGTGAGTCGCGTCCGCGCGGGCGCTGCGCCGCCATCCCTGGCGATGCCGCCAGCCACGATCCGCCCCCGGCCCGGCCATCCTTGGCCGGGCGTTCGCGCTCGCACGGCTTGCCGCCGGCAAGCCGTCAGCACGAGCGCTTACCCGCGCGTGTTCTACACAATGCCGGTGGCTAAACTGGCGCGGCGCCTGACTCAGGCGGAGGCGGACCGATGAACCGGCACGCGCGAACGCGGCATCGCCCTCCCTGGCGAGGACTCAGCGCCCCATGCAGGCCCTGGGCGGCCTTCCATGGCCGCCCGTTCGCCGCCGCACGAAGCGGTGCTTCGTCAGCGCGGCGGCTCACCCAGCGCGTGTTCTACGCAATGTCGGTGGCTGAACTGGCGCGGCGCCTGACTCAAACCAAAGCGAAGCGATGATGCGGATGCGCGCGATGGGCAGGCCCCCGTGCACCGTTGCATGGTTGCCGCTGCTCGCCGTCCTGCTGGCAGCCTGCGCCACCCGGCCGAGTGTGCCGCCGGCAACTTCGCCGCCCACCGTCGAGACGCCGCCGCCGGCCGCCGGTGCGGATGGCTTTCCGGCTCCGGCCCAGATTCCGCCCAATGTCGCCGAAACCCCTGACGCGGTGCCGAAGCCCGAGCCCAAAAGCCCTTACGGCAACCCCGATGAGTACGAAGCCCTCGGCAAGACCTACCACGTGCTGGATTCGGCCAAAGGCTTCACCCAACGCGGCGACGCTTCCTGGTACGGCCGCAAGTTCCAGGGCCACCGCACCGCCAGCGGCGAACCCTACGACATGTTCAAGATGACCGCCGCCCACAAGACGCTGCCGATTCCAAGCTACGTGCGCGTCACCAACCTCACCAACGGCAGGAACGCGATTGTGCGCATCAACGACCGCGGCCCGTTTCACAGCGGCCGCATCATCGATCTGTCCTACGCCGCGGCGGCCAAGCTGGGAATCCTCGGCGCCGGCTCCGCGCCGGTTCAGATCACCGCGATCACGCCCGGCGCCGACACGGTGAAACCGGCGCCGGGGCGCTACCTGCAGACCGGCGCGTTCGACGATCCGGTCGGCGCGGTGGCGATGCGCGAAAAACTCTTCGCCCTCGGCATCAGCGAGATCGAACTGACCAACGACGCCGACGGCGACAAGGTTCTGCACCGGGTGCTGATCGGGCCGTTCGCCAACGAAACTTCGCTGCAGTCGGTCCGCGACCAGCTGGTGACGGCCGAGATCCCGGCGACGCCGGTGACGCGCTGAAATCCGCGCCCGGCGGCCTTACCATGCGCGCGTTGAAACGCCTGCCGCGAACGTTGCCACCGCCTCCACCGAAATCTTGACTGAAAAACCCGAGCATGAAACGACTTCTCGCCGCCAGCTTCACCCTTGCCGTGTGCCAGAACGCACTGGCCTTCGTGCCGGCGCCGCCGGCCATCGACGGGACCAGTTACGTGCTGATGGACTACGCCTCCGGCGACATCCTCGC
This sequence comes from Gammaproteobacteria bacterium, assembly GCA_028871525.1. Classification (GTDB taxonomy): domain Bacteria; phylum Pseudomonadota; class Gammaproteobacteria; order Nevskiales; family Nevskiaceae; genus SCRT01. The sequence continues at coordinate 30,111 of JAGWMX010000012.1, forward strand.
CAGCAAAGACCCGCAGGCGCGCGTGGCGCCGGCCTCGATCACCAAGGTGATGACGGTCTACATCGCCTTCGATCTGATGAAGAAAGGTCAGCTGCACGCCGACGATCCGGTATTGATCAGCGAGCGCGCCTGGCGCACCGGGCTGGATTCCTCGGCCTCGCGCATGTTCGTCAAAGTCGGCAGCCAGGTGCCGGTAGCCGAACTGCTCAAAGGCATCGTCATCCAGTCCGGCAACGACGCGGCGATCGCGCTGGCCCAGCACATCGCCGGCAGCGAGCGCGCGTTCGCCGAGCTGATGAACCAGTACGCCGTCAAATTGGGCATGGCCCATACCCATTTCGACAACGCCACCGGGCTGCCGGATCCGGATCACTACACCACGGCGCATGACCTGGCAATTCTCGCCCGCGCGCTGATCCACGACTTCCCGGAACGCTACAAGCTGTTCGCGGAAAAGGACTACACCTACAACCAGATCCACCAGCTCAACCGCAACCAGTTGCTGTTCGAGGATCCGTCGGTGGACGGCATCAAGACCGGATTCACCGACGCCGCCGGATACTGCCTGATGGCTTCGGCGCTACGCAGCGACCGGCGACTGATTTCGGTGGTGATGGGCACCAAGAGCGAGAAATACCGCGCCAGCGCCAACGAATCACTGCTGAATTACGGTTTCCGCTTCTTCGAGACCGATCGACTGCTCGGTGCAGGCTCGCCGGCGCTGCAGGCCCGCGTCTACAAAGGCGCGGTGGAAAACGTCGCAGTAGGCACGCAGGAACCGGTGTATCTGGGCATCGCCCGCGGCAGCCGCGATCAGCTCAAACTGGTGCCGCAGCTGCAGTCGACACTGGTGGCGCCGATTTCCGCCGGCCAGCGCGTCGGCGAGGCGACGATCACCCTGGACGGCAAGCCGGTCAAACAAGTGCCGCTGGAGGCCCTGCAAGCGGTGCCGCAAGGCGGACTATGGCGACGCATGGTGGATCAGATCCGGTTATGGCTGGAAGACTAAAAACCGCCCCGCTGACCTTCCCCTGCCCATTTCCGGTCAAATTGTTCCTAAAACCGGACGTGGAAGCCGAAATCGAGCGGCGAGCACGGGCACAACTGGCGCACGATGCGTCCTTCGAAATCCGCCGCCGGCCGTCGCGTTCCGGGAGTTACGTGTGCATGACGCTGGTGTTCACCGCAAGCGACGCCGGGCATGCGCGCCGAATCTGTACCGCATTGCGCGATCTGCCCGGCGTGATCCTGGCGATCTGATGATCGCTGCCACCGCCCCGCGGCTGGTGCACCTGGGCACCGTCGATTACCTGGAAACGCTGGCAGCGATGCGTGCCTTCACCAACGCTCGCAACGCCGCCGCGACCGACGAAATCTGGCTGCTGCAGCATCCGCCGGTATTCACCCAGGGCCAGGCCGGACGCGCCGAGCATCTGCTCGACCCCGGCGCGATCCCGGTCATCGCCAGCGACCGCGGCGGCCAGGTCACTTACCACGGCCCGGGGCAGGCGGTGGCTTACACCCTGCTGGACCTGCACCGACTCGGGATCGGAGTACGCGGCCTGGTCTCGCGCCTCGAACAAGCGATGATCTCGGTGGTGGCGAGCTACGGCATCGGCGCCTGTACACAACCGGGAAACCCCGGCGCCTACGTCGAGCGCGCGCACTGGCCCGACGGCAGCGGCGGCCTGCGCAAGATCGGTTCGCTGGGGCTACGCGTGCGTCACGGCTGCAGCTATCACGGCCTGGCACTGAACGTGGACATGGATCTGATCCCCTTTGCCCGGATCGATCCTTGTGGCCATCCTGGTCTGCGCATGACGCAGTTGCGCGAGCTGACACCGCAAGCCAGCTTGCCGGCGGTGTTCGAGCGTCTCGGTCAGGCGCTGGCGCAGGCATTCGCACCGGGTGCGCGCTTGCCGGCGGCAACGACGATCACTACAGTAGCCGCTCCGCCCGTCGCCGATCGTCGATGAATCCCGTCGTCACCGCCATGCCCAACGACCAGCCGGGCCCTGCTCTGGTGCAGGTTCGCGGGTTGCGTTTCGGCTACGGCCGCAAATTGATCTTCGACGGCGTGGACATGGATTTCGCGCGCGGCAGAATCACTGCGATCATGGGACCGTCCGGCACCGGCAAGACCACCCTGCTGCGGCTGATCGGCGGACAATGGCGGCCGCAGGCCGGCGGCATCACCTTTGACGGCGTCGATATCCACCGGCAGAACCGCGCCGGACTGTACCGGCTGCGCAAACGCATGGGCATGCTGTTCCAGAACGGCGCCCTGCTGACCGATCTGAGCGTGTTCGAAAACGTCGCCTTCCCATTGCGCGAGCACACCCAGCTACCGGAAAGCATGATCCGCGACCTGGTGCTGCTCAAACTCCAGGCCGTGGGGCTGCGAGGCGCCCGCGACCTGTTCCCGGAGGAACTGTCGGGCGGCATGGCGCGGCGCGTGGCGCTGGCGCGCGCGATGGCGCTGGAACCGGAACTGGTGATGTACGACGAGCCGTTCACCGGCCAGGACCCGATCTCGATGGGCGTGTTGATGCGCCTGGTCCGTACCGTCAACGACGCCCTCGGCCTGACCTCGATCGTGGTCAGCCACGACGTCGTCGAAGTGATGTCGATCTCCGATTACGTCTATGTGATTTCCGGCGGCAAGGTGATCGCGCAAGGTGAGCCGGATCAGGTAAGGCAGACGTCTTCCGAACGCGCCCGGCAGTTTCTCGACGGACGCCCGGACGGTCCGGTGGCCTTCCACTACCCGGCGCAGAGCCTGGCCGAGGACCTCGGCCTGGAGGCGGCGTGAACGCGATCGGCGCGATCCTCGGCGATTTTCTGGCCACGCTCGGTCGCGCCACGCTGTTTCTGCTGCAGCTGCTGCTGGCGGTGCCACGCGCGCTGCTGCGGCCGCGCCTGCTGCTGCGCCAGATCTATATGGTCGGTCAGCTGTCGCTGATCATCATCGTGATCTCCGGCGCTTTTATCGGCATGGTACTGGCGCTGGAGGGCTACCGCACGCTGTCGAACTTCGGCGCCACCTCGTCACTCGGCATCCTCGTCGCCTTGAGCGTGATCCGCGAGCTGGGGCCGGTGGTCACCGCGCTGCTGTTCGCCGGACGCGCCGGTTCGGCGCTGGCCGCCGAAATCGGCCTGATGCGAGCCACCGACCAGCTCTCCGGCATGGAGATGATGGCGGTGGATCCGCTGGCCTACGTCGCCGCGCCGCGCTTCCTGGCCGGCTTTATCGCCATGCCGCTGCTGGCGTCGATCTTCTCGGTGATGGCGATCGGCGCCGCCGGCGGCTACTTCGTCGGTGTCATCTGGCTTGGGGTGGATCCCGGCGCCTACTGGTCGCAGATTCACCAAGGCGTCGAGGTGCTGGACATCCGGCAGAGCCTGATCAAGAGCCTGGTGTTCGGCGCCACCGTGAGCTGGATCGCGGTGTTCCAGGGCTATCACTCGGCGCCGACCTCGGAGGGCGTGTCGCGCGCCACCACCAGCACCGTGGTGATGTCGTCGCTGGCGATCCTGGCGCTGGATTTCGTGCTGACGGCGTTCATGTTCAGCCAGTGAAATGTCGCCAGAGTCATACGGACGATTGCCGATAAGGGGATTTCAAAATCATGCAATCTAGAGTGCTGGAGATATTGGTCGGGTTCTTCGTCGTCTTGGGCGTGGCGGCGATCTTCGTGCTGACGTACCGCGTGGCCAGCCTGAACACGATGGGAACGTCCGGCACCTATACCGTGACGGCGAAATTCGACGACATCGGCTCGCTGGCGCCCGGCGCGTCGGTTAAACTGGCCGGCGTGCGCATCGGCCAGGTCACCGGCATTCGCATCGATGCGCAGAGCTTCGAGGCGGTGGTGTCGATGGCGATCGACAACCAGTATGACAACATCCCCACGGACTCTTCGGCCAAAATCCTGACCCAGGGTCTGCTCGGCTCCCAATACGTCGGCCTCGAACCGGGCGGCGCCGAAGACAGCCTGAAGAACGGCAGCCGGATTCTGCTAACGCAGTCCGCGTTCGTGCTGGAAAACGTGCTCGGACAATTTCTGGTCAATGCGTCACAGAGCGGTTCTTCCAGCAAATCCAAACCGGCGGGCGCATCCAGCGCGGCAACGACGCCCTCTCATTGAGGTCTCTACCATTGCAGAGTAAGGACGCAACGCCATGATCAAACCCCTGATGCTGTGCTGCGGGCTGCTGACCGGCCTGATCGTGACAACCGCTGCCCAGGCGGCCCAGAACGCGGCGGCGGAGTCGCCGCAGCAGACGCTGAAAACGGCGGTTGAGCGGATGCAGGATCTGATCCGCCAGCACCACGACGCCTACAAGGCGGACCCCGAGCAGTTTTATCAGGTGGTCAACGACGTCGTCGTACCGCACTTCGACGTGCCGTTCATCTCCCGGCTGGTGCTGGCGAAATACTGGCGCACCGCCACACCGGCGCAGCGCAGTGCGTTTCAATCCAGCTTCACCAGCATGCTGATTCACACTTACGCCGACGCCATGCTGGACAACTACGACTCGGCGAAAGTCCAGTGGCAGCCATCGCGTCGCGTGACTGCGGACGCTACCCGCACCCAGGTGGACTCGGTGCTGGCCCGCGACAACGGCGAGAAATACCAGGTCTCGTTCTCCATGCGCCGCGTCGATGGACAATGGAAGATCTACGATGTCATCATCGACAATCTGTCGCTGGTGCTGAATTTCCGTTCGCAGATCACTAGCCAGGTCAAGCGTGTGGGTCTGGACGCGACGATCGCCAAGATGCAGCGCGGCGAGCTGATCGAGAAAAACGGCTCCAGCAGCAGTTGATCCGGATGACACGTATCGACGGCGATCTCGACCTGGCCGCGGTGCCGCACTGGCTGGCGCGCGCCGATGAACTGGCCGGCAGCGACACACTGGATCTGGCCGGCGTCCGGCGCGTCGACAGCGCCGGCATCTCTCTATTGCTGGAACTGAGCCGGCGCGCCCGCGCGAGCGGCCGGGCGCTGGCGCTGACCCGCGCGCCGCAGCGGCTGCGCACGCTGGCCAACTTCCTGGGGATCGGCAGCTTGTTGTCTTTCGACTGATGTCGCCGATGGCGGCAACTGTAGCAAGGAACTGGGTATGCACAAGCGATCGGTAGCGTTGCTGGCGGCACTGACGGCGCTGCTTTCCGCCTGCGCGCACTCGCCGCCCGATCAGCCGCGTGATCCGCTGGAACCGGTCAACCGGGCGGTGTTTCAGTTCAATCTGAAAGCGGATAAATACGTGATGCAGCCGGTGGCTCGCGGCTACGTCGCCGCCGTACCGACGCCGGCCCGGCGCGGCATTCACAATGTCCTGGCCAACTTCTTCTATCCGAAAACCATCGTCAACGACTTTCTGCAGGCAAAATTCAAGCAGGGGTTCTCCGATCTCGGCCGGCTGCTGCTGAATTCCACCGCCGGCCTCGGCGGCCTGCTGGACGTCGCCACCGAAGCCGGCCTGCCGGCGCACGACGAGGATTTCGGCCAGACGCTTGGATATTGGGGCGTCGGTCCGGGTTGGTACCTGATGCTGCCGTTTTTGGGGCCGAGCGACAACCGCGATCTGGTCGGTTTCGCCGGTGACGTGCCGACCAATCCGCTGACCTACTTTAATGACACGCACAATAACTTCCTGCACGTCAAGGTTCCGGTCGTCGGGCTGAATCTGATCGACACGCGCGCCGGCCTGCTCGGCAGCGAGCGCCTGATGGAATCGCAGTTCGACCCTTACATCTTCGTCCGCACCGCGTTTCTGCAGCACCGGCAATCGCAGGTCTACGACGGCAATCCGCCCAACCGAGACCTGCTGCTGCCGGACGACGGCGGCGGGGATATCCCGGCTTCGGCCGCGAGCGCGCCGGCAGCCGGTGCAAGGTCGCCGGCGCCCGCAGCGACACCCCCGGCGACTGGCGCCGTCGCTCCGGCTTCGTCTGCGAGCGTACCGTCGGCCGCCGCAAGTGCGCCGGTACCGGCCACGCACTCGAGCGCGCCGCCTGCCGTTCCATCGAGCACACCGCCGCCGCGTTAACCTCCAGCGCGTGAACTCAGAGTCCGCAGCAACCGCGAGCGGGTGGCGCCGCCTGCAAGACGGCGGGTTCAGCCGATCCTGGCACGGGCGTTCCGGAACAGCTGGATCCAGGGTGTGCACCGATCCCAGCGCCGCGGCCACCAGCTCCCGGTGACACCCGAAACCGTCCGCTCCGGGTGCGGCATCATCACCGTCACCCGGCCGTCGGCGTTGCACAGCGCGGTCACGCCGCCCGGCGAGCCGTTGGGATTGGCCGGATAGCGCTCGGCCACCTCGCCCCGGCTGGTGACGAAGCGCATCGCCACCTGCGCACCGGCCAGCAGGCGCTGGAGCTGCCCGGCGCGCGCGAACTGCGCGCGGCCTTCGCCGTGAGCCACCGCGACCGGCAGTCTCGAACCGGCCATGCCGGAAAAAAACAGCGAACGACTCTCCAGGATCTCCACCTGGCTCCAGCGTGCCTCGAACTGTTCGCTGCGGTTGCGCACGAAGCGCGGCCAGTCCGCGACGCCGGGAATCAGCTCGGCCAGGGCCGCCAGCATCTGGCAGCCGTTGCAGACGCCGAGCGTGAAACGGCCGGTGTCGGCGAGAAAAGCGGCGAACTGCTCGCGCACCGCTGCGTTGCAGCGGACCGACTTGGCCCAGCCCTGGCCGGCACCGAGCACGTCGCCGTAGGAAAAACCGCCGCAGGCGACGACACCGGCGAACTGCTCGAGCCGCCGTCGACCTTCGAGCAGGTCGGTCATGTGCAGGTCGACCGCGGTAAAACCAGCAGCGTCGAAAGCATAGGCCATCTCCGCCTGGCCATTGACGCCCTGCTCGCGCAGGATTGCGACCTCCGGTCTGCGGCTCAGGATCGCAGGCGGATCGTCGAGGGCGAAGGTCAGGTGCAGCTGCAAGCCAGGATCGCCACGGTCGGCAAGCGCCGCGTATTCCTCGGCGGCGCAGTCCGGATCGTCGCGCAGCGCGGCGAGCCGGTGGCTGGTTCGCGCCCACAGCGCCAGCAGATCATGCAGTGGCGCTTCGTAGACAGGCGCGCGCGCCGAGCGGATGCGCAGCAGCGGCTCGGCCAGCGGCGCACCGATCAGGTGCACGGCCAGACCGGCCGCGCGCGCCCGGGCGCACAGCGCCGCAGCGTGATCGGCGCGCAGCTGCAACACCATGCCGAGTTCCTCGGCGAACAAGGCCGACAGCGGTTCACCGAGAGCGTCGAGGTCGAGTTGCAGGCCGCAACGGCCGGCGAACGCCATTTCGCACAGCGTCACCAGCAGTCCGCCGTCGCTGCGATCGTGATAAGCCAGAACCTGCGCCTGCGCATTGACCTGCTGCACCAGCTCGAAGGCCGCGCGCAGCGCCGCCGGCTGGTCCACATCGGGCACCGCGCCGCCGAGCCGGCCCTGCCGGGCGCCGAACACCTGCGCCAACGCGCTGCCGCCGAGCCGGTTGCGTCCGCTGCCGAGATCGATCAGCAGCAGCCGCGTCCCGGGGTCGGTGATCAGTTGCGGTGTCAGCGTCGCGCGCACGTCGACCACCGGCGCAAACGCCGTCACGTTGAGCGTCAGCGGCGCGGTCTGCGTGTGCGTCCGACCGTCGGCCGCGCGCCAGGTGCTGCGCATCGACAGCGAATCCTTGCCGACTGGAATCGCCACACCCAGCGCCGGGCACAATTCAGCGCCGACCGCGCGCACGGTGTCGTAGAGCCGCGCGTCTTCGTCGCCGCTGCCGGCCGCGGCCATCCAGTTGGCCGACAGGCGCACGTCGGCCAGGCGCGCGATGCGTGCCGCGGCGATGTTGGTGATCGCCTCGCCGACCGCGATGCGGCCGGAGGCCGGCGCATCGATCAGCGCCAGCGGCGGCCGCTCGCCGACGGCCATCGCCTCGCCGGTAACCGCGGTGTAGCCGCTTGCCGTAACCGCGCAGTCCGCCACCGGCACCTGCCACGGTCCGACCATCTGATCGCGCACCGTCAACCCGCCGACGGTGCGATCGCCGATGGTGATCAGAAAACCCTTGCCGGCGACGCACGGCAGCTGCAGCACGCGGTCGATGGCCTCGGCCAGGGAGATCGACTGCAGATCCGGCGCCGGAAGATCCGCCTCACGCCGCCGCACCTCGCGCGTCAGTCGCGGTGGCTTGCCGAACAGCACCGGCAGCGGCACGTCCACCGGCAATGGCGGTTCGCGATCCGCAACCGTCAATCGCGGTTCGGCCGTGGCGCGCCCGACCACTACGTGCGGGCAACGTTCGCGGCGGCAGATCGCCGCCAGCCGCGGCAGCCCGGTCTCGGCCAGCGCCAGCACGTAGCGTTCCTGCGCCTCGTTGCACCAGATCTGCATCGGCGACAGCGACCGATCGGCACTGTCGATATCGCGCAGCCGGATATGCCCGCCGCGGCCATCGGCGTGAACCAGCTCGGGCAGCGCGTTGGATAATCCCCCGGCGCCGACGTCGTGAACCGACAGGATCGGGTTGTCTTCGCCCAGCGCCCAGCAGGCGTCGATCACCTCCTGGCAACGGCGCTCGAGTTCGGGGTTGGCCCGCTGTACCGACGCGAAGTCGAGCTCGGCCGACGAAGTGCCGGTGGCCATGCTCGAGGCGGCGCCGCCGCCCAAGCCGATCAGCATGGCCGGACCGCCGAGCACCACCAGCGCCGCGCCGACCGGAAGCTCGCGCTTGGCGACGTGCCCGGTTCGAATGTTGCCGAGACCGCCGGCCAGCATCACCGGCTTGTCGTAGCCGCGCCGGCCGCCGTCCGGCAGCCGCATCTGGAAAGTGCGGAAGTAGCCGCACAGATTCGGCCGGCCGAATTCGTTGTTGTAGGCGGCGGCGCCGATCGGCGCCTCCAGCATGATCCGCAGCGCACTGGCCATCTGCGGCGCACGCTCGGCCGTGTCGGCCTCCCACGGCTGCGGCAGGCCGGGCAAGCGCAGGTCCGACACGGCAAAACCGCACAGGCCGGCCTTGGGTTTGCCGCCGCGCCCGGTCGCCGCTTCGTCGCGGATTTCGCCGCCGGCGCCGGTGGCGGCGCCCGGATGCGGACTGATGCCGGTGGGATGATTGTGCGTCTCCACTTTCATCAGCAGGTGCACCGGCTCCTGGTGCATCCGCCAAACGCCATCGCCGTCGCAGAACCAGCGCCCGGCGACGGGCCCTTCGACCACCGCCGCGTTGTCGCGATAGGCCGACAGCACGCCCTGCGGCGAGGCCGCGGTGCTGGCGCGGATCAGATCGAACGGCGAGCGCGCCTGCCGGACGCCGTCGATGACGAAGGCAGCGTTGAAAATCTTGTGCCGGCAGTGTTCGGAGTTGAGCTGCGCGAACATCATCAGTTCGGCATCGGTCGGCTCGCGGCCGACGCCGGCGAAATATTCCGCCAGATAGGCGATTTCGGACGGCGACAGCGCCAGCCCGAGTTCGCGATTCGCCTGCTCCAGCGCTTGCTCCGGGTGAGCGCCGAGCGCGATCCGCCGCAGCGGACGCGGCGGCGGCGCCTCGAACAGCCGGGCCAGGCCGGTTTCGAGTGCGATCACGCTCTCGGTCATCGGATCGTGCAGATCGATCAGCGCATCCGGCGGCAGGGTCGCCACGCCGTGCAGCAACAGCGCGCGGCCGGTCTCGATGCGCCGCACGCTGTCGAACCCGCAGACACGCGCGATATCGGTTGCCTTCGACGACCACGGCGAAGTGGTTCCCAGCCGCGGCACCACGTACAGCCGGCCGTCGGCGTCCGGCAACGTATCCGCTCCCGGCCCCAGCAGCTCGCGCAGCGCCGTCGCCGGCGTCTCCGGCCCGGCATCGACGAAATACAGCGACCAGACTTCGACCTCGCGCAAGCTCGGGACGTGCCGACGCAGCGCCTCGAGCAAACGCCGAAGGCGAAACGCCGACAGCTGTGGCTGGCCGATGAGCTGGGTGAAATTCATAGGTTTTATGCTGCCATCCCTGGCGCAACCGTGGAGGCTTCGTTTCGGTCCCGGCCCGGCCGTCCATGGCCGGGCGTTCGGCTTCGCCGACGCTGGCATTGAGTCAGCGTCGAAACGCGCAGCCTCACCCGCGCAACTCCCGCCAGGCGAGACCGTCGTCCTGCTGCGCGCAGCCGAGCCAGCCCGGCGCGCAACCCAGCGCCGCGGCGGCGGCCGTCAACGCGCGCGCCGGTGTGTTGTTGACCTCGGACAGATGGATCGGCACCAGATGACGCAGTCTGCTGCAGTCGATCGTGCCGAGCAGTTGTGTCGCCTGGGCGTTGCTCAGATGTCCGTAGTCGCCGCCGACGCGCCGCTTGAGCGCCGGCGGATACGGGCCGTCGGCAAGCATCTGCGGATCGTGGTTGAACTCCAACAGCAGCGCATCGCAGGCGGACAAGCGCTCGCGCATCAGCGCGGTGACATGGCCGGCGTCGGACAGGACGCCGAGCCGGAATGCGCCGTCCGAAATCACGAACTGGCAAGCCTCGCGCGCATCGTGCGGCACCACCAGCGGTTCGACCTGCAATGCGCCGACGGCAAATTTTCGGTGCGGATCGATCAGTTGCCGCAGCGCCGCCGCCGGCGCGTCGGGCCAGGCGGCGAACGTGCCGGCGGTGGCCCACACCGGCAGCGCGTGCCGTGCCGCCAATCGACCGACGCCGCCGCGGTGGTCATCGTGCTCGTGGGTCACCAGGATGGCCGCCAGCGACTCGGGCGGGACGCCGAGGCGCGCCAGACGCCGTTCGGCCTCGCGCAGGCCAAAGCCGCAGTCGATCAGCAGCCGAGTGTGCTCGACCTCAACCAGCGTGGCGTTGCCGCGACTGCCGGAACCGAGCATCGAAAACCGCATCATCGGCGCCGGCCCGGATTACTTTTTATGTTCGCCCCCGCCGCTGCCGAATACCGGAAACGGCATCACCTTGGCGCTTTCGCCGCTGGCCGCAACCGCGCGCGCAGCGCCGGCCTTGTCGACCTGGTCGATGCGCAGCACCGCGTGCACCGGAATGAAGGTGCGCTCGACATCGGCGAATTCGGACTTGAGTCTTTCTTCCGACGGATCGACCACCACGGTGCTGCGCTCGCCGAACACCAGCTTCTCGACTTCGACAAAACCCAGCAACGCGCCATGGCTCACGGCGCGGGCATAGATCTCGTAGACCTGGCCCTGATACAGAAAGCTGACGCGGTACAGGCGCTGGCTGCTCATGCCGGGCCGGTGTAGGGATTCGCCGCCATTATCCCGCAAACCGGCGCCGACGACAGCCGGCGCGCCTTCAACCGCGCCGATCTCCCGGCGGACGCTCACCGATGGCGACGCAGCGCGCCTCTTCGGCGATGTTGGTGGCGTGATCGCCGATGCGCTCCAGGCTTTTTGCCACCATCACCAGGCCGACGCCAGTCTCGACCCAGATCGGCTCCTTCTGCATCCGCGCTAAAAGTTCGGCGATCAGGCCGCGATACATGCGGTCCAATTCGGCGTCGTCGGCCCAGGCGCGTTCGGCGCCGGCGGCGTCGCTGCGCTGGAACGCCTCCACTGCCTGCGACAACAGCGACTGCGCCTGACCGCCGATCCACTGTAAACGGCTGACGATTTCCGCCGGCAGCGGCAACTGCATCTGCCGCAGGCGCTTGGCCATGCGCTTGACGTGGTCGCCGACACGTTCCAGCTCGCGGGCGACGCGCTGTGCGGCGACGATCACCCGCAGGTCGCGGGCCAGCGGCTGCAGCCGCGCGATCAATGCGATCGCCTGATCGTCCAGCTGCCGGCGCCAGGCGTCGATCTCGGCGTCATCGGCGATCACCGCGGCCAGTTCGTCGGCAGCGCCGCGCCGCAGCGCCGCCAGCAGCCGCGCCAATTGTGCGCGGGCGCTGGCGGCCATCCGGTTGATGCCACGCTCGAGCTGGTGCAGGTCCGCGTCGACGACGCTGAGCGTATGCGGGGCAGCTTCAGACATGCGATTTATCGGTTTCGATCCGGTCCGGAAACGAGTTCAGCAGGCGATCCGCCCGCATTGACTCCGCACGGGGCCAGCAGCGTCCGTGACGGTTCGCACGCGTGCGCACTCACTCGCCTTCGGCTCGTGGGCTGCTGCTAAGTGAGCATCCAGCAATTCGGCACGGCCAGATATCCCGAGCCGCCGACCTTCATAACCCGGTGGATCTCTCCCAGGTGACGGAGCTGGTCGTCGTAGTCGCCGACGTGCTCGATCACATGATTGGTAATGACCAGATCGAAACTCTGGTCATCGAAGGGAAGATCGACCCCTTCCACCTTGACGAACCGGTACCCCTCTTCGATCTCGCGGATATCGTGGACATCGACGGCAGTCACATCGCAGCGGAGGGTCGGATGCGTTCCAAAATAGTGGGCGATGCCACCGCCACCCGTGCCGACTTCCAGGATCCGCCCTGCGCTGCGGCGTGCTCGACCACGGCTTCCTGCGCGTGGTGTGCGAGCAGTGCCACGCAGAGAGACTGGTGGCATTTTCCTGCAAGAAGCGCGGGTTCTGCCCGAGTTGCGGCGCGCGGCGCATGGCCGAGTCGGCGCGACACCTGGTAGAGGACGTGTTCGGCCTGCGACCGGTGCGGCAGTGGGTGCTGAGCTTTCCGTACCCCTTGCGCTTCCTGTTCGCCAGCAAGCCCGACGCCATCGGCCCGGTGCTGGCGATCGTGCACCGCGTGATCGCCGGCTGGTTGGCCGATCAGACGGGTATCGAGCGCGGCTGCGCCCAATGCGGCGCGGCGACCCTGATCCAGCGCTTCGGCAGCGCGCTCAATCTGAACATCCATTTCCACATGCTGTGGCTCGACGGCGTGTATGAGGCGAACGTGGAGCCAGCCCAGCGCAAACCGCGTCTGCACCGCGCCCGCGCGCCGACCTCCGCGCAGTTGACGCAGCTGGCCGGCACCATCGCGCATCGCGTGTGCCGGCATCTGACGCGCAAAGGCTGGCTCGAAGGCGAGGACGAATCCACCTTCCTGTCGGATAGCGCCGGCAGCGACAACGGCCTGGACGCGCTGCGGATGAGTTCGATCACCTATCGCATCGCCACCGGCGCGCAGGCCGGGCGCAAGGTCGTCACCCTGCAAACACTGCCCGGCGACGCTGGTCTGCTGGAAGGCGGCGCCGGCCCGGTTGCCGGATTCTCACTGCATGCCGGCGTTGCCGCCGAGGCGCACGAAAGCGAGAAGCTCGAACGCCTGTGCCGCTACATCGCGCGTCCGGCGATCAGCGAAAAGCGCCTGTCACTCTCGCCGCAAGGCAGGGTGCGTTACCAGCTCAAGACCCCGTGGCGGAACGGCACGACGCATGTCCAGTTCGAGCCCATCGAGTTCATCGCCAAACTCGCGGCCCTCGTCCCGCCACCACGCGCGCACCTCACCCGTTTCCACGGTGTGTTTGCGCCGAACGCCAACTTGCGGGCGCAACTGACGCCGGCGGGGCGCGGCAAACGGCTTGCCTCCGACCCGGACTCGACCGACGCGAACACCGACCGCCGCACCCCCGACGAAAAGCGCCGCGCGATGACCTGGGCGCAACGCCTCAAGCGGGT